>CAZGDV010000132.1:0-6813 GCA_964524995.1 uncultured Dehalococcoidia bacterium | reverse complement strand
TGGCGAACATGCTCACCAGCATCCACATCGTGACTTCGTTCTTGTGCGTCAGCACCGCCCCCTTGGGACGTCCGGTGGTACCCGCCGTGTACATGATGAACAGCGGGTCGTCGTCGTTCACCAGGACAAGCGGTTCGTCGTCGGGGTACTTGGGTATCCATGACTCGTAGTGCAGCATCCCCTCGATGGGCTCGCGGCTGATGGATATGTAGTCCTTGATGTTCTTGAAGTCCTTACGCATGGGCTCGACCATCGGCAGCAGCGGCTCGTGGACTACGAAGGCCTGCGCGTCGGAGTGGTTAACGATGTAGACCAGCTCCTCGCCATGCAGGCGGAAGTTCAGCGGCACCGTCACCCCGCCTATCTTTCCCAGCGCGAAGTAGATCTCGAGGAACTGGTTGCAGTTGAAGGACATCACTGCGACCTTCGATCCCTTCTTGATGCCCAGGTCGAGGAAGGCGTGCGCAAGGCGGTTGATGCGAGCGTTGAATTCCTTGTACGTAAGGCGCACGTCGCCGTAAATGAGGGCCTCCTTGTCGGGGAACTTGCGGGCGTTGCGGGCGGCCACCTCCCCCAGGAGAAGACCCCTGCCCAATGCTGCCTCGATCGCTTGCCTGTCTTCCATCATCGGCCTCCTGCCCCAGATTGGCTGCTACCGGAAAACGACCTGTCGGCCCGTAGACATGCCACTCCTATTCGCGTGTCCCTTGTCACGCGCCGATGGACCGGCCTGCGCGGCGTGGATTGTGGAAGCGCGTGGATATCATGGAGGTACGCAAAGGAGGTGAAGTACTTTCTAGCATACCGTGGGGGGTATGTCAAGCTTGGTGCACGTCCGTCGGATGCGCGATGCAGGCTATATGCGGGAGCCGATGGGGAGAGGGGCGATCCTACGTTCGGACGCCTGCGATTCGCCGTCTCGCCACGAAGAGGCCTATGACGGCGACTAGCAGGAGCAGCGCTGTTGCGGCTACTTTGCACCCGAGGCACATATCCTGGGCTGCGGTACTGACGCCGACAGCGGGCAGGAGTGCGGCCCGCACCGCAGGCTTCAGGGCAGGGTGCCCGTCGATAAAGTCGGCGATGCGAGGGCTGATGGCATAGTATGCCGAAACGAGTGACCGGCCGACCGGATCGCCCGCCATGTGCGCATCGCGATAACCGCGAAGGGTGTCCACATGCGCATCGAGATACGAGCCGTAGGCTGCCGAGGCGATGAAGCACCCCCCACTGGATGGGGCGATGGCCGAGGCCACATTGGAGTAATCTGAGAACGTCTCCTGCGGCCCTAGCGGCCCCTGCATGTAGTTCCACGCTTTCACTTGGTACCAGCACTGCTTACCTGCCACCACATCGGTGTCGGAGTACGTGGTGACATTGGCGCCAACTGCGTCAATCTCGTAGAAGTAACCCAGTGACCTGTTCTTGCGCCAGATCTTGAACCCGAGTTCATTGTCCGAGTTGTCCTGCCAGCTCAGGTTTATCTGCGGACCCGAGACCCCTGTGGCGGTGAGGCCGCTGGGGGCTTCAGGAGGCGAGTCGGAGATTATGATAGCAACGGCTATCCCGGTGCCGTCGGACCACTCGGAGACTACGCTGGTATGGATGGAGCACCGGGCCTGTGCTCTGACTATGTAGTTGCCCTCGCCGCTCCAGGAATGAGAGGCGCTGGGCGAGGGCGACCAGGTCGAGTAGCTGCCATCATCCCAGTCGAATCTGTACTGCACGGCGTGTCCGAGATTGGAGGAGGCGCCGCCGGTGGTGAACGTTACTATCTGTCCTGGCGACGCTGTACTCGGGCCGGAAGGCGTATCCGGAGTGGTAATCGTCTCGGGGGGGAGATCGCGCTCCGCGAAGCCGATCCTCTCGGGATTGCTGTCAGGATCGTTGAGTGTGGCAAGTCCCTCGGGGTCTGTCTGCGCTATACCGTCGTCTATCATCGCCTGCCTGATGGCGTAGACGTCGTTCTCGTCGATGAAGGTGTCCCCGTTGAAGTCCCTGGTGCCTGCCGAGGCGATGTACAGGGCTGCGAGGCCTGCCGCGTGGGCAGACGCCATGCTCGTGCCGTTTCGTACTCCGTATGTCCCGTTGAGTTCGGTGGAGAGTATACCTGTACCCGGCATCAGCAGGTCGATAGCGGCCCCCGGCGACGTGACCGGATTCCCGGTCACCACGCTCGTGCTGTAGTTGCTCAGGGTCGCGAAGGAATCATCAGGCCCGTTGCCCGTTGACCCGCCCAGGCCTCCAGGCTGGCCATCGGAGTCGGCCAACGCCGAGATAGCAGCTACTTCAGGGTAGGCTGCAGGAAGGAAGTCATCCCCGGTGCCGAAGATACCATCGGAACCGTAGACATTCTGGTAATTGTTGCCGGCGGCCGCCGTGAACAGAACGCCGGCTGCAACGCCGTTCTGGATCGCCTGTCTCAGGGCGGCCGAGGTGCCCTGGCCCTGCAGGCTGAGGTTGGCGATCTCGATGGTGTCGGCATGCGCGGTCACCCAATCGACACCTGCAATCACGTCGGCCAGGTTGCCGTCGCCGCTGGAATCCAGTACCTTCACGGCCCACAGCCGGGCACCGGGCGCGACCCCGACAACGCCGATGCTGTTGTCGATTGCGCCGGCTGTCCCCGCGACGTGCGTACCGTGGCCGTGGTCGTCGTCGTATTGGTCGTCTTCGTACGTCTGCGACCCGCTGGTGTAGTAGCGGATCCCGCCGACCACGTTGAGATCGGGATGGTCGATGTCTATGCCCGTGTCGATGATCGCGATGTCTATATCAACGCGCTCGTCTACGCCGTCGATATCGGCGGTGACATTCCACTCTGTGTCTATGCGATCGACGCCGGTGGGAAGCGTCTGGTCGGCGGCCTGGACCCTGATGTCGGGCTCGATCAGCCGTACTCGGGGGTTTCGCCGGAGGGACTCCAGTTCGTCCTCCGAGATGGCGGCGGCGAACCCCTTGACGGCGTGTCTGTACACGTGTGTGACTTCGATGTCGAGGTTGTCCGCCACGTCCGCGACGGCGACCGCCGCATCAGGCCCATCGTCAAAGATGACGATGTAGCGGGTGGGGGGGTCTCCTCGCTGGGCCTCACCTTGGGCAAAGGCGGGAACAGCCACGGAGCCAGCCACCAGCAGGGCCAATGCGAGGTAGAAGACGATGGACGCAAGCCTGTTAGCGATTGTGCACACCTCGACTGTTGGAGTCACATGGGGATTCTGGCAGGCCGGGCGCAGGTTTGTGTTTGAGAATGTTAAGGAGAAGGCTCGAATCTGTCAAGGGAGGCAAGTTAATCAATCTTACATGTTTTGAATGTGGCGGCTTGGGCCATTCGTCACGGTACTATTTTCCCCCCTTCATCGACCTGAAAGGGCCATTGTTGGTGTGACGATAGTTATGGTACTGTTCGACTGGGCCAGTCTATCCGTCGAACGGTCGCGTTGGAGACGGTTCGTACGAGGACTGGCTGGCGCTGTTGCGCTCGGGATCGATGAGGACGGTGGGGTCGGCTTCGGGCCGTGGCCCCGCAGATCCTGGAGCTGGCTCGTATGACACAAGATAGCTTCAGTGAAGCATTGCTGGAGGGCCGGCAGCTTCTCCAGGAGGAGAAGCACGAGGAGGCCCTCCATGCCTTCAACAAGGCTATCGAGGTATATGCTGACAACCCCGGCAACGCCATCGCATGGCGTGGCAAGGGCGCAGCGCTCCTGCGCCTGGACCGGTACGCTGAGGCTCTACAGGCTCTGAGCGAGGCAACCGGTCTGAATCCCAACGACGCGGCCGCCTGGCACGGCACCGGAGTTGCCCTGGAGCAGCTGGAGCGGCACGACGAAGCCCTCGAGGCCTTCGAGAAATCGATCACCCTCAACCCCACCAGCGTCGCAACCTGGAGCAAGAAGGGTTCGACCCTGATGGCGCTCAACAGGCATCAGGAGGCGCTGCAAGCCTTCGACAGGGCGATCAAGTCCGATCCCGAGAACGCATCGGCGTGGCGGAGCAAGGCATCCGCTCTGCATCAGCTGAACAGGGCTGAGGATGCCCTCCGGGCCTACGAGAGGGCCATTGAGCTGAGTGCAGAGAGCGCTCCCTCCTGGCGAGGCAAGGGTGCGGTGCTGCTGAACAAGGGCAGATACCAGGAGGCGCTGGATCATTTCGGCAAGTCTATCGAGCTGGACCCACAGGACGCCGAGTCGTGGAGGAGCGGCAGCATCTCGCTCGCGGCGCTGGGTCGGCTGGATGAGGCGGTCGCGGCTGCGGACAAGGCTATCCACCTGCGACCACACGACGCGGGCACGTGGCGACAGAAGGGCATCGTGCTGATGCAACTGAAGAAGTACAGCGAGGCGTTGCCTGCGCTCGAGAAGTCGCTGCAGATCGACCAGGGCCATGCGGAAGCGTGGCGCATGAAGGGAGAGGCCCTCGTTGCACTGGGCAAATACGGTGAAGCGTTGCCTGCACTCAGCCAGGCCGCCGACCTGGACCAGGGCGACTCGGAGACCTGGAGGAGCATGGGTCACGCGCTGGCGGGCCTGGGGAGCTTCGATCAGGCCCTGCAGGCGCTTGACAGGGCGGCGGAATTGAACCCCGGGGATTCGGAAGCCAAGGCGACCAAGGGCTCGGTCCTGCTGCACCTGGGCCAGCCCAAGGATGCCCTCCAGGCCTTGAACAAGGCTATCTCCCTCGATCCGGATGACGCCGGCGCGTGGTGCGACAAGGGCATGGCGCTCACCCACCTCGGGAAGTACAAGGAGGCGCTGCAGGCCCTCGACCGGGCGCAGCAGCTCGATCCCGAGGAGGCGCTCTCGTGGCACGCGAAGGGGATAGCGTTATCAGCGCTGGCAAGATACGAGGAGGCGCTGGAGGCGTTCGAGAGGGGCCTTCAGTTGGACCCGAACGATTGGGAGATGTGGGTCAACAGGGCGGTGGCACTGTCGGCCAGCGGTAGACATGAGGACTCTGTGAAGGCCTACGAGGAGGCAGTCGAGCTTAACCCGCTTGGCGTTTCAGTATGGGCGGGCAAGGCTGAAGCATTGATATCGATGGGCAGGCACAGCGAGGCGTTGCGGGCATTGGGCCGGGCATTGGACCTGGGTGGAGACGACGCGGCGCTGTTGGCCCAGAAGGGTGAGGTGCTCATTACGCTCGGCGATGACCAAGGAGCTGCGCAGGCGTTTGAGCTTGCCCTCGAGATGGACCCGGAGAATGGCGTGGCCTGGCGACAGAAGGGCCATGTCCTCTTGAGGCTGGGACGGTACGAGGAGGCTGTCACAGCATTTGACAGGGGACTCGATCTCGGCGGCGACAACGACGCACGCACGTGGGCCGGCAGAGGACGTGCGTTGGCCAATATCGAGAGGAATGCAGAGGCGCTGGCAAGCCTGGACAAGGCATTGGGCCTCAATTCTCAGGACGGAGCTGTCTGGTACGAGAAGGGGTTGGTGCTCCTGCAGCTCAACCGGCTCAAGGATGCGCTGTATGCCCTGGACAGGGCCATCGACCTCTGTCCCGATCTGGCGGCTGCATGGCGGGCCAAGGGCCTGACGCTATTCGATACGGGATGTGCGCATGAAGCAGCCCAGACCCTGAAGCGGGCCACCGAGCTCGACCTGGACCAGCCGGACGCCTGGAACGGCCTGGGACGTTCGTTGGCGGAGCTGGGTAGGGATGCCGAGGCCCTGCAGGCCTTCGACAAGTCGGTCTCGCTGAACCCTGGTTGTGGCGACACATGGCTGCAGAGGGGCAGGGCATTGTCCCTGACGGGCAGCCCGGAAGAGGCCCTCAAGGCATTCGAAAATGCCATCGATCTGGATGAGGACAACATCGACGCATGGAAGCTCAAGGGGCTCACACTTCTCAGCCTGGGGAGGCTGGACGAAGCATTGGAGAGCCTCGAAAGGGCCAGCGACCTCAATCCGCAGGACGTCGAGGTTTGGTCTGGCAGGGGAGAGTCTCTCTCCGGGCTCGGCAGGGAGACAGAAGCGTTGGAAGCGTTCGATGAGGCGCTTGCCATCGATTCCGACAGCGCGGAGGCCCTTCTCGGCAAGGGCTGCGTGATGACCGACATCGGCAGCTACCAGGAGGCGCTGTCTCTGCTGAGCGTTTCGCTGTTGGCTGCGGCGTCAAGCGCAAGAGCGTGGAGATGCAGGGGATTGGCCCTGCTGAGGAGCGGCAGCCTGGCCGAGGCGGTACAGGCGGCGGATAGAGCCGTGGAAATCGAGGATGAGGACTGTTCCGCCTGGTGCATAAAGGCGGAGGCTTTACTCGGGTTGGGAAGGCCGGAGGAAGCGCTTGAGGCCTCGGAGGTTGCGACCGGCCTGGATCAGGGCGAAGCGGAGCCATGGTTGTGGAAAGGATCGGCACTCGCCGCGCTGGGCAGGTGGGAGGGGGCACTGGAGGCGTTCAGTACAGCGGTAGAAGCCGATCAGACCAATCCGGCGATATGGTTGTTGAAGGGTGAGGCACTTATCTCGTTGGGCAGGTGGAGCGAAGCTGAGCATGACTTCGCAATGGCGATTCGTCTAAGGGCGGATGACCCGGCTTCGTGGGTGGGGAAAGCGACAGCTCTCAGGGGATTGGATCGGTTTGAAGAGGCACTGAAAGCTGCGGACAGGGCGATTGAGATCGATTCTGACAACGCGACGGCTTGGAGCCGGAAAGGCGAGGTACTCTTGCGCCTTGGGGAGTATGACAAGGCGCTCTATGCGCTGGAGAGTGCGACCAACCTGGATCCCCTTGATGTGGGGGCGTGGTGCGGGCGAGGTGAGGCCCTTGCGGAGTTGAAGCGCTACGGGGAGGCGCTGTCTCTGCTGAGCG
>CAZGDV010000131.1:4789-6821 GCA_964524995.1 uncultured Dehalococcoidia bacterium | reverse complement strand
CGCCGATCGACCTCAACAATATGTTCATCGGCAGTCCCGAGTGCGAAAGCCTCGTGGCCCTGGCGGAGCGCGCCGGCTTCCCCCAGAACTGCTGCGCGTGGATCAAGGGTATCTACGGCGTATGTCTGGAGTACGGCGTCAAGACCGTACTGTGTGTAACCAACGGGGACTGCTCCAACACCGGCATGCTGATGGAGGTACTGAGACTCAAAGGGCTGGAGACGATCCCCTTCGCGTATCCCGAAGAGCCTGACCCTGCTGCGATGCGGAGAGCGCTGGAGGGCTTGGCCGACAGACTGGGCACGACCTTGGATGCTGCCTGGGACGTCAGAGCGCAGCTGGGTCGGGCGAGGCGGCTGGCCCATGAGTTGGACAGGCGCACCTGGCAGGATGGGACCGTGAGCGGGCTGGAGAACCACAGATGGCTCGTGACCGCGTCCGATTTCGGGGGCGACCACCGGGAGTACGAGAGCCGCCTGAGTACCCTTCTGGCGGCCATGGATGCCCGCGACTCCTTTCCAAACGACTACCTCCGCCTCGCGTATGTCGGCGTGCCTCCCGTGTTCGCCGATGAGCTGTACCCGTGCATAGAGCGAAACAGGGCCAGGGTCGTTCTCAACGAGATCCAGCGCCAGTTCGCCATGACCGATCAGGGCGATTCCCTCGCCGGGCAGTATTGCAATTACACATATCCCTATTCCATAATGGGCCGGGTCAACGACATCCGTACAGAGGTGGGACGGCGCAAGGTCGACGGCGTGATCCACTATGTGCAGGCGTTCTGCCACCGAGGCATCGGCGACATCATACTTCGAAATCAGATCGACTTGCCGATGTTGACGCTGGAGGGGAACAACGATTTCTCGCTCAGCAATCACGTCAGGACGCGCATAGAGGCGTTTATCGACATGCTCAGGAGACGCCGTGCGACGAAGGGTGCGGTAGGGCCGGGCGCTGACGCATAGGCACTACGTCCTCACACGAGGCGCTGTGTGGTGGGGTGATCAAATCTGACAGGAGGTTACAGAATGGCAACCAAGGTCGGTATCAACGGGTTCGGCCGTATCGGCAGGCAGGTTCTCAAGGCAATGCAGGACTTCCACCCCAACGAGCTGGAGGTTGTGGTCGTCAACGATCTGACCGACACCAAGACTAACGCTCATCTGTTCAGGTACGACAGCAACTACGGCATCTACCCCGGCAAGGTCGAGGCTACCGAGGACTCCATCATCATAGATGGCAAGAAGATCAAGGTTATAGCTGAGCGCGACCCTGCCAAGATACCCTGGAAGGACTTCGGGGTCGAGATCGTCGTCGAGTCAACCGGCCTGTTCACAGCCGGGCCGAAGGCCGCCGGCCATCTCGAGGGAGGCGCCAAGAAGGTGCTCATCACGGCCCCGGCCAAGGAGGAGGACCTCACCGTCGTGCTCGGCGTGAACGAGGGTGACTACGATCCGGCCAAGCACCGCATTATCTCCAATGCCTCCTGTACCACGAACTGTGTGGCCCCCGTGGTCAAGGTGCTGCACGACGCCTTCGGCGTGAGCAAGGGACTCATGTCCACAATACACGCCTACACCAACGATCAGGTCGTGCTCGACACGGTGCACAAGGACCTGCGCCGGGCACGCGCTGCCGCGTTGAACATCATCCCCACCACCACCGGAGCCGCCAAGGCCGTGACGCAGGTGATACCTGCGCTGCAGGGCCGCATTCACGGTCTCGCGTTCCGTATCCCTACCTCCACCGTGTCGGTCGTCGACCTCGTCGCCGACCTCGACAAGGACGTGACCGTAGACGACGTCAACAAGGCGTTGAAGAACGCCGCCGGAGGGCCTCTGAAGGGCATTCTCGAGTTCTGCGAGGAGCCGTTGGTCAGCATTGACTTCAAGGGCAACCCGGCGAGCTCCATCGTCGATGCCATGAGCACAATGGTCATCGGCGGCAACATGGTCAAGGTGCTCAGCTGGTATGACAACGAGTGGGCCTACAGCTGTCGCGTGGGCGACCTGGCCGTGTACATGATCAAGAA
>CAZGDV010000131.1:0-4689 GCA_964524995.1 uncultured Dehalococcoidia bacterium | reverse complement strand
CTTGTCCGCCGTGTACGTAATGATTGGCCTTCCGGCGTTCGGCAGGCTACAATAGATAAAGTTGCCTAAGCGGGGGAAGATGGCCAAGAGAACAGCGACGCGTACAAGTCTCAAGCGTGAGCTCGGCTACCTGTTCAACCCCGGATCGGTGGCGGTCATAGGTGCCTCCGGTACATTCGGGAAATGGGGCTTCAACGTCGTGGGGAGGCTGCTCAAGAACCGGCGCAGGAGGGACATATACCCCATAAACAACAAGGAAGATCAGATACTCGGTCTCAAGGCCTACAAGACCGTGCTGGACGTCCCCGGACCGGTGGACCTTGCCGTGATGACGGTTCCCCTGAAGTCGCTGCCCGAAGCTATGGAACAATGCGTTCAGAAGGGCGTGAAGACGGCGATCGTCATCTCGGGCGGCCTTTCGGAGACGGGTGAGGATGGCGCGAGGGTAGAGCGTCAGGTCATCGAGATCGCTCGCCGTGGCGGCATACGCGTTGTCGGTCCCAACTGCCTGGGGCATATGGACACCTACTCGGGTATATGCACTGTGCCCTTCCTCCCGAAGGTGAAGCGGGGGGAGGTGGCTGTCGTCTCGCAGAGCGGCAACTCCAGCCAGTCCGTATTCAACCACGCCCTTGAGATGGGGGTGGGCGTAAGCAAGTTCGTCAGCAGCGGGAACGAGGCCGATCTGCAGTTCGAAGACTATCTGCAATACCTGGCGCAGGACAGGAGGACCAAGGTCATCCTCGGCTACGTCGAGGGCCTCAGGGACGGCAGGCGGTTCATGGAGCTGGCCGCCAATATCACGAAAGAGAAGCCTGTTGTCATCCTGAAGGCGGGACGGTCGGATGCGGGGGCCAGGGCGGCGAGGTCGCATTCGGCGGCCTTGGCGGGCTCGGATGTTGTGCTGGATGCGGCCTTCAAGCAGTGCGGCGTCATAAGGGTAGATGAGCTCACTGAGCTGGTGGATGTGGCCGCAGCCCTTTTGGGGCAGCCCCTGCCGCGCGGACGTCGTGTGGGCGTCCTTACGATGGGTGGCGGCATGGCCGTGATGACCTCGGACATATTGCGCCGGAGCGGGCTGGAGCTGCCAGCCTTTACCGAGAAGACGATGGGCATACTGAGTTCGATGCTGTCGGGCAGGTGGTCACATGGCAATCCCGTCGACCCGGCAGGCGACTTCGTCAGCTATCACCTCCTCTGGCCGATGATAGAGGACGAGAACGTGGACGCCATAGTCATGGTCGGCGGTGTGGGGATGACGTCGAGCTTCGCCGGGTGGAGCGGCCTGCCCGACTCGATGAAGCACGAGGTCATGGACTTTCGGAAGGCGATAGAGGACGCGGAGGTTGTGGAGGGGGTGGAGAAGACCAAGGAGATGATACACAAATACGGGAAACCTGTTCTGTTCACCACGATGGTGTGGGGCGCTGCGCAGAGAGGCAAGGTCTACGACAGATTGAGGCGAGAGCACATGTTCCCCTACCCCGTTCCCGAGGCGACGGCCAGGGTGCTCTCTCATCTGGTTGAATACAGCGAGTATCTCGGTATCGCCCGGCAGAGCTAGTCCAGGAGGCTTCAACCTTGGCCCGAGGTTTCGGAGAGGGCTTTCCCCCTAAGTCAATCGCGGTCGTCGGCGTCTCCAGAGAGCAGAAGCACAACCACCCCGGCTACACGGGACTGCAGCTGTTCCGTTCGCTGCGCGATGCCGGATTCCAGGGTGCGATCTACCTGGTGAACCCCAACGCCGACGAGGTCGACGGCGTCAGGATGTACCCCAGAGTCACCGAGTTGCCCGAGAGACCCGACCTCGTCACCGTCACCGTTCCTCCTCCGGCTGTGCCCGTGGTCATCGAGGACTGCGCGAAAGCGGGCGTACTGAACGTGCAGGTCTGCACGTCGGGCTTCGCCGAGACGGGCCAGCCCGAGGCGATGAGGCTCCAGGAGGAGATGACGGAGATAGCCCTGCGGGGCGGCATCAGGCTGGTGGGGCCCAACTGCATGGGGTTCCAGGTGCCCTCGGTGCGGATGAGGATGTTCGACGACGTGCCGCTGGTCGAGGGGCCCGTCGCCTTCGTGTCGCAGAGCGGCGGACACTGCCGCCACCTCATGCGCATCGGGCCGGAGAGGGGTATCGGCTTCAGCAAGGTCATCAGCTACGGCAATGCGGCCGTCGTGGGCGCAACGGATTTCGTGGAGTACCTGGCCGATGATCCGGAGACCCGCGTCGTCTGCATGTACCTCGAGGGCGTCCCCGACGGGCGAAGGCTATTTGACTTGGTCAGGAAGCTCGTTCCGGTCAAGCCCCTTGTGATCTGGAAGGCGGGGGTCACCGGCTCCGGTGTCAGGGCCGCCGTTTCGCACACGGGCTCGCTGGCCGGGGAGGCCTGCGTTTGGCATGCCTTCTTCGAGCAGACAGGCGCGATCGGGGTAGGGTCGATGGAGGAGATGGCGGATGTCGCACAGCTCCTGCTGCATATCAGGCCGCCGAGGGGCAAACGCGTCGCCGTCGTGTCGTCGGGCGGGGGCAACAGCGTGGCCACCGGCGACATATGTGCGCAGGAGGGGCTGGACATGCCCCCCGTCTCGGGGTCCACGCGAGAAGGGCTACTGGAGTTCCTTTCGCTGGTGAACCAGGGTATCGCCAACCCGCTCGATCTGCCTGCCGTACTCTCCGATGCGCCCAAGCTCCGGCGCACGCTTGAGCTGCTGGATGCCGACCCGGTGGTGGATATGGTGGTGCTATACCTCAGCGGGGAATACTTCGAGGGCACGATCGGGGGGCCGATGACCGGCTTCGATGAGTGCGTCCTGGAGTTCAACCGCAGCAGCGAGAAGCAGGTAGTGGTGGCCTTCTCCGAGGAAGGAGGCCCGGCCATGAAGAGCCGCTCGATTGAGAGGCTCAGGGAGCGGGGCCTCGTCGTCTTCGAGTCGCTGCGTACGGCGTGCCGGGCGCTGAGGAGGTACGCGGAGTACGCATCATCAAGGGCTGCCGCTTAGCCTCTGAACTCCTCGGTAGCCTGCTCCGGGTCCACGACTCAGCCCTCTCTCGAACGTGCTAGCGCCTCACAGGTTACAGCCGCGCTCCGCCCATGTCAACGAAGGTTCGGTTTGAGTACGGTACTTTTGCGCCCGCTACCCTTACCAAAGCGCCATTGTGGGCCTCGGCGCGGCCTGCTAAGTTGGAATGGTAACCGTGCGACGGCGTGTGCCGCCGCTTTCGTGAGTGATGAACAAGACCCTAATACTTCTGGGAACCCTCCTGATACTTGTAGGCGCGCTACTGGTTGCGCTCTCCTCCACCGGTTTCGTAACCTTTGGCGATGCCGACGGCGCTCTCTCGGACGCTGGTGCTTCGCCCGAATCGACGGCGCAAACGCCCTTCGGGCCCACGACACCTCCGACCGCGACACCCGCGCCCAGCTCTACTCCAACACTGGTGACATCAACGGCTCCGACTCCCGCGCCGACTCAGTCGGCGAGCCCGAGCCCCGTGCCGACGTCCTCCCCCGAGCCAACCGAGCCCCCGCAGGTCATGGACGGCGTGTCTTTCTTCGAGGGGAAGCAGCCCAACTATGTCCGCAACGATTGCGTGATCTGCCGGCCCAGCGACTACATTCATCTCACTAACAATGATTGGGCCACCGACCCGACCTGGGCCGAGCTGGAAGCCTTCCTCGTTGCTGATCTGACCGACGAAAACGCCTATGTGCCGGGGAGCTATGTCTGCGGCTCATTTGCTGAGGACGTACACAACAACGCCGAGGCCGCCGGAATAAGGGCAGCCTGGGTGGCCCTCGAGTTCGCGGGTGACGGTGAAGGACATGCGTGCAACGCCTTCCAGACCGCGGACAGGGGGCTGGTCTACGTCGATTGCACCGGTGACCGGCCTGGCGATGAGGCTGATGGTGGGGACTCAAGTAGCTGGGACAAGGTCGCCTATATTGCAGTGGACGAGGTCTATGGTCTGGTGAGCCTGGATGTCATGTCGTGTCCCGGCTACGGCTGCTACGAGGAGTACGCCGCACGCAAAGCCGCCTATGAGCAGGACCTGGATGACTACAACGAGGCGGTCGCCGTCCACAACGGCAACGTGACCGAGTTCAACGAATGGGTGGATGGCAAGATGTTCATCCAGGGCACCCCTGACGCAGAGCGAATGCAGCAGTGGTACGATGCCCTCGCACAGGATGAGGCCGAGCTCGCCGAGTGGTCCGCTGCACTCAGCGAAGAGAGGGACGCCCTGGGGACCTTCTGGGTGCCCATGGGTGCCGTCTCGAGCGTCGAGGTCTACTGGTAGCGCACAGCGCAGCCTCACGACACCCAATACCCCTTCCCAATCGAAGCCTCCCCCGTACTACTTCATATACCTGGCCAGCCGCTCCTGGAAAAGGCCGATATCGAAGTAGTGCTCTTGGGTGCCGTAGGATTCCACAGCGAAGGATGCGGCGACGGACCCCATCAAGGCACTCTGATACAGGTCCTTCCCGTCGACGAGTCCCTTGATCAGGCCGGCCCGGTAGGCATCGCCCGCCCCTGTAGGATCAACTACCTCGTCCGGTGTGACCACCGGGACGTTGACTTCACGGTCAGCCAGATTGATTCGCGACCCTGATTCACCCAGGGTCGTGACGATAGCGCCGGTGCGCTTCAGAAGCTCGCCCTTGTCCAGTCCGGTCAGTTTCATGACCA
>CAZGDV010000130.1:0-6887 GCA_964524995.1 uncultured Dehalococcoidia bacterium | reverse complement strand
CACGCCCCGGACGACCGTGCCGTCGAGCGCGTCCTGGACAGCCTGGTTGATGTCGTCCAGCGAGTAGCACTTCGTCACCAGCTTATCGAGTGGCAGCTTGCCCGCCATGAACAGGTCCACATAGCGCGGGATATCTATCTGTGGCTTGATGCTGCCCAAAGTACAGCCGGTGATAATGACCTCCCTCATGAAGCGCCACGCCTCGATAGAGAACGTGCTACCGATGGGGGCAAGCCCGAGGACGACCGCCATCCCACCCGGGCGTGGGTAGACGGAGTGGAACGCCTGGGTGATCACCGCGGGATTGCCGATGACCTCGAAGCTGTAGTCGACCCCCCCGTTGCACTCAGTAGCGATCTTGATCACCGGGTCGTCTTTCGAAGCATTCACCAGGTGCGTAGCGCCGAACTCACGTGCCTTCTCGAGCTTGCTGTCGAGCAGGTCCACCGCAACGATCGGTTGAGCGCCCACCAGCTTCGCGGCCATGATGACCGCCAACCCCACACCCCCACACCCGAACACAGCGACGCTGCTTCCCGCCTTCACCCGCGCCTTGTTGATCACTGCACCGATTCCTGTGGACGCCCCGCACCCGAGGAGGCAGACGATATCCAACGGCGCGTCCTCTCTGACCTTCACCGTGGCCGACTCCTCGACCACGGCGTACTCCGCAAACGACGACTGGGCCATGAAGTGACTCAGCTCGTCGCCGTTCAGACGTTTGAGGCGTTTGGTGCCATCTGCCATCGTGCCCATGAGCATGGCAGTCTGGGGGTCGCGCTCGCAGCTGGTCGGGACTCCCATCATGCAGGCAGGGCACTTTCCGCAGTAAGGCGCAACCGTGACGATCACCTTGTCGCCGGGCTGCACCGTGGTCACGTTCTTGCCCACCTTCTGGACGATTCCCGCGCCTTCGTGCCCGAGGACGACGGGCAAGGGCGTCGCGAGGTCGCCCTTGATGCAGTGCAGATCGGTATGGCATACGCCGGTAGCCACCATCCGCACCAGCAACTCGTGGTCCTTGGGATCGTCCAACTCCACCTCTTCGATTACGAGGGGGCTGTTCAGCTTCTCCAGTATCGCAGCCTTGGTTCTCATCTCAAGCCTCTTTCGCGGCAGGTCGCAGACTAGCCTTCGTAGTCGCCGAAGTAGCCCTTCTTGCGCGCCTCCGTGATGTACTCCGGCTCCCGCCACCACTTCTCGATTCCGTAGTCCTCGGCTATGGTGTTCGCCGCTATATATCCCGGCCCGAACGTGACCAGCCCGCCGGGGTTGGTGCTCGCCCCACACACGTACAGGTTTTTGATCGGCGTACGATTGCTGGAGCACTCGTCGTTGGGCCTGTTGGCCGCCATCTGGAACACCTCATAGGCACCTTGTTTGATCGACCCCTGCACCATGTTCAGGTACTTCGTCGAGAAGTCCATCGGCGTCGAGAGGTAAGTCCACAGTATCTTGTCCTCGGTCATGTTGGGCGCGTACTTGCGCAGCGTCGCCAGAAAGCCCTGTTCGTGCTCCTCGCGTACCTTGCGGTCCCACCAGCGCTCGGCCCCACCCTTCAGTTTGTACGGGGCCATCTCGTACATGGAGCCGGTGTGCCGTCCCTCCGGGGCCTGCGAGGGATCGTGCATGGTGGGGAAGACCGCGTCGAACCGCACGGTTGACGAAAGCTCGCCCTCGCTGATCTCCCTCCAGTGGCCAGCCAGATCGTCCGGCGTCTCGTACCCGAGAATGTACATGAGCCCGTTGCCAATGTCCTCGTCCGTGGCAAACGCGGGCAACTCCCTCAGGGCCGCATGGCAGGAGCACAGGCTCCACTTCTCCCAGTGCCAGTTCTTCACCTTGTCCAGGAAGTCTCGGGACAGGTTCTCCTCGCCGACGTACTGGAGGAATGTCTGGTGCGGGTCTATGCTGCTGATCACGGCCTTGTCGGCTTCGTAGACAGTGCCGTTGTCGAGCTCTACCCCTTTGGCGACACCACCTTCGACGATGATCCTCTTAATGATCTGGCTGCCCCTCAGGTGCCCACCCCCGGCCTCCTGCACCGCCCTGGCCACGGCATTGCTCAGCCTGTGTGACCCGCCGAGGCAAAGCCGGGAGTTCACCGCCCTGTCCAGCATCAGAGGAACGAGGAAGCCGAGCCCGCCGTCGTCGTAGTCCAGGCCCCAGTGGCAGGCGAGATAGAGCATCAGCGTCCTTACCCGCTCGTTCTCGAACAGCCCGAAGACGGTCTCCTGCGGGCTCTTGGGTTGGTACCCGGATATCTCCTCACCTATCTCGGTCTTGTGAAGCCCGAGGACGGCTTCCAGCGTGGGGAGCGGCTTGACGTACGTCCCTGGGGCGAGAAACTCGTCCATGTACAGTCTGAACTTGTGGTAGGCCTCCCTGTAGGACTCGGCGTCCTTGGGCGAGAATCTGGCTATGGACTCACAGCTCCTGTCAACGTCCTTGTACAGGCAGAGGGACTTCCCGTCCGCGAAAGGCATGGCCACCTGCAGGTCTGGGAAGATGTAGCTGCACCGGTACTTGTCCAGCTCCAGGTCTCGATATGGCGGCGCATAGTCCGCCATCATGTGGTAGATAGCGTGTGTGTTGTGGTAGAAGCCACCCAGTGTTACTTCCTCCGTGGCAAGCCCACCTCCCACCTCGAAGTACCGTTCCAACACCAGAACCTTCTGCCCCGCCTTGCTCAAATAGGCAGCGACACAGAGTCCGTTGGGGCCGCCGCCGATCACAATAAAGTCGTACTTGGTCTGCATATGCTGTCGCTCCGCTAGTTATTCATGCCGATAACGATATATCAGCGCCCTAATACAGGCGTCCTTCCCACGGTTTCCAGAGGTCGTGCTTCTGCGCTATGCGCCTGTAGCAGTTGTAGCCGGCCCAACCGGTCAGTCCCAATGAGTAGTGGCAGGAGCCGGCAGCCATCCAGAGGTCCTCGATGCCCGGTATCTGGTATTGGGCGAACTCCGGTATGGGCCTCATCTCACCCCACTGGCTGGGAGTCCCCGCGATCAAACCCCAGTTCCCTTCGAGGAAGTTGTCGCTCCTGCGCATGATGTCCAACGGCGTGTCTATGTTGGTAGCTATGACGTTGTCCCAGGTCATGTTCGGCGCAAACCGCTCCCACTGCTTCAGGAAATGGTCGGGAGCCTCCTTCTTGATCTGCATCCACTCTTCCTCGGTCCTCCAGCTCGCGGGAAACGCCATCTCCTCCAGCAGGGCTACGTGTTTGCCGGGGGGACCGTAGCGCGGGTCGAACTTGGTGTCCGTACCCTCCCAAAGATACAGCCGCTCCGGCCATTGTCCCGGCCTTATGTGCTGGTTACGGAAGCGGTACTCGCGGTCGAGGTACTCGATGTCCGCATCGCCCATGAATATCCAGCGGGCCTGACCGCAGTCGGGATTCCAGGCCTCAGCCTTGTACTTGGGCAACTCATGGAACGCGATGTGCCCCCAGAAGATCTGCCCTCTGTCGATACGCAGCTTGGCGATCTTCCTGCGGTACTCAGCGCCTTTTGGTCCCAGGTCCACGTTGCGCAGGTGCCTGGCCAGCGTCTGCGTGATCACGATTGAGGTGATGACCATCTTCTTCGCTTCGACGACGGTCCCGTCCGCCAGCTTGACGCCCGTGGCCCGGCCGTTCTCCACCAGTATCTCGTCGACATCCGCACCGACGTGGAACTTGCCGCCCTCCTCGCTAAGCGCCCTCTGGAAGGCGTGTATAGCGTTGTGGGTGCCGCCTTCGTACACCCCGCCACCGAATCCGATCACCTGCATGGGCACATTGGACAACATTACGGGCAACGGGGCCGCGTCGTCAGGGTAGATGCCCGCCGACCCCAGCATCCTGAGCGAGTGAGCCCGCAGCTCATCGCTATCGAAGAAGTCAGAGACGAACTCGGTAGCCGTCATGAACTGGTGGCGGCGGTCGATACCCGAATTGGGGTCCTGGATAAGCGCCTCAACCGGATCGATCTCGCCCGGCACAGCCGGCGGGTTCCACAGAACCTGCATGGCCGCGAAACCCCACTGCCATATCTTCCCCTCCGCCTGCCATCCGGCCAGGGCATCAGCGTCCCTGGGCGATATCCTCTCGACCTCTTTGATGTTCTTCTCTACTATGTCTTCCTGCGGGATGACGACCCCCGTCTCCTTGTCCCATTGAATCGATCGATAGGAGACTATGCACCGCTCGTCCGGGAACACCATTGCGCTGTGGACCGGCGGGAAGATGTAGTTGAGCCCCCTCTCGTGAAGCTTGAAGTCCTGGTTCACAGGACTCGCCCACAGCCCGGCCACGTGTGCACAGGGGTTGCCAATGAACCCCGGTATCGGGCGTGCCTCCGTGCAACCGCCGCCACCCAGCTCGCGCCTCTGCTCGAAGAGGCCCACGCTGTAGCCATTCCTGACCATGTAGTTGGCGGCGATGAGACCCTGGTGTCCTCCCCCTATCACCACCACATCGAAACTTGCATCAGCCAATTGTCCCTCCTCATGTCACTGAACGCCGTATTATCAAAAAGGCCTGGTATGCCGGTCATACCGGGAGCTTCACGCCCTGAACCGGGCGACGTCCTTGTCGGCATCCGCCAGGCCCAGCCTGTCCAAAGTAGCCTTCGTAGGTATGCCGCTCGAGTCCCACCCCCTCTGCTCGTAGTACTCATCGATGATCTTGTCGGGCGTCCTGTAATACTCTCCGTCCCGCATTCCGCCCTTGAGCGGCTCCGTATACATCCGCTTGGGCAACGTGTCGTCCTTCCTGCTGAAGCCTTCCCTGATGTTGAAGCACCGTTCGAGGTTGTAGGTCTTCTCCGCAACCAGTGAGAGGTAGTCGACACTACCGAACTTCGGCTCGCCGAGCGCTGCCACCAGCATCTCAGCCAGAAGCTCCGGCCCGAAGAAATCGAGGTTGTTGCCGGGAAAGGTACAGGCGCCCGCCAGTTCCAGCGTCGCGGTATAATCCTGGTTGTACTTGACGATGTCACCCTTGTCCTCATCGGCTGCGGCGTCGACCAGGCGGGGTCGGGGGTTGCCCAACTCCTGTCCGGCGTATCCTATGCAGTGGTTCGCCCCCACGTTGCTCGTGGCGAAGTTCATCCCGAGTGCCTTCATCGCCCTCGGCTCGTAACCAGGGATCTCCTGGCCCTTCACATGCATGGCGTACTGGTCGGCACCCTTTCCGATCTTCTCCGCAGCACGCTTGACCCCTTCACCGAGTACGTCGCCCAGACCCTCTCTGTTACCTATCATCTCGACCAGCTTCAGCATGGGCTCGGGGTCGCCCCACTGCAGGACGAGGCCGCCGGTCTCCTTCTTGGTCAGGATGCCCTTCTCGAACAGCTCATAGGCAAAGCCGATAGCGTTGCCTGTGCTTATGGAATCGAGGCCGTAGTCATAGCACAGCTTGTCGGCGACGATCGTGGCGTCGAAATCCGTACATACAGTCGGGCCGGAGAATGCCCAGATGGTCTCGTAGTGGGGGCCCAGGCTCGTCAGGCCGGCATGCGGGCCGCTGGCCAGCGTTCGCAGCTTGCCGCATCTCAACATGCAGCTGTAGCATCCCTCGTGCTTCGTGGTAATCGCCGCGTACTTATCGAACCCTATGCTCTCGTTCCCCTCCAGGAAGCCCTCACGGAAATTGCGCACGGGAAACACGCCCATGCTGTTGTTGACGGCTACCCCCATCGGCGTCCCGAAGTCACGGAACGGCTCGAATCCGAGCCCCTCGTGATAGGACCTTACCTGCTGCTGGACCAGGCGCTTGAACTCCTCTGGGTTCGCCGGGTTCTCGACTCGCTGGGCCTCTATCACAATGGCCTTGAGGTTCTTCGAGGCCATGACGGTACCAGTGCCACCCCTCCCGGCAGCGCGACCCACCGAGAATATGCCTGCGTAGCGCACGCCTTGTTCCGCCGCCGGCCCTACGCACAAGACCTGTGCCCTTCGCCCGTGCTTGCTTCGCAGGGCTTCTTCGCACTCGCCCGTGGCCTTGCCCCACACGTCTTTCGCATCGAGCACTTCGCACTTGCCGTCTTTGATGTAGAGATAGACCGGCTTCGACGCCCTGCCTTCGACAGCCAGGACTTCGTAGCCCGACCACTTCAGATGTGCCCCGAAGTCGCCGCCTCCGGAGGCACGAGTATAGGTGCCCGTAAGAGGGCTCTTGGTGAATACCATCCACTTGGACATGGACTGTGCACCGGTTCCGGCCAGGGCACCGACCACGAAGTAGAGCTTGTTCTCGGGCCCAAGAGGGTCAGTGCCGGGCGCAATCTCGTCGTACACATACTTGGCCCCGAAACCACGCCCTCCTACGAATCCCTGAGCGATCGCCTGCGGGATTTCCTCCTCGCCAGCACTACCGGTCGACAGGTCCACTCTCAGGAGCTTGCGCATGGCTTCCTCTCCTTTCCCGCACCCGTTACTCGCCTTCCGGCTGCCTACCCCCTGACGTACTCCAGTACGCGTTCGCAAACGGGATACGCTAGCTGGAACACCTTGTCCGATGCAGCGCTGCCAACCGATCTGACGGAGTCACCCGTGAAGTAAAGGCCCTGTATGTTTGGTGACTGTATGTCGATCTCGGCAGGCACGGTGGCGTAAGCGTACCTACCATGGCTCAACTGCACGTTGAGGCCTTCGTGCTCGATGGCCTCGATGAAGCCTGGATACCCCTTCTCCATGCCCTCCAGGAACATACGGTTCGCCTTCCAGACCATCTCCATCGGTGCGGTGAGCCCGAAGTACGCAGCCTCACCGGAGCCCGAGATATATGAGCAGACGAGCTGCTTGTCCTTCGGCTCGGTGGCGTTGGTATGCGAAGCCAACCCCCAGTCCCCGACATAGGTAGGAAGGCCATAGTCGACATCGAAGACGTGCACCCA
>CAZGDV010000129.1:0-6986 GCA_964524995.1 uncultured Dehalococcoidia bacterium | reverse complement strand
TGGCCAGCAGCTCTGACATGTCCATCATTGCCTTGTACGTGTAACCCTGGACTTGCACGAGTTTCAGCGGCTCAGGAACCGTTCCGCCGTCAGGATAAGCAACGATGCCCCGGCTGTCCCTCCATCCGCCGCCCGCTGTCCCCGCTCCTCTGGTGACATACTCCACGTAGTTGTCGCCATCGATGTCGCCATAGCACTGTATCCACTCCAGGGCCGATTTCGCCGCCGGCAGGAGCTCTCTGTAGAGTTCGTCATCGCCCAGCCATTTCATCGTCTCCGCAAACAGTATCAAGAACAAGGGGGTAGCATCTATACTGCCGTAGAAGGCCGAGTGAGGTGTCTCCCCGGTCCATGCGAGTTCACCTCTCCGAATCTCGTGGACTATTTTGCCGGGCTCCTCCTCGTGGAGGGGGTCGGACTTGACACCCTGAGTCTGCGCCAGATAGCGCAACGTGTTGACGGCTATCTGTGGATTGAGCATGAGGGTCTGGAGCGCGGTTACGCAGGCGTTTGGCCCCTTGATACAGGCATACCAGGGGATGCCGGCGACGGGGGTAGGGCCGGCGGGGGTGGGGCTCATGAGCATCTGCATATCGAGGACACTTCGCTCCAGCAGCTGGTTGAACAGCTCGTTGTCGGTCTCTATCAGCGTGCATGTCTCGCCCCAATCGTCGTACCGCTGGCAGGATAGAGTCAGTTGCTCGTTGAAGTCTGCAGGACCGGTGTCGACGTCTTCCTCTCGAGCGAAGACACGCAACGTGATGCACAACGGCTCGCGGGCCTGAAGTGTCAGGTTCCACAAGACCTTGGCGGCAGGGGGATGGAACAGCGTGACGCTGGCTACATCGATGGACTCGGGGAGGAACGTTGTTGCTCTCCTGAGTGAGATGGGCGTAGGCTCCTCGATCTTCGCCGAGGTGGGAGGAACATCGAATACCACCTCGGTTGTGCGTGTCACGTCGTCGAGTCCTTCGTACCGCAGGAGCAGTCTGGAGTCCGAGACGTCCGGCTTGTGAAGAGTACCTCGCTTCTCTCTCTCCATGCCTCGGATCTCGAAGATGTCGAGGAAGTCACTTGCAAACGACAGTCCCAGCGACAACGGCACCGGAAAGGGGTTGTAATTGTAGAGAGTGATGCGCTCGTGGAGGCCTCCGCTCAGGAAGCGGCTTCGCTGGATACTAATCGTCCTCGCCAGTGCGCTCGTGCCGTCGGGGAGCTCGAGAGTAGGGTTAGCCAGCTGTTTGTCGCAGACGCAGTTCTGGCGACACGATGAGGCCATGAGTCGCGGCTTCTGGCCGTTCACGGTAAGCTCGAAGATAGATAGATAGCGCGTGTCCCGATAGTATAGGCCGAGCCTGCGCCTGACCTCCGGGATATCTCCCAGCTCGTCGCTGACGATGAACAGGTCGCCTTCCTTGAGTACGCGTGGCTCCACGAATCACCGTTCCATTGCGTTGTGTTGTGTTGGCGACGGCGAAGTCGCCGGGGATAACAGAAAGGAAGCTGCGACTATTGTCGCAGCTTCCTTCATTGACATCAAGTCCAAAAGCCAAGCTATGGCAGCTATCGGTGCGCTAGTACATTCCCTCCATCCCGCCGCCGGGAGGCATGGGTGGCATTTTCTCCTTCTCCGGGATGTCTGTTACCAGTGCCTCGGTGGTGAGCACCATCGCCGCTATGCTGGCGGCATTCTCGATGCCGGCTCGTGTCACCTTGGCAGGATCGATGATGCCGCGTTCCACCATGTCGCCATACTCGTCCTTCTCAGCGTCGTAGCCGATGCCCTTCTTGGCCTTCTTGACGCTCTCGACGGCAACCGATCCCTCTTTACCGGCGTTGGTGGCTATCTGTCGCAGCGGCTCCTGTAGAGCCTTCGTGACTATGCTGACGCCTGTTGCCTCGTCGCCCTTCGCCTTGATCTTCTCGAGGGCGGGCATGGCCGAAATGAGTGCAGTACCGCCGCCCGGTACAATGCCCTCTTCCACTGCGGCGCGCGTCGCTGACAGCGCGTCTTCCACGCGGTGCTTCTTCTCCTTGAGCTCGACCTCGGTGGCAGCGCCAACCTTGATGACGGCCACACCGCCCGCGAGCCTAGCCAGCCTCTCCTGGAGCTTCTCCCTGTCGAAGTCAGACGTTGTCTCGTCGATCTGAGCCCTGATCTGCTTAATCCGCCCCTGGATTGCGTCGTCGGCCCCCTTCCCCTCAATGATCGTTGTGTTGTCCTTATCGGACACGACCTTGCGGGCCCTCCCGAGGTCATCCAGCGTGGCGGAGTCCAGCTTCCTGCCGATGTCCTCGCTGATGACGGTACCACCGGTGAGGATAGCGATATCCTCCAGCATGGCCTTCCGCCTGTCGCCGAAGCCCGGCGCCTTGACAGCGAGACAGTTGATCGTGCCCCTGAGCTTGTTCACCACCAGGGTGGCCAGCGCTTCGCCTTCAACGTCCTCTGCGATAATGAGAAGATTCTTGGATACCTGTAGCAGCTTCTCCAGCATGGGCAGGATGTCAGCAACCGCCGATATCTTCTTGTCGGTGATCAGAACGTATGGGTCCTCAAGAACGGATTCCATGCGCTCGGCGTTCGTTATGAAGTAAGCGCTCGCGTAGCCGCGATCGAACTGCATTCCCTCGACATACTCAGTCTCGAACTTGATCCCCTTGGACTCCTCGACGGTTATCACGCCGTCCTTGCCGACCTTCTCCATCACATCGGCGATCAGGTTACCGATTTCCTTGTCGGCGGCGGAGATCGACGCGACCTGGGCGATCTGCTCCTTGCCCGATACGGGGGTCGATATCTTCTTGATCTCGTCAACCGCAACCTGAACGGCACGCTCGATGCCCCTCTTGAGAGCCATGGGATTCGCGCCGGCGGCCACGTTCTTCATGCCCTCATGAAGCATGGCCTGCGCCAGAACGACGGCCGTGGTGGTGCCGTCGCCTGCGATGTCGTTTGTCTTGGTGGCGACTTCCTTGATCAGTTGAGCGCCTATGTTCTCGTAGGGCTCTTCGAGCTCGATCTCTTTCGCGATGGTGACTCCGTCGTTAGTGATGGTAGGCGGGCCCCACTTCTTGTCCAGCACGACGTTGCGTCCCTTGGGGCCGAGGGTTATCTTGACGGCCTCAGCGAGGGCGTCTATGCCCTTCTTCAGGGACCGCCTTGCGTCCTCGTCATACGATATCTGTTTGGCCATTTCCTCTCCCTTCTCCTTGGTGTGGATAGCGGACGTTCATCTATTTGGCCATCTTGGCCAGGATGTCGCTCTCGCGCAGTATGAGGTACTCCTGGTCACCCTGCTTCCACTCAGTACCCGCGTATTTGGCGTAGATCACCTTGTCGCCCTTCTTGAGCTCCATCTCGATCCTCTTGCCGTCATCCCCGAGCTTGCCAGGTCCAACGGCGACAACCTCGCCCTCCTGCGGCTTCTCCTTGGCGGTGTCAGGCAGGACAATGCCGCCCTTGGTTACCTCTTCTTTCACGAGCGGTTTCACCACCACTCGATCGGCCAAGGGCTTAAGGTTGATTGCCATCTCCAGCCTCCTTCTGCGGTTTTGGCTACCGGGGCCTTACTCGATATTAGCACTCTCTGAGCGAGAGTGCTAATGGCCTCTAACAAGATAACTTAGTCGATTTCCGATGGCAAATCATACTGGATATAAAGAAAGTCATTTACAACCATCTAGACAAATGCAGGGCAGTGTATCTAGGTTTATTGTTTGTTCGTGGTGGGTGTGTACGGTCATGATGGGTTTGTTGCTGGAGGATATGGCGAGGCAATGCAGTACAGTACCACTGTGGTGGGGCCGCTATGTGCTCCTCGAGATGATGCCGTTGTTGATGAGGAATTGGATTATCTCGGCGGCGGCCTGCGCCGGTGGCTTCTTGACAACGCTTGAGCCCTTGTCCTGGACGCCACCAGATGCTATCAGCTTCATTCTCTCGTGCGGCGAGAGGCTGCTGCTTATGGTGGCCGTCTTCTTCAGGCGTGGCTTCGGCTGCGATATTGTGGGTTGACCGAAGGTGGAATCAGGCTCTGCCTCGGCGGTGGCGAAGGAGGCGGCTCCAACAGTCTCGATTTCCTTCTTCTGTCCGGCCAGAATCGTGCGCAGCCTGGGATAGACCGGCTTCGTGAGGACGGTATCGACTGTGAATACGGCCGGGAGCGGTGTCTCGACGATCTCCCTGTCACCAGCCCTGAGGCGTCTGTGGACCACGGCTGAGCTGGTGTCGGCGAAGATATCGATGCGGGTCACAGAGGTGACCAGGGGGAGCCCCAGCAGTTCGGCTATGCCGACTCCAACGTACCCGTTGGCCTGGTCCATGGACTCGCTGCCGCACAGGATGATGTCGTAGGGGAGCCTGGCGATGTAGGCACCGAGGATAGATGCGGTTGAGGTCGGATCGCGGGCGTCGGAACCTTCATCGACGAGGTGTATGGCCCTGTCCGCGCCCATCTTGAGGCACGTTCTGAGCACTTCGTTCGCTCTGGGAGGACCCAATGTAAGCGTGGTTACGTCGCCGCCGTTTTTCTCCCTGATCTTGAGTGCCTCACTGACCGATATCTCATCGATCGGGTCCATGATGTAGTGGACGTTTTCGAGGCACTTGGATACGATGTCGAACTTGACAATCGTCGAATCCGGGACGTGCTTAACGCATACGACTACTTTCATGTCTTCTCTCGGACCGATGAGGTCTTAGTGAGCGACCTCAGCTCGTGGACTTCGCGACGTCGCGCAATTGCTTGGTCAGTTCCGGCACTATCTTCTGCATGTCACCGACTATCATCAGGTCTGCCATCTTCGAGATCGGTGCCTTCTCATCCGTATTGATGACGACCTTGAGTTGAGAGCCCTTGATGCTCAGAGTGTGATGAAACGCACCGGATATTCCGCAGATAAGATACAGCCTGGGGCTTATAGTCTTACCAGTGAGGCCGATCCTTCTCTCATCCGCGATCCACCTCTCGTCCGTAGCGCGCCTGCTTCCGCCGATCGACGCACCAAGGAGGCGGGCGAGCTCTTCGACAGCACCCAGGTTGTCTATATGGCCCATGCCCTTTCCGATACCTATTACGACCTCGGCCTCGCTCACGCACACAGCGCACGGGTCAGCCCTGAGAAAGTCGACGGTCCTGGTCTTCGTCGCCCTCGGTGAGATAGCGATACGCGGCTCGATGGTGCAGGTGGCCGCCGGTGCTTTCGCTTTCTGAACGCTCAGCGTCTGAGTATCGATTGTGGCCACCAGGGGCTTCTTGAGAAGCGGCGCGGTTGAGTGCGCATTGCCGCCGTGGACCGGCCGCCTCACAGTGATCGTTCCGTCGTTGGCGACGTCGATGTCGGTGTAGCGGGCAGCATAAGCGGCCCTGAGTCTCGCAGCCAGTCTGGGCGCCAGATCGGTACCTACGGCTGTGGACGCGAAGAGGACCGTCGCGGGCTCACCGGCCGCAGCCAGCTGCGCCAGGACGTCCGAGTACGTCTCTCCCTTGTAAGCATCGAGATGTGCATCCTGAATAATGAAGGCGTTGTCAGTGCCATAGGGGCCCAACTCGGCGGGGAGGACCTGGAGATCGGCGGCACCGACGAGGATGGCGAACACTTCTCCGCCGAACTTGTCAGCGAGAACCCTGGCCTCACAGGCAAGCTTCAGAGCTGACTCCTCCAGCTTGCCGTCCCTGTGCTCGGCGTAGAACCAGACACTGGTGTGGCTGGGGGCCTCTTGGTCTGCCGGGGAGCCCTCCGGCGCGGGAGCGTGTTCGGAATTGGTGTCTGCCATTCCCTAGCTGTTCCTTGCGATCCTGACCGACAACACGGTGCCCTCAGAGGACATTCATGACAAGACAACAGGGACAACCCGTCAGTACTACATTCTAAACGAATGGCTGGCCAATGTCGATTGTAGCTCCGGGTTGTCCCTGCATCCGTTGAACACGATTCGGGTTACAGCAACCTGCCGATGAAGTGCCCGTCCCGATTGGCATCGCCCATCTGGTGTGGGGAGCGGGCATCGCCTATCTTGTACACTTCCTTGACCTTACCTTTGAGCTCCTTGTACAGACCATCGTTCGGTATCTTCCCGCTGAGAAGCACGACTGTGTCAACATCAGCTATCTCTCTCATCTCCATGGTATGGATGTTGATCACGGTGCAGGTCTTCTCGACGATCATGACCATGAACGTCTGGGCATGGATCCTGACGCCCTTGTTGAGCATCCTCGGCGTGACGTGGAACCAAGTCATGTCCTTGATCATGTCGATCGCGCCGTAGTTGGGGTGCGGACTGATGAGATCGACCTCCAGTCCCTGATCCGCGAGCATCTCGGCGAGGCCTGCGGCGATGACGTCGGCCCTGGTATCGAAGACGAGGGCCTTCTTGCCGAAATCCTTGCCCTCCGCTACACCCGTAACGATCTGATCGGCGGAGTAGACATGGTCCTGCTCCCAGCCCGCGACCTCCATCTGACTGCCGCCGTTGAAGCCGTTGCGCATCCACGCCGCGCCGGTCGCGATCACCACGGCGTCAGGCTTCTGGTCCTGTATCATCTGTGCCGTGGCCTCTGTGCCGGTGACCACCTTGGCGCCCACCTGTGGCAGCTGGATCTTCTGCCATCTGATGAGGCCCCCCATCTCTTCTCTCCCGGGGAGTTGCTCGGCCAGCAGCGCCTGACCGCCGAGTTCGGCGGCCTTCTCGTACAGGGTCACGTCATGTCCCTTCAGGGCGCAGACCCTGGCGCACTCCATGCCCGCCGGTCCTCCACCGACGACCACGACTTTCTTCTTCTCGGGGGCCTGCTTGTAGCTGCCCATGCCCCAGCCCCACTGCTCCATGCCGACGGTCGGATTGGTTACGCACCTTATCGGAGCGCCGTCCATCATGAACTTGATGCAGTTCTGGTTGCACCCCTGGCAGGGGCGTATGTCATCCAGCCGTCCCTCCCTGGCCTTGTTGGGCAGCTCGGGGTCGGCGATGAGCGGCCTGGCCA
>CAZGDV010000128.1:0-7171 GCA_964524995.1 uncultured Dehalococcoidia bacterium | reverse complement strand
GCGCGAGCTGGTGGTGGTACAACGACGATGACCCCAACTACAAGAAGTACATGGTAAGCCTGCTCAAGGCCTTCTGGGGGGACAACGCCACCGCCGCGAACGACTTCGCCTTCAACTACATGCCCAGGGTGACCAGCGGGCATGACTACACCCACATAGGCCTCTTCGAGGCGATCGCCAACGGCACGATCAAAGGCCTCATGACCTGGGGCCAGAACCCCGCGGTCGGTGGCCCGAACTCGGAGGGCGAGCGCAAGGCCCTGGAGAAGCTGGACTGGCTGGTCGTATCCGACCTCTTCGAGACGGAGACGGCGGCATTCTGGTACAGGGGCGGCAGAGGGGCCTCTCCGGGCGAGATAGACACCGAGGTCTTCCTGCTCCCCGCCGCCTGCTCCTACGAGAAACAGGGGAGCATCTCCAACAGCGGCCGCTGGGCCCAGTGGCGCTGGAAGGCGCTCGGTCCCGTCGGCCAGGCCAAGCCGGACCTGGCGATCATCGACGAGCTGGTGCTCAAGCTGAAGGAGCTGTACCAAGCCGATCCCGGACCTTTCCCGGAGCCTATCACCAATCTTTTCTGGGACTACCGGAGCACCGGCGAGTACGCCAACGAGGCCGACCCCAACGTAGTGGCCAAGGAGATCAACGGCTACGTTTGGAACACCGGCGAGGCGATCCCCAGCTTCGGCGCGCTGAAGGGCGACGGCTCCACCATCTCGGGCAACTGGCTCTACTGCGGCATGTTCAGAGCCACCGGCGAGAACAAGGCCAAAGAGCACGACCCAGTAGACCGGAGCCTGAACCAGATCGGCCTGTACTCCGGCTGGACGTGGTGCTGGCCCATCAACAGGCGCATCATCTACAACCGGGCGTCTGTGGACCTGGATGGGGAGCCATTTGACAGCGCACATCCGGTCATCAAGTGGACCGGATCCATCACCAAGTGGCAGGGCGACATCCCCGATGGCGGTTGGGCTCCGATCAACCTTGCCGACGAAGGCGCCAAGTTCCTGCCGTTCATCATGCACCGCGAAGGCGTGGGTAAGATTTGGGGTTACGGCCGGGCCGAGGGCCCGCTGCCCGAGGCCTACGAGCCGTGGGAGAGCCCTCTGACGCAGAACATCATGACTGGCATGGCCGACGGCGACCCGACGAGTAGAGGCACCCCGGGCTTCCACAATCCATGCTGCTACGTCGGCGAGATGGAGATGGACGGCCAGTCGTGGAACATGAGAGGCACGAGTGCCGATTACCCGTACATCGGCATGACCTACAGGCTGTCCGAGCACTGGCAGGCCGGCCAGATGACCCGCAACCACCCGTGGCTGGTCGAGCTGCAGCCCCAGCCCTTCGCCGAGATGGACCCCGAGTTGGCTGCCAGCAAGGGGATCAAGAACGGGGATCGCGTCAGGGTGAAAGTGGCCAGGGGCGAGATAGAGGCCGTGGCCATAGTCACCAAGCGGTTCCAGCCGCTGACGATCGGCGGCAAGAAGATGCACCAGATCGGTGTCCCTTGGCACTGGGGCTACACAGGGCTATCGAAGGGCTTCGGGCCGAATGGCAGCAGCGGCAACGTTCTCACACCACACGTGGGAGATGCCAACACCACGATACCCGAGTACAAAACCTTCCTGTGCAACGTAGAGAAGGTGTAGGAGGCGAAGGATGGCAAGTGCGATACTATACGACGCTTCGAAATGCACCGGGTGCCGCGGATGCCAGGTAGCCTGCAAGAACTGGAACGAGCGGAAGGCTGAGGAGACCACGAATAGGGGCTCCTACGAGAACCCGGAGGACCTGTCGCCCGACACCTGGCTCAAGATGGAGTTCAGGGAACTGGGTGATACGGCGAATGGAGACATGCGCTGGATCTTCACCAGGCGCGCCTGCATGCACTGCGCCGATGCCGGTTGCGTGAAGGTGTGCCCAACCGGCGCGCTCTACATTCGGACGGATGGCTTCGTCTCCATAGACAAGGGCAAGTGCACCAACTGCGGCTACTGCGTCGAGTTCTGCCCGTTCGAGGTACCCCGGCTGGATGTCAACCGTCTGACCGGTCTCGGCGACAGGATTACGAAGTGCACCCTATGCACCACTCAGGAGTTCAATCGGATCGACAACGGCAAGCCACCAGCGTGCGTGCAGAGCTGCCCGACGGGCGCCCTTCAGTTCGGCGACCGGGGCAAGCTACTGAGCGCCGCCGAGGCAAGAGTGGCGGCACTGCAGTCCAATGGCGCACCGGCTGCCATGGTCTACGGCAAGGACCTGTTCGACGGCCAAGGCACCCACGTGCTCTACGTGCTGGAGGACTCGCCGGACAAGTACGGCCTGCCCGTAGACCCCAAGGTTGCCGGTACCGCCACGGCGTGGCAGGACGTCATCAAGCCGCTCGGCTACGCCGCTGCGGGCATTGTGGGGCTGGGCCTGATCCTGAACATCATGGTGGCCCGCGCCAGGATAATAGCGGAGAAGGAGGGCTAGTAGGATGCAGGAAGTTGAACGCTATAGCAAAGCTGCCATCTTCCAGCACTGGTGGATCGTCGCCTGCTCTCTGGTCCTGGGGCTCACGGGCCTGTTCATGTTCCTGAACTGGGTCAGCCCGGGAGCCTGGTGGGGTATCAGCGGGGTGGCTCACCGCGTGGCGGCTGTCTGCTTCGTCGCGATACCCGTGCTCTACATGCTGACGCATCCCAAGGCGACAATGGAGTGGATCAAAGAGGCCTTCAGCTGGGGTGGCGACGACGTCGGCTGGCTGATGGCCGCCCCCGGCTACTACTTCGGTGGCGACGAGAGCAAGATGCCTCCGCAGGACAGGTCCAACTCGGGCCAGAAGATGTGGATGGTTGTGGTCATCCTCTGCGGCATCAGCTTCGTAGTCAGCGGCGCTATCATGTGGTTCGCGCCGTCAGGCAACCTGGGCTGGGCTGTGATCTGGCATGACATAGCCTTCATCATTGGGGCTGCCATGTTGCTCGTGCACGTGATGCTGCCCGCATTCCATCCGAGGTTCGCCGGCTCGCTGCGATCCATGGTGACCGGCAAGGTGTCCGCGGAGTACGCGAAGAGCCACCACCAGAAGTGGTACGAGCGGGTTGCGAAGTAGAGCAGGAACTGAGGGACTCGAGGGCTATTGGAAGTATACGATAGGATTCTGAAGAGACTGGACGATTGGCAAGAGAAGGAGGGTTCGCTCCCGGAGCCTGTCGGGTTCTACAGAGACCTGCTGCGCGCGCAGGTCGAGATTGCCGGGGAGGTCCCCAGGGCTCGACCCAGAGTAACACAGGCTGAAATAGCGGCTCAGATAAGGCAGGGCGTTCCACTGATCAAGTGGGATGCCCTGCCTGTTGACTGGTCTCTGTTCTGCGACCTGTTCCAGCGGTGTTCAGAGGTCATAGCGGAGCACACCGATTCCAATCCCAGACAGCTGCCCGACCCCTCATCCGAGGCCCCTGCTTTGAAGGAAGCGGCGAAGGCCTGGTTCGAAGGCCAGCCGCTCGAAGTCTGGTCGTCACGGCTCGGCATCGAGGAGAATGTGCTTGCCTTGAACATACACTGCGCCCTGAAGCCGTTCCTGGCAATCCAGAGTGAGTCGCTGAAGGACATGGTGCCGCAGAAGCAGTGGCGTTCCGGGCGCTGCCCGATATGCGGCGGAACGCCCGACTTCGCCTACCTGGAAAAGGAGGTCGGGGCCAGGTGGTTGCTCTGTTCGAGATGCGATTCGGAGTGGCTCTATCAGAGGCTGCAGTGTCCCTACTGCGGCGTCGATGACCAAGAGAAGCTGGCCTACTACCCCGATGAGAGTGAGGTCTACAGGCTCTACGTGTGCAACAGCTGCAAGAGCTACCTCAAGGCGATAGACCTCCGCCGAACGGACTCAGAGGTGCTCATGCCGCTGGAGCGACTCCTCACGGCAGACATGGACAGGCAAGCAGAGGAATACGGATACAGGCCGGGTTGGATCGACCCGCAGCCGTCCGGCGACAGAGGAAGCTAGCCGAAGCCCGCGAAGCTGGCGCCGCCCCGGGCGCGTGGAAGCTCTTCCCAAAATGAATTATAATCGACGATGAGGGTATTGATTTCCACAGTCCCAGGGTGCGGAGAAAGCGCACACGTGACTCCCTCAGAAGCGAGGGCAATGGCCGAGGAAGGGATCGTCGAGGGAGCAACGTCCGATATCGGATACAGTCGCTTCTCCTCCGGGGAGTGGACGGCGACGGCAACCGCCGTGCCATCGGAGATGGCGCTCTCCGTGTACGTTAACAAGCAGGAGCTGGCCACATTGTTGTGCACCCCGGCCAAGCTGAACTACCTCATCCTGGGGTTCCTGTACTCGGAGGGGGTAATCGACCGCATGGACGACATCGCCAGCATGAGAGTCTGCGAGGACGATTCGCTGGCAGAAGTCACGCTTGTCCGGAGCGATTACTCTCCGCCGGTGCGCCGGACCCTGGCCTCCGGCTGCGGGGGCGGTGTCACGCTCGACAAGCAGCTGGACCCGGTCGAGTCCGGCGTTACTGTCACCCCGGGCCAGGTGTCGGCGTTGATGAGGCAGCTGAACGAGCAGGCGAAGCTCTACCGCTATTGCGGCGGTGTCCACACAGCCGGGCTGGGCGATGGGGGTCACCTGGTGGTCGTCGCTGAGGACATAGGCAGGCACAACACCGTGGACAAGATTATGGGCGAGTGTCTTATGGCCGGACAGCCAACGAAAGACCGCGCGCTCGTGGCGACAGGCAGGATATCATCTGAGATGTTGAGTAAGGCAGCCCGAATGCAGGTGCCGATTGTGATATCGCGCAGCTCGCCCACTGACCGCGCCATAGCACTGGCGCGTGAACTGGGCATTACCCTGATCGGGTATGCCCGAGGAGACCGCCTCTCCGTCTACTCTCACGCGGAGCGCCTGGAGGGGCATAGCAACAAAGCAGCGTTGAACTAGCCGAGAGGGGGGAGTCATGCCATTCACAGGGTTTGGATGGGTAGAAGGTGTGATAATCCTGGCAGTGATCCTCATCGTATTCGGTGTGGGGAAGCTGCCACAGGTAGGCGGGGCTCTGGGCAAGGGCATCCGCGAGTTCCGCAGAGGCAAGTCGGGCCTCATCGAGGACCTGGAGGATGAGGAGGAAGAGGAGGAGGAGAAGGAGAAGCCCAAGAAAAAGGCCCCGAAGAAGATAGCAGAGGGCAAGACGAAGTAGCTTAGCGCGCATCCTGTAATCCGCAAGCATCAGGGCCGCCGGACAAACGCCGGAATCTCAAGGCGCCCGGGGCTCAGCCTCCACGAAATGAGACCACGATGGATTTCTTCGGCATAGACGCCCTGGAGATAGTCGTCATTCTCCTTGTGATCCTCGTTGCCTTCGGACCGGGCAAGATACCGGGCTTCGCGAGGGGCCTGGCCAAGGCCATACGTACGTTCAGGAGAATGACCACCGAGCTGACCGCCGAGGTCTCGAAGGAGCTCAAGGAACTGGAGGAGGAAGAGGAGGAAAAGGCTCAGCAGAAGCGGGATGCCCGTGCTAAGCCGAAGACCCAGAAGGCAGCCCAGAACGAGACAAGCGACGCCGAGGTGTGAGGCATCCTCGAGTGAGCAGCGAGAAGAGAGTACTGACGTTCACCGGACACCTGATCGAACTGCGCCAGCGCTTGATTAAGAGCCTCCTCGCCCTGGTGATCTGCGCCGGCATATCGTTCGCATTCGCAGGTTACCTTCTCGAATTCCTCAAGGCCCCCGCCGGTGATCTCCTCGATCCCCTGTACTTCACCGAAGCTACCGGCTTCATCAGCTCATACGCCAAGATAGCCCTTGCCGGCGGCATAATCCTGGCCATGCCGGTGCTCCTCTACCAGGGCCTCATGTTCATCACGCCCGCCCTGACACGCCGTGAGAGGAAGTACGTGTATCTCATCCTGCCTTGGGCGATTCTCATGTTCGTGGGAGGGGTAGCGTTCGCCTATTTCATACTCGTTCCGCCGGCAGCCAAGTTCCTCCTCACCTGGCGCGGGTTCGCCCCATTCGGCGGCCTGAACACCCAGGAGATGGTAGAACCTATCATCACGATTCAGAGCTATATCTCTATCGCAACCAAGTTCATGGTTACCGTCGGAATCGCCTTCGAGACCCCTGTCATCATCACGCTGTTGGCGCGCCTCGGCATCGTCAGGCCGGAATGGTTGTCCAGCAAGCGCAAATGGGCCTACATACTGTGTTTCATAGTGGGAGCAGCGATAACGCCCACTTTCGACCCGGTCAACCAGACACTTGTCGCTGTCCCTCTGATCATTCTGTTCGAGATGAGCATCTTGCTGGCCAGGATCGCATATAGGCGCAGGAAGTCTTCGGAGACCGACTACCTGGCAGGCTAGCCCTGGTCTCTATGCCAACTAGAAGTAACCCTTATCGCTGATTGATATCGTACTTATGTGTGCTAAGATAAGGGCCTGAGGAGTCATGGACAGCAGGTTTCGCGGTCTACCCAGCGTCGACAGGGTTCTCTCGGATAAGAGAGTGAAGTGCTTGTTGGACGAGTACCCCCACGACCTGGTCGTTGACGTCGTCCGGCAGCAGTTGGACGAGGAACGGGCATCGATAGCACAAGGAGACGATGCCTCCGGCTTCGATGCGATCGTGGAGTCCGTTTGTTCGGAGGTAGCGGCCCTGGTCGCCCCACGCCCGAGGCCGGTTATCAATGCGACCGGCGTTATCATCCACACCAACATCGGCCGTGCCCCGCTGAGTCAGGAGGCCGTCCGGGCCATGGAGGCAGCGTCGCGCGGGTATTGCAACCTCGAGTTCGATCTCGACACAGGGTCGAGAGGCTCTCGCAACGTGCACGTGGAGCGGCTCCTCTGCCAGCTTACAGGAGCCGAGGCGGCACTGGTCGTCAACAACAATGCCTCGGGTGTGATGCTGGGGCTGGCTGCTCTGGCGAAGCGCAAGGAAGTGATAGTGCCCAGGGGCCAGGCCGTGGAGATCGGCGGCAGCTTCCGCATACCCGAGATAATGAGGCAGAGTGGCGCCAAGCTGGTCGAGGTTGGCACCACCAACTGCACTTACATCAATGACTACGAACAGGCAATCGGGGAGCGCACGGCGGCTCTGCTGAGGGTGCACTCGAGCAACTTCAAGCTGCTGGGCTTCACACATACGGTCTCGCTGGAGGAGTTGGTGGCGCTC
>CAZGDV010000127.1:0-7186 GCA_964524995.1 uncultured Dehalococcoidia bacterium | reverse complement strand
TCCAGAAACAAGGCGATCTCGGGATCGTCACCGACGAAGAGTGGAAGCGCATCAACCCTTTCGACTGGAAGCGCGAGTTCCCAGACATCATGAAGCGGGGAGGGTTTGACGCCGTCATCGGTAATCCGCCGTATGTGCGACAGGAGAGCATCAGCGAGTTCAAAAACTACTTCCAGCTGCACTACGAAGTGTATGACAGCGTTGCGGACTTGTTTGCATACTTCATCGAGCGATCGTTGGGCGTGACGAGAGAACATGGTCTGTTTTCGTACATCGTTTCCAACAAGTTCGTGCGTGCTCGCTACGGGCAGAAGCTCCGGAAACTAATCCCAGATTGGGCTGTTGTGCATCAGTTCCTAGATTTTGGAGATCGGCCAGTGTTCCAGGGAGCGACCGTGTACCCATCGGTCTTGGTGTTGGAGAAGGACGCAAACCCGCGTCGCAGAGCGAAGCACTCAGTTATCGTGTGCAAGGTCCGCACACTGGCGTTCCAAGACCTGGACGAATATGTGAGCGAACATCACTTTGAGGTGTCTCAGGCCACCCTCACGAATGGTGACTGGCAACTTGCTCCGGCGCACGAGAGGAACTTGCTGACTAGGATAGCGGAGGTCGGCAGGCCACTCGGCGAGTATTGCAGACGTGACCCACTGTTCGGTGTCAAGACCGGGTGTAACGAGGTCTTTGTCGTCCGAAAGGAGGACGTCGACGCGATCACGCGCGGACACCGGCGCGAGCGCGATATCTTCTTACCCTATCTCCGCGGACGGAATGTCCACCGCTACTGGTACGAGGGCAGCGGCGAGTATCTGCTCTTCACAGACGGGCTTAATGAGGCCCGATATCCACGAGTGATGAAGTATCTGAAATCCCATAAAGCTAGACTACAGGCGCGGACAGATATTTGTCGAACCTCCAAGAAGTGGTACGAGCTGCGCCCCTGCAAGTACTACGACCTAATCCGCAAGCCGAAGATCGTCTACGCCAGCGTTGCCCGCCGGGGAGATTTTGTACTGGACGAATCTGGTACGTTTGTCGACAAGACGTGCTACTTCATCCCGACGGAGGACAAGTATCTCTTGGGACTTCTTAACTCGCGGCTGCTGTTCTATTACTTCTCGCGCATTGCCGTCCAGCGCCGAGGGGGCTACTTCGAATATCTGACTGAATACGTGTCGCAACTGCCGATTCGGCCCATTGATCTCTCGATTGCCCGTGAACAGGCAAGTCATCGACGCATGGTAGATCTCGTCACGCGAGCGCTTGACCTGCATATGCGCGCCGCCGCGGCGAAGACATCGGGAGCGAGTGACAGAATCCAGCGCCAAATCGACGCCACCGACAAACAAATCGACCAGCTCGTCTACGAACTCTACGGGCTTACGGATGAGGAAATCAGGATTGTGGAGGGGGAGCAATCGGGATAGTCTCATTTGCGGGCTGAAGCTGATCCGCAAGCTAATCGGAGGAAGCTGCAGGGAATCTGGCGGGATGTCCTGTGTGATCCTCCCTGAAGGTAAAGATACCACTATGAGGGTTAAGCATCTCTTCAACTCTAGTGGCGATTGGATCGCCTATGTCATGAACAAGTACGTCTTCACCCCGGACGGCGAGTGGATCGGTTGGCTTCCTTGGGGGGACAAGGACGTGGTTTCCATAGACGGTGAGTATATTGGCACGATTACCTTTGGCAATCGGCTTTTCCGGGACCTGACGAGGCCATATCGTGGATATCCCGGATACCCTGGGTACCCTGGATACCCTGGATATCCTGGATATCCTGGCTACCCAGGCTACCAGCCTTTGCCTCCTGGGATGGAGGATGTGGAGGAGCTCACCGGATTATGACGGATACATCACTAGGTAACTATCCACAGCGGCCCATTGCTGGCTCTTGTCAGAATGCATACATCATATCACGCCGATCACTGGACGCCGCCAGCTCGTTTCTCGACACGTTTGTCGCTGTGCGAAAAGAGAGACAGGCCATTGGTACGCCAACGGATGAGGAGCAGGACCTTCTACGGGGGATGCTAGTGTTCTCTTGCGCCGGGCTTGATTCACTCGTCAAACAGCTGATCCGGGAGGCTTTGCCCTCTGTAATAGACCAGGCCGCTGGGGCAGAGGAGATGTTCAGGGTCTTCATAGAACGACGCCTGTCACGAGGAGACAAGTTCGATCACCGGCTGCTTGCCGATGTCCTGGCTGAGCGCGATCCGCGCGCGAGATTGGCCCGCGAACTCGTACGTGACCTGACGTCCGGTAGTCTGCAGTCGAAGGAAGAGCTTTTCAGGGCGGCTTCGTACTTCGACATTCCAACTCATGTGCTCACCAGCAGCCCTGACCTCGTGCAGGAGATCTTTGAAGCTCGAAACCAGATTGTGCACGAAATGGACATCGACTTCGGGCAATCGAATAGGAATTGTCGACCACGACGAAAGAAAGCGTTTATTGACTACTCGAAGGAGGTGTTCAGACTCGGAGGAGTGTTCCTGGCCGAGGTGGATCGCCGCCTTTGATCTGAAATCTCGTATAGCATCTCGAGACTGAGACTTGGCCAATTCGGGGAAGAGCCATGTGGACAACGTTGCAGAGTACTCTGAAGAAGTGGGCAGTGACCATCTTTGTCGGGGCCGTCGGCTTTTTGCTTGCGGCCGTGCTCCGAGAAGTCGGGACGGCGATCGTGCCAGCGATCGAGAAGTCCGTTTCTGCTCGGGTGCTCTTGATCTTGCTGTGTCTATCCGTCTTGCTTAACTTGGCCGGTGCAAGTTTCGCTATATATGCGATTCGCAAGACCAAGCTCAGACTGCGGTTCGGTGTATATTGGGACAAGGACTGCCATCCGCACTGTCCTCTTTGCCAAAGTCCACTGTCCTATTTCCGCGAGAGTCGCAATGCCAGAGTTGAGCTCCAATGCAAGAAATGCCGCAAGGGGTTTGACCTCTCAGAGGTGGACGGAAAGTGGATTTCCGTGGAGAGCGCGATTGAGCGGCTCTAGCAAGGCGTGTCTGTGGGATCTCCGAGCGACGACATGGGAACCAGCGTGCAAAGGTGCGGTTCGGTTGGCGAGGCGACCGATCGGCCGAAAGGGAAAGTGATGGCGAGGATTCCTCACGAATTCGAATGGGGCGAGTACCATGATCCCGAGTCTCTGCTGCGAATCCGAGAGACTCGGGGATCTGTGGAAGTGCACTGGTCAGAGATCGGGATGGCAGTCTATCACAGTCCCACGCAGGGGTTGATAGGGTACCACGACATTGACGACGTGGCTGCGAGGACTCCTACGCTCACGCTCCATGGAGACCACGGCTTCACTCTTGGCCAGTTCAGCGAGTTCTTCGTATTCTCCGGTTGGTTGGATCGGCAGCTTAGACCTCTGACGGTCACTATGGGCTCGACTGAGATAACGCTGGGTGAGGTTACCCCGCTGGGCCGCTACCTGTTTGCTCCAGTTCATGAGCGCAAGTTTGACCCAGACTGGGACGATCTGTCGTCGCTGCGCATCTGGGGTAAGAATGCGGAACGGGCGGAACCCTGCTTGCTGAGCGCCGTGATCTTCTTGAAGAAGGAACTGGGGCTCAATTTCAGCCTTTACCCTCTGGAGGGTTTTGAGTACGACTTCCCCGAGGAGGAGGGTTTGCAAAAACATGAGTTACAGGTCAAGGAGCTGAGAGCGCCAGGCGCCATTGTTGACATTGAGCCCCTGCGTCTCTACTACAAAGGTTTGGAGGAGAGTGATGATGCTTCGGCCGTACTCCAGTACTACAGGGTGCTGGAGTACTATTCAATCCTAAGCCTCCACAGCAAGGTGGACGCGCTCCGGGCCGATCGGGGACTTACCTCAAAGGACTTTCTGAAGTCAGTCGCAGGTCTAATCGAGCGCGATGAAAGAGGGGCAATACTCCGAGTGGTCTCTCAGATCGCAGACATCGGGATCCTTGAAAGAGCCAAGGAAGCCGGCCTTGTTGATGAGGCAGCGCCTCAATCTCTCGGCAATGCTCTATATGATTTCAGAAACGGTCTGGTGCATGCGAAGTACGACCAGCGTGCAGCGATGGTGGTCGAGTCAGTCTTCTCACCATCGTCCGTCACACTGGCATGGAGACGCATTCTAGAATCTCTTGCTCTAAGTGCGATGAACACCTTTGGCACCAGAGACATCTAGGAAGGCTTCGGGGACGTTGTTAGCTTTATTAGCTTTTTGCTCTGCCGGGGCCGATAGGGGAAGACAGCTTTGGGGACGTTGTTAGCTTTATTAGATTGTTGTGCATCTTTGCGGCACCGTTTGTCTATGTCTGATTCGGATGGGGTTCGCCCCGATCCGGCAGGCGGGCACCCAAGATCTGCCTGATTCGACCCAGCGACCGTCTTCATACGGGTCAGCCCGAAAAGCTAATAAAGCTAACAACGTCCCGGAAAGTTTCAGTGAATGGGAGTACTCATGACGAAGAAGCACTCGCGCGCTCGGCGGCACACATCCCTAGCCAAACATAGGAAGAGGGGCACAAAGCTCGAAACGGCTCTATCCGACTTGCCGGTTGAGATTCTCGAGTGGGATCGAGATTTGCTCCCAGAGTTCTTGTGGCTCGCCTCGCTCGCTGAGGCATTTGGAATTGATCAGTTCCACATGCCATACAATGCTTTCATGGATGCGCTGGATGGAGTCTGTGGAGGTGACAGAATCCTCCTTGGACTCATGACGGACTTCGGCCAAGTCCCAGAAGCGGCGCGCATTGACTTCCTAGAACACCATCAGGATCTGGTTGAGGAGTTGTTTCATGTTCCATTCGGCCGCATTCAGGCTCTATATCCGGAGGGACCAGCTTCGTGGCTTGCACGGCCAGAGCTGATCCGGAGAGGGGGGCGGCTGGAACCGGAGACAGAGCTGAACCGTCTTCGAATGCTTGTCCGGAGACTCCTGCCGGGAAAAGACGAATTCACTGCTAGAGTGCGCGTGCTCCCGTTCACAAGGCTGATGAAGCACGGGAAAGTAGCATTCCCGCCCGATCTTGAGATTGTCGACGCGATGCCCCGCTATCCACATGCATGTACGGATGAAGAGAGCTCTCTGATCGAGGCAATGGCGAGAATACACGTCAACATGGAATTCCAGCTTCGCGACGATCTGAGCGAATACGAATGGTCGAAGTACTTCTGGAGACATAATCATGACATGGCCGTCTGTTGCCCCAAGAGAGTCCCAATCCGCGCGTCGGAAGGCGTCAGCGTTGACACCGGCAACTGCATCAAAGAAGTGCTACTGTACAATGGCAAAGCCGCGCGTGAGTATCTTGCTGAACTTCAGCAGAAGATGAATCTCGATGTGTACGATCCGACGCGTGATGAGGTCCTTGCCGGCCTATTCTCACGTGTTACACGCCTCTTCACGTTGATGACCGAGAACCCACTGTTATGGGCTAGGGACACGGCCGGCATCATGCTCCGCTGCCTGACTGAGACGGCGATAACATTCGTGTACCTGGCTCAGCAGGGAACATCAGAGGAGTTTCAGGCATTTGTCGCCTACGGCGAGGGGCAGCAGAAGCTCCTCATGCTTCACCTCCAGGACAGCTATCCCAAGGACCGTTCTTTGGAGGGTTCTGATACTGAGACCATCTCCGACCTTTCTGGAGGATTCTCGGCCGAGCTGACTGACATTGAGTTAGGTCACTGGTGCAAGAAGAACACGAGGCGGCTAGCTGGAGATGCGGGAATGGAGAGGCTTTATCGCTTGGTGTTTTCGCCGACCAGTGATGATCTCCACGGTGGTTGGTTGAGCCTGAAGAACTCCAACCTCGTCCGATGCTCGGAGGTGCTCCATCGCTTCCATCGCCTGCCGGCGTACGTGGAGCCCCCCCTCTATGTCTATACGGCTGAAGCTGCCCGGGAGGTCTATGAACACTGTGTTGAGGTGGGCGTTGCGAACCTTGGATATCCCAGACCTGCCGGCGTACTGCGCGGGTTGCGCCCCCTGGTTCGACAAGAGGGAGACTCGGAGGGGTGAGAAAACTGATTCATTGCCTTCAGAGGGAAGCCGGTGAAGGTCGGCGCGTACTCAGCAGTGAAGGCAGATTGGGGGTCGACTCGGGGACGTAGTGAGCGCCGGGATAAACCGGCATGGAGTAGGGTATGAGAGAGACCTACGTGGAAGGAGTAGCGATCCACCACGGCCCCGAGTCATGGGTGACAATGAGTGAGGTCGTAGTTGCATGACGAAGCCAAGCAGAAAGCACCACTACCTCCCGCGGCGCTATCTGCGAGGATTCGCAGATAGCGAAGGCGGCTTCTTCGTCTATGACAAGCTGGCCGGCAAGATCTTCCCGACTAGTCCAGATGCAGCGTTCTTCGAGAATCACCTGAACACAGTGACGCTTCCCGATGGAAGCTCCTCGGACTTCCTTGAGAAGCTGTACACGGAGACTGAGAATGAGGCCTGGGAATCACTGGACGAGATCACGCACTCCACACCCGATGCACCGATTGCAGTGAGGGACAAGATGGATCTCTTTCTCTTCCTGTCTTTCCTGCATTGGAGATTGCCGGGCAACGCCGTATGCGCGGAACAGCTGTCGCAGCGTTTCTTCGGACACGACGAGAAGCTCGGGTATTTCAAAATGAAGAGCACGGAGGGCACGCCCGTCCCAGAAGATGTAATTCACGAGATAAGAACGTCACCGTCGTGGTCGCAAACGGCCAGGCTGATAATCCCATTTGCGCCGTTCTTCGCAGGCAGCACTTGGTATGAGGATCTCGATAACTGGCGCTTTGTCTACGCGGGCGACGGTGGCAACTGGCATATCGTCGGGGATAATCCGATCATCACTCGAGGCGATCATGACCATGATCCTGTGAACTGTCTGCGTGAGTTCATCTTTCCCGTGTCCGGGAGGATACTTCTCATGAGCCGTGGTGAGCGTCTCAGATCAGATGAGCCACTGGCGCCCGAGTTCATACTCCAGCACGGTACTGCTATTATCGAAAGAGCCCAGAGATTCGTTGCATGCCATGACAGAGGATTCCTGTCGGCGTTAGTTGCCATGCATGGTACTCACGTGCGCTTTGGCAAGACGGAGCGCATTGTCCCCGAGCTGTTCGAGATGCTGACAAGGGTATAGCGAGGCTGGAATTCCGGGGGCAATAGGGGGCAGCCACCTATTTCCGTGTGTCATGTCTGATGGCTAATGGC
>CAZGDV010000126.1:0-7189 GCA_964524995.1 uncultured Dehalococcoidia bacterium | reverse complement strand
GTTGAAGCTGTAGACGGATGGCGCAAGAGCCGTGAACACGAGGGCGATGGACGAGAACATGAGGCCGGCGAGCAGGGCCAGCGGCAGGACCGCCAGGGCCCACCACGATTCCACGAGCCCGAATGCCGCGATCACGATCAATATGGCGCAGGCTGTGATCAGAGACCGCGTTGCGCCCCAGAAGGCCTCGCCGGCCACCACGTCCTCTATGTTGAGCGGGGTCGTGATGATAGCCTCGTATGTTCGCTGGTACTTCATGCGGAAGAAGCTGCCGTAGGTGCACTCGAAGCTGGCGCTGAACATGGCATAAGCCGCCACGATACCTGGCGCGATGAACTCTATGTACCTCTCATTGTCCGCCAGGGCCACGTATGTGCCCAGGCCCAGGCCGATCGCGAGGAGAACGAACAGCGGCTCGGCGATCATGCCGGGCGCTTCGGTGTGCCACAGCCTGAGAAAGACATCGCGGTTGCGCTGCCATAGCCGGAAGGAGCGGTAAGACACCCCCATCATTCCCGGAGCGACCTCCCCGTGAGCTTGAGGAAGACGTCCTCGAGAGTGGGGACGTGCTGGTCCGTAATTTGAAGCTCAGCCTTCAACTCGTCGCTGAGCGCCTGGCTGTCCCCCTCGAATATGTACAGGGTATCCTCTATCTCCTGCCAGTGCAGTCCGTGCTCGCTCATCATGGCCAGCACTGCATCCTTCCTGTCGTGCGATTGGAGACGGGCTTCGACGATCTGGCTTCCGCCGTGCTGCGCCAGCAGCGCTTGCGGCGAGTCCAGCGCGGCTATCCTGCCCTGATGCATGACGGCGAGTCGATCGCAGAGCCGCCAAGCCTCCTCCATGTTCTGCGTGCACATCAGCAGGGTTGTGCCCTGTTCCTTGAGCGTGACGAGCCTCTGCCAGACCAGGTACTTGGCCTGCGGGTCGAGCCCTACCGTAGGCTCGTCGAGGATCACCAGCTTGGGGTTGTTGATCAGGGCCCTGGCGATGAGCAAGCGTCGCTTCATGCCCCCCGACAGCTCGTCAACCTTTGCCTTTGCCTTTGCCTTCTCGGTCAGCTCCAAGAGGTCGAGGAGGCTGTCGGCTCGTTGTCTTGCCTCGGACATGGGCATGTCGAAGTAGCGCGAGAACACGATGAGGTTCTGGAGCACGTTGAGATCAGGGTCGAGGTTCTCCTCCTGGGGTACAACGCCAACGTGTGCCTTGATCTCACGGGCGGCCCTGGTGACGTCGAGGCCGAACACGCGGATCGTACCGCCCGTGATAGGAGAGGAGGCCATGATCATACGCACGAGCGAGGTCTTGCCCGCGCCGTTCGGCCCGAGCAGGCCGAAGCACTCGCCCTCCTCCACATCCAGGTCGACGCCGTCTACGGCCGTAACCGCCTCGAACCGCTTGACTGCCTCCCTGACTTCGATGACAGGCATACATCATAATCGTACCACACGTGTCGAAGGGCTGGGAAGACGGGGGTAGGGGCGCGGTCACCGCGCCCCTACGGGTGGGGATGGCGCTTGCACTACGCTTTGACACTGGCAACGCGCAAGAATATGCTAAGGAGTCGGTGTGGAGGTTGGTGTTGATCTGCAGACAGGCGGCCACACGCCTGCGGATCATGAACCGACTTTCCCTCAATGGCGGTGAGTGATGCGAGTACTCCTTGATACAAACATACTGATACATCGAGAAGATGCCAAGCCTGTCTCCGAGGAACTAGGCGAGTTACTAAGGCTAATGAGCGAGTCAGGCGCGATGCCGATGGTACATCCATTATCCGTGATCGAATTGCAGAAGGACGCGAATGAATCAAGGCGTATGCTCACACTGTCCAAAATCGCGGCATATGCGCAGCTTCAAGAATCGCCAGACCAGTCTGTTGATCGGGAGTTCCTGAAGTTTGTGCACGGGGACTCAGCCCCTTTCCTGGTTGCCGTCGATGACGCCCTTCTGTACGCCGTGTACAGAGATGCGGTTGACTTCCTTGTCACCGAAGATAGGGGGATTCTCAGGAAATCGAATCGGGTCCGATTGCACGATCGCGTCCTAGCCGTCAGCGATGCACTACACTTGTTCCGTACTCTCGTTCTGAAAGAGAAACCCGTATCGCCCCCTGCTCTCAGAGAGGAATTCATTTACAACCTCCACCTTGAGGACCCGATATTCGACTCTCTGAAAAGGGAGTATATGGGTTTCGATGATTGGTTCCGTGAGAAGGCTAGAGAGGGGAGAAAAGCCTGGGTTCACCACTATAGGCCTGATGGAACCCTTGGGGCGGTACTGATCTGCAAGGAGGAGGATGAGGCTGTCGCCTCATCGCCTGCGTTGCCCAAGAAAAGAAGGCTGAAGGTGTCGACCTTGAAGGTGGCAGATGTTGGAAATCGCGTCGGCGAGTTCTTCATTAGGCTAGCCGTGGAACTGAGTGTAAAGAGGCGACTGTATGAGGTTTACCTGACGCATTTCACGCAACCGGATGACAGATTGGTTGATCTCATCGCTGAATACGGCTTCAAGAAGGTAGCGGTGATGCCGAGCGGCGAAGACGTGTTCTTGAAGGGGCTGCGGCCTACGATCTCGGAGCTGAGACATGTGCGGCCTCTGGAGATATCCGGCACCTTCTACCCGTCCTTCTACGACGGGGTTTTATCTAGGAAGTTCATCGTGCCCATACGGCCGGAGTACCACCACAGGCTGTTCACGGATTTCCCTGGCAGACAGATGTTGTTGTCAGAGCAGGCTGGTGAGTTCGTCATCGAGGGGAATACGATCAAGAAGGCGTACGTTTGTCATTCGCCAATCAGGCGTATTCGCAGTGGAAACATTGTGCTGTTCTATATGTCGGGACGCGGCATACTGACTTCACTTGGTGTTGTCGAGGATGTATACTCTGGGCAGCAAAGCGCAAGTGATATCTTTAGACTAGTAGGTAAACGCACCGTCTACAGTCAACGTGAGATAGAGAGGATGTCACAGAGACCGACAACCTTGATACTATTCAGGCATCATTTCCATCTTGGACATCCGTTCAGCCTCGGTCGACTTAAGCGGAACGGGGTACTCAAAGGCCCGCCGCAATCGATAACCGAGATAACGGAGAGCAGCTATCGAATTGTGAGAGCAGAGGGTGGCCTGGATGAACGTTTTGCTTTCGATCAAGCCAAAGCATGCTGATGCGATCATGCGAGGTGACAAGCTCTTCGAGTTTCGGAGGGTGCCCTTCGCCGAGCGTGATGTTGAGACTGTCTATTTGTACTCAACGGCTCCAGTGAAGAAAGTGGTTGGACTATTCAGAGTAGGCAAAGTGGTCGAAGACAGACCTCGCTCGTTGTGGAGGAAGTTCAGGCATGTGGCTGGACTGAGCGAGAGTGAGTTCTTCAGCTACTTCCGCGACAGCGATGTTGGCTACGCTATTGAAGTGAAAAGGGCAAGACGCTTATCGTGTCCTATCGATCCGTTCAACGTCGTACCGGGCTTCGTGCCACCACAGTCCTTTCGGTATGTAGCTCGGCCCAAAGCCGGTGGGAGGGACGGCAGCCCCTGCGCGAAGGGCCATTCGTCCCACGAAGCTCGAACTGATATCACTTGGAGCCGTCATGCCGTGAGTCTCTCCTCCTCCGGTTGACCGCGCCCCTACAGGCGTCGGTATGCCGCGTACGTCCTTATGCCGCCGGAAACGTTGCGCGCGTTGTAGCCGTACTGGCGCAGAGCGCGGGACGCATAGTACGATCTCTGGCCGACGGCACAGTAGGTCAGAATGTCGGCGTCGAATGGCAGCTCTCCCATCCTGTCCCGCAGTTCTCCGAGGGGTATGTTGACCGCGCCGTCTATGTGGCCCATCTCGTACTCGTGTGGCTCCCGGACGTCCAGTATGGTAGCGGGGGTGCGCCCGACGTCGGCCCAGTGGGCCACGGGGGCATCGCCGCGCAGGGCGTTGGCTGCGATCATTCCGGCCACGTTCACCGGGTCTTTGGCGGCACCGAACTGCGGCGCATAGCACAGCTCGGCCTCCTCCAGGTCGAACACGGTGGCGACCTTCTGTATCGCCATGGCGATGACATCGATGCGCTTCTCCACCCCCTCCTCCCCCACAGCCTGTGCCCCGAGGACGCGCCCGTCCTCTGTCGAGAACACGAGCTTCATCGTGATCGGCTTCGCGCCGGGATAGTAGCCGACGTGGTGGCCGGGGTGCAGGTAGACCTTGTCGTACGGAATAGGGTGCCCCTGGGCCGCGCAGCGCTCCAGCGTTCTCTCGCTCGCGCCTGTGGCGGCCATCGTGACATCGAACACCTTGCATACCATCGTGGCCTGGACGCCCCGGAATCGCGAGTCCCGGCCAAGGATGGCATCGGCGGCGATGCGCCCCTGCCTGTTAGCGGGCCCGGCCAAAGGGATAAGAGTCCACTCGCCTGTGACGAAGTCCCGCACCTCGACGGCGTCGCCGACGGCCCAGATGTGCTCGTCGCCGGTGCGCATCCGATCGTCCACGCGTATTCCGCCCAGCTCTCCGATCTCAAGACCGGCGTCCTTGGCCAGGGAAATCTCGGGGCGCACACCGATGGCCAGGAGCACCATGTCGCAGGGATACGCCTTGCCTGACTTGGTCTCAACGCGTATCCTGCCTTGAGCGTCATTCTCGAAGCTGGCCACGCCGTCGCCGAGGCAAAGCTCTACTCCGTTTGCCTGGAGGTGGTCCTGGATCGGGACCGCCATCTCGGGGTCGACGGCGGGCATGACCTGTGACTGCATCTCGACGATGGTGACGGATATGCCACGCCTCACCAGGTTCTCCGCCGTCTCGAGGCCTATGGAGCCGCCACCGACGATGACCGCGCGCGAGACGCCCCGCTCCTGAATCCACTCGCGGACCTCGCGGCTCTCGGGAATGGTTCGCAGGGTGTGGATGCCGGCCGTGTCGATGCCCCGTAGCGGTGGCCGGATCGGAGCCGATCCCGGTGCCAGAACCAGGACGTCGTACGGTTCGCGGTAGACCTGCCCGCCCTCCAGATCCTTGACGGCTATTTCATTACCGCCCCTGTCGATTGTCTGTACCTCGCTGAGGACTCTCACCTCGATGTTGAATCTACGCCTGAAGAGCTGAGGTGTGGCCACCAGCAGGTCCCGCTCTTCGGTGATGACATTGCCTACGTAGTACGGCAGGCCGCAGTTGGCGAAGGAGACGTACGGACCTCGCTCGAAGATAATGATCTCGGCATCCTCCGACAGTCTGCGCGCCCGAGCCGCGCACGATGCACCCCCTGCGACACCCCCGACTACCAGTATCCTTGGCTTCCCTGAACGCGTGCTGCCAGCGAGGCTATCGCCCATGGTCCGCCACCTCCTTTCCTGGAGCTATATGTACATCGCATACTACTGTCGTCACTTTGAAAGCGGTTCTTAACACCGTTGTAATCTCTCCTTCACTATCTTAATCGATTTCGTAATCCTGTGCTGATACGATAATGTATGCTACCGTCACTATCCATGAGCACTTGACATGAGCTCATAATTGTGTATAGTTCTAGACAAGTTTGCGCACTATAGTGCATGATTGGGTAGGATGCGGTGGCGATGAGGCTCGGGCGAGGCGTAGGGGGCAGCCATGGAGAAGAAGAACCCGGTCAAGAAAATAGACCGTGGAATCAATGTCCCCGAGTGCCTGGGGCAGATCACCGACAACTACTCCGTGTACTGTAGCAACGTATGCCCCAAGTCGGCACTCTGCGTCCTGATGGTGATGTGGCCGTACTTGAGGGAGTACCCGAAGGCTGACTCAGCCTCCTGAAGGGCGCTATCTCCAGCGGGTACGTCCTCGCCGGAGCGATCTTGCGCTTTGTCGTACTCTCAAAGCGGGGCCTGGCTGGTACGGGCCCCGCTTTGAGACCTCTCCTGCATAGTCGCCGTTAACCCGGCCGACCACGCTGTACCCCTAGGGGATGATTGTAGCTCTCTGCACGAGACCCTTGTCCTGCTCCTCGAATGCCTTGTTGATGTCCTCCAAGGGGTAGGATCGCGACAGGATCCTCTCGAACGGGTACCTGTCCTTGGCTCGACTCAGGAAGTCGAGCGCCCGCTTCAGGGCCCAGGACTCGTACAACAGGACGCCGATGATGCTCTTGTTATCCAGGACCAGCTTGGACGGGTCCGCCTCGTAGGTGAGCTCGAAGCTGATATTGCCGACCTCCAGGTAACGTCCTCCATTCCCCAGCATGCTGATCCCCTCGGGCACGACATGGGGGAAGCCGACGAGTTCGGCCACGACGTCGGCTCCCCAGCCACCGGTGAGCTCCTTCACACGCAGCCAGCGTTCCACAGGTGTCTTGACCTCGTTGATATCTATCAGCTCATCCGCGCCGAAGTCTTTGGCCAGCTCCAGGCGCTCCTTGATGCCGTCTATCACGATAACCTTTGACGCGCCCATGTCCTTGGCTACGGCCGTGGCATAGATGCCTAACCCGCCCGCGCCCTGGATCGCGATTGTCTCACCAAACTCGAAGCCGACTCTGTGGAGCCCGTAGATTACCTGCGAGAGCGCACAGTTGGCGGGTGCGGCCATGGCGTCTGTAACGTCGTCGGGGACTTTGAATACCGTATGACGTGGCCTGAGATAGTGGTAGTCGGCGTAGGCCCCGAAGAAGTGGGGAGGCTCCTCACACGGGCTGACAATGGCAAGCGGAGCCATCGGGCAGGCTGCGTCCTGTCCTTTGAGACACGCTGGACAGTGGCCGCAGGGGTAGAAGTAGCGGAAGACTACACGGTCCCCCTCGGACAGTGGCTGGCCTGCCGAGTCGGCAAATACGCCCTCGCCCAGCTTGGACACGGTGCCCACCATCTCATGTCCCAGGATCGCCGGAAGCGGCGCTCCGGCCGTGGTCAGGTTGACGTCTCCTCGCCACTGGTGCATATCGGAGCCGCATATGTTGGCCCTGGACACCTTGATCAGTATGGCCCCTGGCTCAGGATCGGGCACCGGGTACTCGACGATCTCCATTGGCTTGCCGTACTCCCGATACACAGCGGCTCTACCCTTGTCAGCCATTCCTGTACCTCCATTCTGATAAGACGGGATGGTTAGTGCTACCCTGATGGGAGCTAGATTATAGGACAGACACATGGGACTGGCAAGCGTACGTTTTGAGGACTACTACTCACTTGTATTTGGAGGACTATACAGAGGCAGCGAGTTAGAGGC
>CAZGDV010000125.1:0-7211 GCA_964524995.1 uncultured Dehalococcoidia bacterium | reverse complement strand
ATCGGCTCTTGGCGCCAAGGCATCCCCCGTGCGCCCTTAGTAGCTTGACCTACACTAGACTGCAGACAGAACTTCTCTCTATTCGGTTGTTAAGGTGCTTCAGTTCTTCTCGCATTAAAGAGTGCGGCTCGATGTCCCTCAAGCCGCACTGCTCTTCGACATCAGCCCTGGTTACCCTGTCAAGTTGTGTCTCTTAGTAGCCTCATTTACACCCGCGTCTTCGAAGTATACAGACCGCCAAAGACCTTGTCAAGTGCCCAATAGTGTGACTACCTAGGCATACCGGACAGTTTCCACTAAGCTACGACAGGACGTTCGCCCCGATCAGCTCGGCGAACTCCGCGTCACCCATCCCCAGTATCTTTTTGCACACGAACTCCGTGTGCTCTCCGAAGCCTGGGAACGGCCTCGATGGCTGTGACGGCGTCTTGGAGAGACGGTAGGGCGATGCTCAGACGATTCCCATCACCCTCCGGATTGTGCAGACGAGCCCTTGCCGCTGCAGCTCATTCGCGATGAACGGGGCTTTACGTTGCAGGAACGCGAAGGTGATCTCTCCACGGCAGAAGTCGAGTACCCAACTCTGCCGTGATTCGATGCATGCCTCATCATCGTTCAGCTTCAGTATTCCTATGGCCTGGCGTATCTCAGTCTGCAAGTTATGTGGCAGTCCTGGGTCTGGTTTGACCAATAGAGATGGAAAACCCAGTGTGAACCATCCGAATTGCACTCGGAAGGGGTCGAGTATCAAGTGGTGTCCCTTGCGACTGTTGAGCTTCAGGGACGAGTACCTGTAGTTGGACCATTCGTAGGCCAAGATCGGGCATTGTGACTTGGGCAAGAAATGATCAATGGTGTCAGAACCGGTCACAGATGGTATCCACTGCGCGGAATACGCGCAAATGCCACCGTAAACCTGTCGCGCATACTTGAGAACCCGCCGCCAGTAATCTCTTCCTCTCCACTCGTCTCCTGTTGGGGATGGCAGCGTAGCCAGGAACGCGCAACCGGGCTGCCTGACATCCGCGTCGAAGTTGGGCGGCTCGGGCTGCGGATTGACTGGGATCAAAAGTTAACCCCGTGTTTCTCGGCGTAGAAGCTCCATCGGGGCCAGAACTTGTCATCAGCTGCAAGATACCTGACGAGGCGATCGTTGACCTCTTGTACTTCCTGCTGTGTGACATCGTCCCTCATTTGAAGCCTTTTTGCCTCCTCGATAGCTTCTTCGGCTTCCACTGTGCGAGCTTGCCGCATCTCGAATACATCTGAAGTCAGCCAAGCGTCCACAGTACCATGCCTTATGAAAGGCAAGTCTTCCAAGACGACCTCTCTGTCCATGAGCGTGTGCCTCTTCAAGTCGAAGTGGAAGATTCTATCCTTATCACTCTCGAATCTGGGCTCAACTGAAGCCATCACAAGGGGAGAATGGGTGCTTATGAAGAGCTGCAGCCCTACACTGCTCCGCAAATCGTCATGTATATCGAGGAGGGCTGGAAGTATCCTTCTCTGCCATTGTGGATGTAGGTGAGCCTCAACCTCGTCGATGAGGATTACCATCTTGTCCAACGGAGGTCTGCGACTGAGCTGGCGCTGAGCCTCGTGCTCTTCCCAAGCCCAGACAATAAGATAGCTGAGAGCTACTATGCGCCGTACTCCGGCGGAGGCATGCGTCAGTGGCTCCTCGCCATATGCATGTCTAACCGAAGGTATCATTCTGCTGTCGCCGGGTATTCTTACCGGCTTGCCTGGCTCCAAGGGGCCGAGATCACCCTTTTCGAGATCGGGGGGCGACAGCCTGTGTAGGACCCTTCTGAGTGTGTCGAAGGCTGGTGATTCGGTAGTCTGCCAGGCGACCCAATCATTGATGAGCCCATTGCAGAGGTAGCGTGTTCTATCCCCCAAGTTCGTCCTGAGCCCATCCCACACGTTGTCTCGCGAGAAGACAAGGGGGCTCCCTTCGGTTAGCTTGTCTATCGGAGAAGGCGCCTCAGTTGGTCTGCTCGGGTCCCAGACCGCGAAACCACCATCAACACGCGCGTAGAGTAGAAGACCCGGAAGAGTCGGTCGACCTCGTGGCACTGGCCAGTCATGCTGCTCCCAGTTGTAAGAGGACGCGGCCTCTAGAGAGATAGAGATCCCTGTTGGTCCGGCCATTCGCCAAGCAATCCTGGGCTCACGCTTTCTGGCATCCCTCCTGGGCAGAGCAGGAGACGACGCCCAGTGCCCACTGAGGACCCACCATATGCACTCTAGGAGGAAGCTCTTGCCCAAACCATTGTCACCGGTGAACAGGTTGACCCTTCCGCCAGGTGTCAGCGTCAATTCCTTAGCCGGGCCAACGCCGGTGATTCTAAGGAAGGACAATGCTCCCCCTTCTTCAGCGGCTGCATCAGGGGGTGGTGGTATGTTCAGCTGTGTTCGGAGATCTTCCCAGCGAGTCGGCTGCGCCTGAAACAGGTTCTCGGAGCATCTGTCAAGTGTCGCGTTGCCATTGAACAGACGTGCCTGTTCCTCCTCTGTAATCTGGAATTCCCGAAAGAACGTTGTGAGTATATCTTCGGCTGTGGTGCCAGATGCCCACGCTCTCTCCCGATAGAGCCATGTCGCAAGAAAGAACGCAGGTATGGGGCGCCCCTGGTAGAGATGGCGCGCAAGATGGTCCACGTAGTCTTTGGCCCATCCCCAGGCGCTGGTGTTCCTTTGGTGGATGAATGCCCTCTCGAACTTGCGGGTCCTTGTGCTTTGCGAACCAGATGATGGGTAGTCCGGTTCCAACCAGAACTTGGACTTGTCTGATACGCGGAACACACGGAAGAAGTATGAAGATGTTCGGTCGGGTTGATAGTGCTTCTTGAGGAACTCCTCCTCCTTGTGGTTGATGGGAAATTCGATCGACTTACCGACTGGCAGTCTGCCTTGCTTGAACACGAGGAAGGTAATGCCGTAGAACGGGTGCACCGATTCCAGGTTCTTCAACGCTTCTACTATTGTCCACTGGCTAAGGTACATGCGTTGCCCTAGATCTTCTGAAGCTCTTCTACAGCGTAGCGGAAGAACTCTGGGTTAAGGTCAATACCGGTCGCGGGTCGGCCGGATTCGACCGCCACCCGTACAGTGGTTCCACCTCCTGCGAACGGGTCGAGGACAGAGCCTCCGGCCGGACAGCCAATGTCAAGGCATCGCTGTACTAGGTCGTCGGGGAAGGGCGCTGTATTCAGTCCGTTCGTGCGAGTACCCCGCGCCGTGATTGACCACATGTCTTCCTGCTCCGCAGACTCAAGTGTATGCCTATCGAAGTAGTAGGATCGACTCTTCACGAACATGAAGACGTGTTCATAGCTGCGTCGCGGCCTATCTTGTACCGACTCCGGGAGCGCATGCTTGCGGTGCCACACAATGGAGCTTCTGAGTATCCAGGAACTCGTGCTCATCCGAATAGCGACTCTCCACGGAATACCTATCAAGGACTTAGGCTTGATGCCTATGTCCAAGCCGCCACTCTTGTCCACTGCTCTCAATCCAAACCTTCGCTTGCTGCTCTTCCTATCAACGCCATGCGACTTGCCTTTTCCAGAGTAGTACGTATCACCTAGATTCAAGAAAAGCACGCCATCGTGTCGCAAAACCCTGCGCACTTCGTCCATAACCGACACGATTGCCGTGACGTAGTCCTCTACGGTCTCCTCTTGCCCGATCTGCCCCGAGATATGGTAGTCACGCAGCCAGAAATACGGGGGTGATGTCACCACACAGTTGTAGCACGAACTTGGGAGAGTTCGCAGCAATGCAAGAGCATCTCCTAGAAGCATGTTCCATTCCACGCCAACCCTAGTCACCCCGCTGGCCTTCCTGTCGAAATCGTCTTGCACTTCTCCCTCGAGATGGAGGCGCTCGTCGATTGCATACAAGACTTCGAAGGGTCTCCCGAATACGTCCGGGGACCTAAGCTGCTTGAGAGGTGCAGCATCCTGCGAGAACATGTACAAAGCTCCCTGCCGTGGTAAGTATCCTTGGCAGATACATTACATCATAATCTCGCAGGTGGTCAATGCTGGGTGTGCAACCTTCTTCCCTTCAAGCGACTCCTTTCCTGCGGTTCATTCGCAATGATGCTCACAATTGGCAGAGAGAGCAATTCAGTTGGCAGCGCAGAAGAGGGGTATGACCACTACTGGAGATGCGGACCCCCCAAGCCAGTGAAGTGGCCGATCCCTGCCGATTCCGGCGGACAAGGACAAGACCGTGAGAGTCGCATAGAATATCCGCTTGCGCAAGGCTGTATGGGCGAGAAGATACAGATCCCCAGGTGTCGCTGGTTCCCCGATACTACGACAGCACATTCGCCCCGATCAGCTCGGCGAACTCCGCGTCGCCCATCCCCAGTATCTTTTTGCACACGAACTCTGTGTGCTCTCCGAAGCCGGGGAACGGCCTCGATGGCTGCGACGGCGTCTTGGAGAGGCGGTACGGCGGCCTCTCCGTCAGGTGCTTGCCCGCCTCGGCATGGTTCATCTCGACGAAGTGTTTGCGATGCCGCAATTGCAGGTCGTTGTCCACGAGGTCCTGTCCGGTCTGGACAATGCCCGCCGCCACGCCCACCTTCTGCAGCATGCCCATCAGCTCCTCGGGGGTGTAGCCCTTTGTCCACTGCCCCATGTGCTTGTCCAGCTCGGGGATGTGCTGTGTACGGTTGAACTGTGTGCTGAACTCCGGCTGCTTCGTCCAGGCCGGGTTGCCCATTACCTTGCACAAGGCATCCCACTCGGCGTCGGTGAACACGGAGATCGCGACCCACCGCTCTTCGCCCTTACACGGGTAGACGCCGTGCGGGGCGGCGCCGGGGCTGTCGTTACCCTGCCGGCTCTGGATCCTGTTGTTCACGGTGTAGTCCATCACGACGGGCGCGGCCAGGTGGACGCTCGCCTCCTGCATCGCGAGGTCTATGTACTGCCCCTTGCCGGTGCGCCTCCTGTAGTCCAGTGCGCCCATCAGCGCGATCATCACGTACCACGGCGCGATGTAGTCGGTGTAGGCTGCGACCGGCAGGCTGGGCCCCCTGTCGGGCCAGCCCAGCAGGTTCACGAAACCGTTGGTGGCCTGCAGCAGCTGTCCGAACGTGGGCTGGTTCGCGTACGGCCCGTACTGCCCGAACATGCTCATGCTGAGCATGATGATGTCCGGCTTGACTGCCTTGAGCTCGTCATAGTGCAGGTTGAGCTTCTTCATCACGCCGGGCCCGAACGTCTCCAGTACGATATCCGCTCTCTTGACCAGCTTGTGCACGACCTCGACGCCGCGCGGCTCGCGCAGGTTGATGTTCATGCTGTACTTGCTCGAGTTGTAGTTGGCATACACGCCGCTGCGGTTCAGGCTCATCTCTCCGCCGATGAACGGCGTCATCAGCCTGGTACCGTCTGGACGAGCGGCGGACTCGATCTTGATAATCTCAGCGCCGTGGTCTCCCAGGTATTTGGTGACCATGGGCCCTGTGAAGACCCATGAGAAGTCCACGACCTTCAGTCCTTCAAGAGCCATCTTCTTCTTAGCCATGTCAGCCTTCCTCTCTCGCTGTAGGATCAGATGACGTTGTCGCGCTTCAGGGTCATCAGCTCCTCTTCCGAGAAGCCGAGCTCCTTGAGATATATCTCGCCGTTGTGCTCGCCTATCAGAGGAGCCCGCTCTCCCTTGAACCACGCCGTCTCTGTGGACTTGAAGTAGGGGCCGGGATAGGTGATGGACTCGCCCAACTCGGGGTGCTCGACCTCCACCCAGAAGTCCCTGGCCGCGAGCTGCGGCGACTCGTAGATGTCCTTGGCGTCGTTGACGGGCTGCAGCACATTCCGCTGCCGGACCGCCTCCTCGTGCAGCTCGCGCTTGGTATGGTTCATGAAGTACTTCCCGAGTTCGCCCTCCCAGTAGTTGATCTTGTCCTGGGATACCTCGGTGAAGTTCATGGTGCTCCAGTCGATGCCCTTCATGTCGAGGCCGAAGCCCTCCTTGTTCATCGACTCGATGAGATCGTTCATGACATTGGCGCCGGGCTGGGCCATGAGCAGCCTGTAGCACACGTAGCCGTCCTTGCATGGAAAGATGAGGCGATAGGTGACGCCGAAGCGTCTCCAGAGGCCGTTCTCCCGGGTGTGGTGCAGGGCTTTGAGCAGGTACCAGTCGTGTGGGGCGTAGCACAGGGTCCACACCATGGCCTCTTGCATGGAGACGTCGACCTGCTGGCCTTCGCCGGTCATCTCCCTGTGGTAGTGGGCCATGAGCGCACCGCCGACTGCCTGGATCGACCCCTGCATGTAGGACTGGTCGCTGGTGAAGCGCACCGGCGGGCGGTCTGAGTCGCCGCAGATGAACACGTAGCCGGACATGGCCATGGTAACCAGGTCGGGCGATTTGAACTTGGAGTAAGGGCCCGTCTGGCCGTACGGCGTTATCGATATCATTACCAGTCTGGGGTTGATCTTGTTGAGTGCTGCATAGTCCAGGTCCAGCTTCTTGAGATATCCCGGCGTGAACGACTCGACGACGAAATCGGCGTCCTTGACCAGACTCTTGAATATCTCCTGGCCGTCCTTCGTCTCGATGTCCAGGGTAATGCCGCGCTTGCCCTGGTTGAAGGCGAACCAGTTGAGGCTCTTCTCAGGATGGGGGGTGTCCTTGTAGAAGGGGCCCACACTGCGTGCGGGATCGCCTCCCGGCTTCTCCACCTTCACTACATCGGCACCGAGTTCGGCGAGAATCTTGCCGCAGAGCGCGCCCCTGTCGTCGGTCAGATCGAGAACCCTGTATCTATCGAGCATGGGAGGCTTCTCTTTTTCGTCAGCCATAGGGGAACTCCTTTCGAGGATGGTGGGGGTGGTGTCTCGAACGTGAGACAAACCCTGTCCATTTTCACATAACGCCCATTCGTTGTCAAAACGCACACGTAGGGGCGTGGTTACCACGCCCCTACGCAATGTTCGCGGGGTTGTCTGCGTCCGAATCCCAGTTCAGGGGGTTGTTCTCGATGTATTGTCGTATGTGTCCCAGTTCGTTCTCGTCTCGAATCACACGTTCATAATAATTGCGTTGCCAGAACGGCGCACCGGGGGTGCCACGCAGTTCGTTGATGCGTTTCGTTGTCTGGTACTTGAAATAGGCCAACACCCGTCCTTGTATCTTTACGAGAGGTAGTTAGTATGGATAATGCATCAGAGGGCGCGACA
>CAZGDV010000124.1:0-7243 GCA_964524995.1 uncultured Dehalococcoidia bacterium | reverse complement strand
TTCGTAATGCACGGCACTTACCGATTCGATACGTGAAATACGATACGTCGTATTCTTACCACCAAAGGAGCCAGGGATGTAGGCTATTTCCATGCACACGGCCATGATTTATTCGTAGGCTATCTGAAAGAAGGTTACCTGTTTTCGCCTGAACACCCCTCGGACGCCGAATTAGCAGAAGCTGAGGCGTTTGGTCATGATGTAGCTGCCCATGTTCGTGGCGAGCACTATACCAGACCGGAAGAGGACCGGATGCCCCCGCTTATGTATCGCCTGGAGCGGTCTATAACCGGTCCTTGGTTTGTAAATAACCTCTATTCCAGGCTTTTCAGGGTAGATAAAGAGAAGTGTACGGCATGCGGTCTATGCATCAAAGTATGTCCTATGGAAAACATTTCGGAGGGAAATGATCGATACCCAGTCTGGGGCAGGAACTGCCTGTTCTGCTTTACATGTGAGTTGACATGCCCTGAGCAGGCAATCACCCACCCGGTTAGAGACTTCCTATTTCGTCCTGTGATGATGTATAACACACGTATGGCTGCCCGTGTCGAATCGATTGATTGCGAACGGATTGACAAGAGCAAATGGCGGGCACCGGCCAAAGACAGATTCAAACGGCATGCGAAGCGGCAATCTTAGAACTGGCGTGGTGACGTAGCTCAGCGCCGCTCGTTCTCCGAGCGCCCCATGAGCCCATAGACGAAGATGTAGTTCAATTGGCGCAGGACCTCGATATCCGGCTCCTCACTGCCGGGCAGCAGATCAGGGCTCGCAGCCACACCACGACGGAGTATCTCCATGAAGAGCCTCAGGGCCTCGGGCGACAGGCCGGGATCCACATAGCCTTCTCTCTTCCCCCCTTCGAGCATCTCCATAATAAAACTGTTGATCTCCTGCTGGAACAGGACGTCGATGAACTCCCTGAGCTGGGGATCGCTTTGATAGACCGTCTGAACCAGCTCACCCCGGAACTGGCTTCCAATCTCCGTCTTGTCGAACACCATCGCCTGGATCTTCTCGGGGAACGGCCGGTCTTCCCTGAGCAGTGCCCAATATCTCTCCATCATGTCCTGGAGTAGCGCCTTCACGACCTCCCGTATCAACCCGTCCTTGCTGCCGAAGTGGTTGTAGATCGTCACAGGCGAGACATTCGCGCTCTGGGCGATTTCGCTGATGCTCACCTTCTTGAAGCCATACGACTTGAAGAGCTCGAGAGCCGCGTCGAGTATGCTCCGCCTGGTCTGCTCCTTCATACGTTCGAACCCGTTCACCCCGTTCCACCTTCACCGAGTATTATCGTATCTCTGAAATATTGTAATTGATTATATTCAATTATGTTGACAATGTCAAGAAATAGTGGCATAATAATGAAACGTATTGAGCCTTTCATTACAGTAATTACATCAAACATGGAGGCCCCAGCGATGGACAAGGCTGCTGTCGGGGAACGCGCGTACCGGCTGAGATGGTGGACGCTGGTCGTGATAGCGATAAGTGTCCTCATCGTGGTGATCGACTCATCCATAGTCAACATAGCATTGCCCACGCTGCAGCGTGAACTGGGCACCACCCTGTCGGAGCTCCAGTGGATCATCAATGCCTACATCATGTCGTTCGCGGTCCTCATGCTTCTGATGGGCTCGCTCGGAGATCGCTACGGAAGGGCCCCCATGCTGCAGGCGGGCATCATCGTGTTCGCCGGTGCCAGCCTAGGCGCGGCGTTCACCGGCAGCGGCACGCAGCTCATCATCTGGCGCGCGATCATGGGCATCGGCGGGGCCATGATCCTCCCCACAACCCTGGCCATCGTCACCAACGTGTTCCCGCGCGAGGAGCGCGGCAAGGCCATAGGTGCCTGGGCGGGCATGAACGCCATCGGCGTCGCGCTCGGGCCGATTATCGGCGGAGCGATAATCGACAAGCTAGACTGGAACTGGATATTTCTGATCAACCTGCCGATAGCCGTCGTAGCGCTTACCGCCGGCTGGTTTCTCATTCCCAACAGCCGCGATCCGTACGCCAAGCGGGCCGACTATCCCGGCACGGCGCTATCTTGCATGGCCCTTGCCGCCCTGGTGTTCGGCCTGATACAGGGCGACGGCTGGGGCTGGACGCACGGGGCAGTCGTCGGCTCTCTCGCCGCCTCAGTCGTGCTGATAGCCATCTTCATCCTCTGGGAGCGCCACACAGACCACCCCATGCTGGAGGTCGGTTTCTTTCGCAGCGCCCGGTTCTCAGCAGGTCTCGCGGGAGTCAGCCTTACCGGCCTCGGCATGATGGGGATCGTGTTCGGCCTCACACTCTACATGCAGCTGGTGAACGGCTATACCGCGCTCGAGACCGGAGTACGCTTCCTGCCCCTGGCGCTGGGCATGTTCATCGGCGCGGGCTCCGCCGACCTTCTGGACAAGCGCTTCGGCACCAAGTCAGTTATGGGGCTCGGCTTCGCCGGCCTCATCGCGGTCGTCACCCTTACCTCGTTCTGGGAGGTCGACACGGCGTTCTGGCAGATAGGTGCGCTCTTCTTCGGCTTCGGCTTCTTCCTGGGGTACATCGTAGCGCCCGCCACCGACGCCGTCATGGGGGCTTTGCCCGAGGCCAAGGCCGGCGTAGGCTCGGCAATGAACGCAGTGTCCCGCATGGTGGCGGGCTCCATAGGCATAGCCTTCCTGGTCGCAGTCTTGAATGGTATCTACTCGTCCAGCTTCAAGGACGCCGCGAGCGCGATTGCCGGTCTCCCGGCTGAGGTCGTGGAGGCAGCGAGCGACTCCGTGGGAGCCGCCCTGGTGGTTGCCCAGCAACTCCCGCCCGAGACCGGGGCTGCCGTCGCGCAGGCGGCCAGGGAGAGCTTCATGGATGGCTGGCAGACTATGGCCTACGCCATCATCGGCATCAGCGTACTCGGGGCGCTTGTGGTCATGAAGTATATGCCCCAGAAGCACGAGCCAATCCCCGAGGACCAGGCGGCACAGGAGTGATGGATTCAGATTCCGATCGCGCTGGCATCACACCAGCGCGCGGATGATCCATAGAACCCCGGCGCCGATGAAGTAGGCGGACACGAGGTAAGGAAGCACCTTGGGTTTGATGAGTATGACCAGTCCCAGCACCACGCTGAGGATGCCAACGATGAGGATCAGCACTTCATAGCGTTCCATTCTTGCCTCCTCGGGCCACCAGCTTATGTCAAGATAGACCGCAGGCGTGCCGCGTCTCAGCCGGCGCCCGCGTGCCTGATTCTCTCCATGGCCTTCGCCGCACTCTTGCTCACGCCGTGGTCCGCATCCCCAAGGAGTCGAGAAAGCGGCCCCTCGGCACTCGAATCGCCTAACTCCCCCAACGCGGTTGCCGCCACCTCGCGGATATGCGGATTCTCATCGCCCAAGAGGTCAATCAAAGGTCGCACCGCCCTCCTGTCGCCTAGCATGCCCAACGCTTCTGCCGCCTTCCAGCGGAGGTAGCGCCCCTTCCGGTCGCTCCACGCCTTGTCCCCCAGCGCCTGCAGCAGCGGTTCAACGGCCCTCTCGTCTCCTATCTGGCCCAACGAAAAGGCCGCAGCAGCCCTGTTGCACGTATCGTGCTGCATGGCCGCAATCACCGGCTCGACAGCGCTTTCGTCCCCAATCTCTCCCAGAGCTTCGATAGCCTGCTCCCTGACATAGTCGTCTTTCTCGCGAAGCGCATCTATGAGCGGGGCAACCGCCCGCGCATCACCTATCATCCCCAGCGACCGCGCTGCGTTGCCCCGAACAGCAGCGTCCTCATCGTGCTGAAGCGCGTGTATCAACGGCTCGACCGCCGCCTCGTCAGCCATGAGCCCGAGGTCCGAGGCCGCCCCCTGGCGCTCGATAGCCCTGTCGCTGCCCAGTCGATCAATCAAACGCTCCACACCGACCGGAGCTCCGGCATCGATTTCCTCTTCCTCGATCACTTCGTCGTAGTCAGGCTTCGGCTCCGTATCCATGCCTATCCCTCCCAGCCACCTTGGCCCGGTGGGTAACCCAACGTGGAGACCCGGCCAAGCACATTCCAGATGTCCAGGTGCCCGCGAAACAGGGACAGCCTCTGCAGGATTCCAGATCGACGGAACGCCACGAGGCGGCACGCTACTGCCAGGAGTCCTGATCAGCGCAGGAGATGTCCTGTATGCAGTCCTCGGCGTAGAAGTTGCTCTCGTCCCTGTCGTGATTGGGGTACCACACCTGCGCGAAGAAGGGACTCCTCCGTGCCTCTTCGTCGTAGTTCCACGGCGGCGGCACACACTCGGGGCACCAGTGCCCCGCTTTGAGGATGGTGTAAGGCTTGCCGGTGAACTCGTGGCCGAAGGCGCACTCCCACTCGAGCGTGCTGTACAGGTCGCCGTCCCATGTGCCTGAAAGGCACTCCCCTCCCCTGAACCCGGCGGCGTCCTGCAGATCGGCCAAGTCAAGCTTGCCCTTCGACTCATCGTATCCGTGGTCGAGCCTGTGCCACTCCGGTTCGGGGTCCATTTGCGGCATGTCCACGCCCCAGTCGGGAATGGACTCATAGGTCTCGTAGTCCTTGAAGAAAGCCGTGATCCGCTGGTCGCACCTATTCTTGTACCAGTAGACGGTCCCGTTCCTGTGGTTCTCCGACATGCTCTTCAGCAAGTTGTAGGTCATCTGCTCAACGCTTCTCTGCGTCTCGGGACTGGTCGTGCACGCGGAGGCCATCGTCCTCATATCCTCGGGCATGCTGTCGCCCAGCTCTTTCCAGTACGAGTCCAGAGTATCCCGCCAGTAATGCAGATACTCGTTGAGCACGTGGCTGTCCTCGTAGTACTGCATATGGAAGTTACGCAGGGCGAACCACTGCCTCTCCGCGCACGATTCGATCCCGCACAGGCCGTTGAGCTGGAAGGACTTATTCATGTATTCGTAGGCAGTACACCTCATGGAAGGGCCGCCGCCCATGTTATACGCCCTTCGCCAGAAGTCTGAGTCATCCGGGACGTCGAGACAGCGGACGAGACCATAGCCGGCATCTCTGGCCGTTATATTCTCCATGAATGAGTCGATGGGCTGGTGAAACATGATGGGGTCGCTGAGGTCGGTGAATTCCTGGTAGTCCGCCGGCATGATGAACGTCATTCGCAGGGAGGCCCAGTGCCTGATGTTGGACTCCAGCACAGCCCTCTCCCCAGCGATCTTGGTCACGGCGTAGTAGTCGAAGATGGACGGCTTGAGGGGATCACCAACCCTTCCCCAGTGTATGCTCTGCAGGCGGTCACCCGTTTCCGCAACCGTGCCGGTGTAGACAAGCCTGATGTGCTCGGCACCGCCCTGTTGGGCCTCGATCGCCCTGACGATATTCTTCGTCGCCCCGGTGTTCACGGACCTGGCCATCTCAGGATAGTAGTCGGCCTGAGGTGAGATGAACGCCATTGCGTCGAGCACCCAGTCGGCACCCCTGACAGCCTCCTCCACGTCCGCGTAGTCAGTCGCGTCACCCCACACTATCCGCAATCCGCCCGCCTCCACCAACCCCTTACCCGGAATTGACTCGATTCCGGCCTCCTCCTCATACGGTCTGAGAAGGCTCTTGTTCTTCGCCGACGGGCGCAGCAGCAGGACGATGTCATATTCGCCCCTTCTCCGCCACAGCTCCTTCAACGCCTCGTATCCCATCGTCCCTGAAGCTCCAAACAGGACGACCTTCTCTCTACTCACCGTGGGTTCTCCTTCCGTGAGGCGTAGCCGGCCCAATCAGGTCTTCGGTGCGGTCAGAAACGCGCTCTTGCTAGAATCTCAGCCTCTTCTTCGCTGCTTCCAGAAGCTCGTCTCTGAACTTGGGGTGCGCCACCCCTATCAAAGCCAGGGCCCGCTCCTTCTCGTCCAACCCGGCGAGGTCGGCGATTCCGTGTTCTGTGACCACGTACTGGGTGTAGTGCCTGGGTACGGTCACTCTCGCCCCCTCCGCTAGATAGGGCACGATGCGTGACACCGTCCCACCCTTCGCGGTACTGGGCAGGGTATTGATCGCCCGGCCTCCCTCTGACCAGTAGGCCCCGATCACGAAGTCCAGCTGTCCCCCTGTCCCGGACCGCATGTCGTCCCCGTAAGACTCCGAGCAGACGGTCCCCACAAGATCGACCTCGACAGCGCCGTTTATCGCCACCAGGTTCTTCTCCCTGGCCAGCAAGGGAATCCCATTGCAGTACGAGGCAGAGTAGAACTCGACCATGGGGTTGTTGCCCAGGAAGTCATACAGGTCCTGGTCGCCGAACGCGAAGGCCATGATGATCTTGCCTCTATGGGTCTCCTTGTATTTGCAGTTGACGGTGCCCTTCTCCACGAGAATTCGCGTGCCCATCGGAGCCATCTCGGTGTGAATGCCGAGGTCCTTGAGGTCGCTGTCCGCGATCAGCTTGGATATCTGGCCGGGGACCGCGCCGATCCCCACCTGAACGCAATCCCTGTCCTTGAGCAGGCTTACCACGTTCTCTGCAATCTTCTTGTCCACCTCCGATGGCTCAGGCAGCGGAGGCGCGAACAGGGGCTCATCCGTCTCGACGAACTTATCGAACTCACTGATGTGGTGGTGTGAATCGCCGTAGGTCCTGGGCATGTTGGGGTTGATCTCGCCGACGAACCAGTCTACATGACCGAACATATCCGGCGTGTAGAACAGGTCAAGGCCGAGCGACACATATCCATGTTCGTCAGGTGGACTGACCTGGGTAATCATGCCCTGCCTGCGTGGATCGATCTCCTGCCGCTTCCTGGCAACGAGACCCACGCTCGAGCTCTGGACAGGCACGTACTGAGACAGACCCAGGACGTGCTGAGCCATGGTGAGCTTGGAATAGAAGCCGCACATGAGCCTGAAGGTTCCCGTATCCGTACACTCACGTTCGAAAATCTTGTATGGGTGGTACTGGAGCGCTGATATGTATTGGACGTCCTTGAGCTCGTCCTTACGATCGGCAACCGCGTCGAGCATGGCCGTCGAAGGCTCCCCGAGACCCAATGGCGTGAAGAAGCGGTCGCCCGACTGAACGAGCTTTGCGGCCTCCTCGTGGCTGCACAGCTTGGACTTGTACTCGTCTCTCCAGGACATAGCTGAACCCCCTTGCAATGAGATGGATGCCACAAGACTATGGGCATCGGTATGGAACAGAGTTCAAGGGCGCGACGGGTGCTGGGTTAGCCCCTATTCTATACTGTTGTGACGCATAGAGGAAGTGTCCGAATTGACTGATAATAAATGTTACCGAAGG
>CAZGDV010000123.1:3593-7250 GCA_964524995.1 uncultured Dehalococcoidia bacterium | reverse complement strand
ACTGCAGTGCCGTAGGCGAGGAGCTCCGAAGCTGCGGACATCACCATCGAGGTGACGAACCTCACGCCGACGATGGCGTTGGCCCCCATACCCTCTGCTTCCTCGGTCATCCTCTGCAGGGCCTGCTCGCGGGACTCGGCCATCATCTTGGTGTAGTCCGTGATCTCGCCGCCGACGAGGTTGCGGAGCGAGGCCATGATGTCGTGGCCGACGTGACGCGCCCGGATGGTGTTGCCCCGTACCAGGCCCAGCGTCTTGACTATCTTCTTGCCCTCTACGTGGTCGGTAGTGACGATAATCATCTCTCCACTCCGCCGAAGTCCTCTTCCTTTGCGGCGGCCATCCTCTCCCGCAGTATCGATCCGAGCAAGATGAGGAGGCCCAGCCCGACGCACACGATGGCTATCTTGAGCGGCGTGGGTATGGCGTCGTAGGCCACCCCGAACACCCAGTACAGGACGTAGCCCGTGCCTACGCCGATTCCGAGTACCGCAAGGAGAGCACCTATCTTCTGAAGCATAGTCCTGCCCCGGCACCTGCCTTCATTGAGAATGATACCACTGTTTCGGGTTCAGCGCCACGTGGGTGCCTACCAGCCGCCCTCGATTGAGCCGTCGTAGTACGACATATCGACGGCGTCCTCGGCCCCGGGCGGCAGCTCGATGTTAACCGGCTGGTTGTAGTCGCGCATGAACGCGGTCATGCTCATGTCAATGTGGAAGTAGAAGCCCTCGAACTCCAGCTCGGTTGACACTGCCGGCGACATTGTCGGCGACACTTCCGGCTCGCTGGACTGCTCCTCGAGACCACTCAGCATGGCCTCTTCCATCGCGACCATGGTGTCCTCGTCCATTGTTATCGCGGCTGCAATCTCGACCTTCACGGGATATAAGGTATCCTTCGCCACCCACAGCCGCAGGGTGTACTTCTCCACCGTGTCATCCCACATGGTCTCCATCATCGACTCGGGATCGGAGAAGCCCTCCATACCTGGCTGGGACTCGGCCATCTCCATGTACAAGTCCCAGATGACGGAGGAGTTGGGCGCTACGTCCAGCACGTAGCAGTAGGTCCCGTCCACCCGCTCCGAGCCTACCAGATCGATATCGGCGCACTCGAGCATGTCGAACTGGGCCTGGGTCATATCCATCTGCGACATGGACTCGTCCGATAGGTCGCCGTACTCATCCGACATCCCCACCTTCGCCCAGCCCATGCTGTAGATGGGGGAGTCGAGCTTGTAGTACATTGTCTCGTCTACCAGGTAGGAGTCCATTGTCATGGAGATCCTGCCCGGCCTGCCCTCGGCGGGCGTCATCTCGAGCTCCATCGTCGCGGCGGTCTCTTGATTCAACATGTTCACCACGGTGTCCATCGTTCCGGAGAACTCCATCTCCATAGAGAACGCGTCCTCGCCGGGGATGTTTATCGAGAACTCGCCGTCAACTGTGGCTTCGGACGTGTAGGTCTCCAGCGTTGTCTCGGCCTCCATCATCTTCGCGACGATGGCCTCGGCCGAGTCCAGCTCCTCCGTGGCCCCACTCCCCCCGTTGCACGCCGCACACACCAACATCAGAACGAGAGCGGCAGCTACGGCCGCAGCTTTCGCTATCCGCATATCTGCGATACTCCTCCCCGCATGTTCCGCGTCTTCAATGGTATGGCTGGACATGCTGTCCTGTCAACCGACCTGTACTTAACTTGTGCTACAATTGTCCTGATATGTTCGAGAGCAGGCGCATCGTATTCATGGGGACGCCGGAGTTCGCCGTCCCCGCGCTCGACAGGCTGCTGCGGGGCGAGCACGAGGTTGTCGCCGTCTACACGCAGCCCGACAAGCTGGTCGGGCGGGGTCGCGTCCCCACACCGCCCCCGGTGAAAAGGGTTGCCCTGGAGCACGGCGTCCAGGTACTGCAGCCGGAGAGTCTTCGCGAGCCTTCCGAGGTCGAGCGGCTCGCGGCTCTCGAGCCGGACCTGGTGGTTGTGGCCGCTTACGGCCAGATACTGCCCCAGAGCGTCCTCGACATCCCGGAGTATGGCTGTCTCAACATCCATCCTTCGCTGCTGCCCAGGTACCGGGGCGCTACTCCTGTTCCGGCGGCCATCCTGGCCGGAGACATGGAGACGGGCGTCACCATCATGAAGATGGATGCCGGAATGGATACGGGGCCGATCGTGTCTCAGTTCATCGTGCACACCGAGCCGGATGATACTTCGGAATCGCTCGGCCGGAGGCTTGCCGACGCGGGGGCTCGTCTGCTGGAGGAGACGCTGGGTGTCTGGTTCGATGGCACGCTTGTTCCGGTACCGCAGGACGACAGCGTGGCGAGCTATACCAGGCCGATCACGAAGAGCGACGGCCTGGTCGATTGGCGCGTGAGCGCTGTGGAGTTGGAGCGCAAGGTTCGCGCCTATCAGCCCTGGCCGGGCTGCTACACGCACTGGCAGGGCAAGGTGCTTCGGATATTGCAGGCGGTTCCGCTGCAATGCAGCGACAGCGTGGCACTGGGCCGGGTTCTCGAACTCGAGGCAGGACAACCCGCCGTCGTGGGTGTGGGGACGGGGGAGGGTGTGCTGGGTCTGCTGAGGCTGCAACTGGAGGGCAAGAACGCAATGTCCGTCGCCGAGTTCCTGAGGGGACAGCGAGCGTTCGTCGGAGCTGTGCTCGGCAGCTAGAGGGAGACTGCCTACTCCTCTTCGGCCTCCTCCTTGGCCTCCTCTGCCTCTGCCTCCTCCTTGGCCTCCTCTGCTTCGACCTCTTCCTCGGCTTCCGCTACCTCTTCCACAACCTCTGCGATGCGGCGACGCGTTATCGCCACCACTGCTTTGTCCTGGTCGGTCAGAAGGCTCACTCCAGCCGGGACCTTGAGGTCTCCCACGTGGATGGACCGGTCGAAATCATCGAGGACCGAGATATCGACCTCGATACTGTGGGGTATATCGCCGGGCAGGCATTCTACCTCGATGGCGTTGAGGCTCTGCAGGAGTATCCCATCGAGGTCCTTCACGGCCGGGGCTTCGCCGATGAGCGCCAGCGGGACCTCGGCCTTCATCTTCTCCTTCATCTTGACCTGATACAGATCCGCGTGCACCAGGTCCTGGGTAAGGGGATGTCGCTGGATTCCCTTGATGATCACCATTCGCGGGCTCTTCTCGCCCTCGACGGTTAGCGAGATCAGACCGGTCTTGCCTGCCTTCGCGATCGTATTCTTCAGCTCCGGCGTTCTGATCTCCACGGCGGTCGACTCGATACCATGGCCGTAGATGTTGCTAGGCGTGATGCCCTGCCGGCGAAGGGCTCTCACCTTCTTGCCCAACACGGCTCTCTTGGCGGCAGACAGCTCGATCTTGTCCATTTACCTCTCCCCAAACTCTATGACTATAACAACCACGGGGCGCGAAATCAAGCCTAGCTTACGCTCAACCCTCTCCCCAGGACTTGCTCTGCCGGACCTGCTCACCGGCGTTCTTCAGTTCGTCCCATGGTATCCCGAGACGCTCCGCCCATCCTTTGTAGTATCCTTGTATCTCGTCCCAGGGGAAGTCGGAATACGGGCCGTGATCATGGACGTGCTCGATATGAGGTTCACCATTCTCGGTGTGTGTGGAGTCCTTGGCGTCGTTGATGCCATCGAAGTCCACCGGGACGAATCCTTT
>CAZGDV010000123.1:0-3493 GCA_964524995.1 uncultured Dehalococcoidia bacterium | reverse complement strand
TCGTAAAGCGGTGCGTAGGCGTTGTGCTTGATCTCGTCTCTGACGAAGTAGTACAGAGCAACTGCCTTCTCCCTGTCGGTCTGCAGCCCTCGAGTCAGTTCCAGGGCCTTGGCCCTTACGGACGGGGTGTCAGAGTCGATGATCTCCGTTGGGCTAAGGAAGTCGTTCGGGTCAGACATCGATACTCCTCCTCTATCTCCAAGTTATTGTAGCACACGGAAGGTGATCGCACCGAACTCGACTGGGAGGGAAGGGATTGCTTATAATTGTGAGTTGGAATGAGGACGAGCGACTTCGATTATGAGTTGCCGCCGGGGCTGATCGCGCAGGTGGCAGTCGAGCCACGCGATTCGTCCCGTCTAATGGTTGTCCATAGGGACACAGGGCGGTTCGAACATCGCGTGTACCGGGATGTCGTGGAGTACCTGCACCGGGGAGACCTGGTCGTGTGCAACGACAGCCGCGTAATACCGGCGCGGCTCAAGGGGCACAAGGTCGGCGGCGAAGCCCAGATCGAGCTCCTTCTGCTCAGGCGTATCGAGCCCGGTGTCTGGGAGGCGCTCGCCCGGCCCGGGCGCAGGCTCAGGGCGGGGACGGTAGTCGCGGTGGGACACGATAGCGCCGTCGAGGCGACTGTGAGGGCCAGGAAGGATGGTGGCATATTCGTCGTCGAGCTGTCCGGCGAGGAGGTCCTGCGGGATGTTGGTGAGGTTCCGCTGCCCCCGTACATACATGAGTGCGTGGAGGACCCGGAGCGATACCAGACTGTGTACTCCAGGGTCGAGGGCAGCGTCGCCGCGCCAACTGCCGGCCTGCACTTCACGGCGGGCCTCATTGACAGCCTGCGCGACAAGGGAGTGGAGTCGGGCTTCCTCACTCTGCACCTGGCGCTTGACTCCTTCCGGCCGGTCACGGAGGACGATCCTCGCGACCACGATATCCACAAAGAGTACGGGCGACTGGCACCCGAGCTGGCCGACAAAATCAACCTGGCCAAGAGCGAGGGCAGGCGCGTGGTCTGCGTCGGTACCAGCACCGTCAGGCTCGTGGAAGGGGCGGTGAGGGCCGGGGGTGGGGCTGTGGCCCCTTTCGAGGATTGGGTCGACCTCTTCATTCTGCCCGGACACGATTTCAAGGTCGTCGACGCGATGATAACGAACTTCCATCTGCCGAGGTCGACTCTTCTGATGTTGGTATCGGCCTTCGCCGGCCGCGATCTCATATTGAAGGCATATCGCGAGGCTATGGACCGGGGCTACAGGTTCTACAGCTTCGGCGATGCCATGCTGGTCCTCTGAGTACAAGTCCTATCGAGGGGAGTTCAGGGGCCAAGTCCCGGCACGCTGGGCGCGTGGGTAGCATCGGACTTCGTCAGTCCCTCCGGAACTCGTAGTGGGTGGAATGGTGATGTAGACAGAGGCAAGCATTGCAGGGTGCTGCAGTGGCCCGCGGAGGGCTGGACAAAGTCTTCGGAGTGTGGTATTGTTAAGTCCGACTCAAGATGAGGAGGAGGATTACACTAGGTGGGAGGGTTTCAAATGACGTGATGTAGCGTGTGAAGCGCGTTCATAGGGGGGCCTCTATGTACCTCGATCAGCGGGTAGATAGCATCCTGGTTTTCCCCTCAGGTTCTCCAATTGCCCCTTGGTCCTTCGGCTCGAATCGGCAGCGCAATATTTTCCGGCAGTTGCTTCGAAAGAACACCCCTCTCAATCGGCGACATGTGTCTCCGCTTATGCCGATATGTGTGGGAGCCCCCTGGTCTGACGCATGTGTTTTAGAAGAATGGAGTGTAAGAAATATGGCGGTTGCGTGTAGAGAGGTTGACATAAGCCTGGACAAGAGTGCGATCCTGCGAAGTATGGGTTACGGTGCTGATGCAGAGCCCTCGGCACGGGTCGTATCGTTGATAGATGAGTATGTCAGGGAGATTGAGCAGCTTCTGGAACCGTCCTACACCTATGTTGTTAGGAACGTGATGGCTGTAAAGGGCGCGCGGGTTCTCGCCGAGGGGCCCGCAGTGTTCGAGAGCCGGGTGGTGTCCAAACTGCTCGGTGGGTGCCGCCAGGTGGGCGTGTTCGTCGCCACCATTGGCGGGCGGCTTGAAGAGATGGCTTGCAGGCTGGCCGACGAGGGTTTGATGCTGCAGGCATCTGTGCTTGACGCCATTGGCTCGGAGGCTGTGTCGAAAGTGGCCGAGTTCGCTGAACGCCTGATGGGCTGGGAGGCGGCAATGGATGGGCTGGTGACAAGCAGGCGGTTCAGCCCTGGACACTGCGATTGGGATATCAGTCAGCAGATGATGGTGTTCCACACCGTGGATCGGGACTCCACAGACGTTCATCTGACTGAGAGTTGTCTCATGGTGCCCCGGAAGTCCATTTCCGGGATTGTTGGAATGGGAGACCCTGAGAGCGGCGCGAACGCTTTCAATCCTTGTCCTTCCTGCGACAGGACGGATTGTCCGGGCAGGAGGTAGGCAGCGCATGCTTCGCAAGGGAATAGCTGGCGGCACCTACAAGCCGCTGAGCGAAGAAGACATCGCCCAAGTCGACGACGCCGTGATGCGCGTGTTCGAGGAGGTGGGCGTCCAGGTCAATTCCGACAAGGCGCTTGCATACTTCCGCGACGCTGGCGCCATGATCGACGGGCAGATTGTCAAGATGACTAGGTCCATGGTAAGGGAGCTGGTCGACAAGGCACCCTCGGATGTAACGCTCTACGCCAGGAAGCCCGAGCAGAATCTGAACCTGGGCGGCGCTCGCGTCTACGCCGGTACCGGCGGCACGGCCCTCAACGTTATTGACGGTGTCACCGGGGAGCGGCGCAAGTCCACTCTCGAGGACCTGAAGGACATAGCCAAGCTGGTTGACGGCCTGGACAACATCCATTTCTTCTTGCTCCCAACCTACCCCACCGACGTCGATGTCGAGATCGTGGATATCAACCGCTTCTTCGCCGGACTGGACAATACGACCAAGCACATCATGGGCGGCGTCTATACCCATGAGGGCATCGAGCGTGTCCTTCAGATGGCCGAGATCATCTCCGGTTCGTCTGAGAAGCTGCGCCGGGAGCCCATCATTTCCATCATATTATGCGCCATCAGCCCGCTGAAGATCGACGATGTCTATGGAGATATGATCGTGCGTGTGGCTGAGATGGGCATACCCATCGCTCTCCCGGCCGAACCGCTGTGTGGCTCCACGTCGCCTGTGACGCTGGCGAGCAATGTGGTTATCCAGACGGTGGACTCGCTTGCCGAGGTATGCCTGACCCAACTCGTCAATCCGGGCGCTCCCGTTCTGTTCGCATCGGTGGCGTCGAGCAACGATTTCCGCGACCTTAAGTACATAACAGGCTGCATCGAGATGGGCCTGGTCAATGCCGCCAGCGCCCAGATGGCGCAGTTTTACAAGCTGCCGTTCTACGCGACCGCGGGGATGTCCGATGCAAAGGTTGTGGATGCGCAGTGTGGCTATGAATCGGCGCT
>CAZGDV010000122.1:0-7372 GCA_964524995.1 uncultured Dehalococcoidia bacterium | reverse complement strand
CGGTCGCGACGAGGCCCAATGCGCTGGGCCTTGATAACGCCTTGTTCCGTCCACCCCCTGAGGGTGTTGCTGTGGACATTCAGGAGGCGACTGGCTTCCCTGATTGTCAGGAGATCCTTCCGAGAGTCGTCCCTGCCCATACTGGTCACTCCCCACCCGGCTCGGGTGCTGTGTTCGCATTGACTATAGCGACTATAGCCCATGGTTGGTGGCTCAACATCACCCAAAAGGACTGATTTGGCATGGGTAAGAGGTAGGGGGTGGCACTCGGTATGGCCCCGACGTCGTTGCCCTCTGGCTACGATTATCCTATGTTGCTGGACGCGCGGCGTATTTATGTCTAGAATACTGGCACGGCGGTCGGGCCAAGGGCCGGGTCGCTCGTTGTTGTCCAAAGGTCAATGTTTTCGCCCGCGTCCGCGTAGTGGGGCGTCTCGGTTCACTGTGAGATGTTACCCAAGCTGATCGCTCTGTTCGTTCTCGTACCGCTCGCCGAGTTGGCAATCCTTGTCTATCTGGGTACCGTGATCGGGCCGTGGTACACTATCCTCATCGTGGTGGTGACCGGGCTGGTGGGCGCGGTTCTGGCGAGAAGCCAGGGGTTGGCGACACTGGCCAGAATACGCGGCAACCTGGAACGCGGTATCCTCCCTTCTGCGGAGATATTCAATGGCGCTCTTATCCTCTTGGGCGGGCTGCTGCTGCTGACCCCTGGTCTCATGACCGACATTATCGGGCTTGCCCTGCTGGTTCCCCGGACGCGCTCCTGGGTGGGTAGAAGACTTCGCCACAGCGTCGAACACAGGATCGAGAGCGGGAGGGTCCGCTACTGGGAGATGCGCTGAAGATTCGCGCCGGTGGGCACTTGACTCGCGTAGCGGAAGCACCGAATCCTCCCCCGTAGCTGTATACAAAGGGCTATTCCCCCCGGCTGTTGGCCGTGGCGTGACCAGTACTAAGGGCTGCCCTTCGCCGGGCGGCCCTCTGCTGCGATTGACGACAACAAGGCCGACCTTCCCACGGTGATGTACATGGGGCTGTACGCAGGCTGCAGAACAACAGCGATGGGCACGATGCCCCACACGGACATCGACAAGGCACTGGAATTGGCCATGAGCCTTGATATCCCCTTCTGGCCACAGCTGGCTCGATTGAGCTATAGCGAAGACATGTTTGTCCAGTTCTCGCGCGACTTCCCGGGCGTGACGATAGACGCCGAGGCCCGGAGGATAGTCTTCAGCCGCGAGAGGTTCCAGGAGGAGTTCGCTGCTTACTCCGAGAGGATCGAAGAGCCTGCGAGTCTGGCGATCAACAGCGACGTCTCGATAACCTACGAAGCCTTCCTCAAACAGGACCTGCGCAACTACCACGCCATTCGCGGCCAGGTCACCGGCCCGATCAATCTCGGCTTCCAGGTGATCGATGAGGGGGGCAGGCCGATCATCTACGATGAAGATGTGAGGGGCATTCTGTTCGATTTCATCCAGAGGAAGGTGAACGTACAGTATGAGCAGTTGGTGGAAAGGAACGACCATGCCTTCGTCTGGCTGGATGACCCCGGTTTCTGGTGGGTGTTCAGTGGCGTCACCGGCTACAACGATGGCCAGGCGGCAGCCGACTACGCGGAGTTCCTGAGCGGAATCGAGGGCCCTAGGGCGCTGCATATGTGCGTCAATGTGAATCTGCCGTACCTGTTGGATCTCGGCATCGACTTGTTGTCGGTGGACGCCTACCAGTTGGAGACGATGCCGAAGGAATACGCCAAAGCGCTAGGCCGTTTCATCGAAGGCGGCGGCATAGTCTGCTGGGGAATTGTGCCTACGGAGCCGAACCAGCTTGATATCGAGTCCGCGCAGACGCTCGGAGCGCGACTGACCCATTACTGGGAGGTCATCGTGCGGAACTCCGGCACCACGCTCAGGACCGTAGCTGAGCATTCGCTCCTTGCACCTGCGAGATGCTGTCTCAAGAGCCCGGAGGCACGCGGTTTGCCCGGCCCTGAAACCTGTGCCGGGGTGGATCGCAACAACGGCACGACTAGGACTGAAGAAGAGCGACTGGTTGAGACGGCTTTCTCGCATCTGAAGGAAACATCCCGAATACTCAGAGAGGAACTCGGTGTCTAGGGCCACAGGTTCGCGCACAGACTTCAGCCCGGCAAGCGGGGGGGGAATGCGGTGACCGCTGAACCTGCGAGGGAGCAACGCATCGTGCGTTGCGATGGTGGAGGCTGAAGTTACTTCTTACTGTCGCCGACTCTCACTCTGCCCCAGATAGCCACACACCGGGCCAGGTCATCGATGCCCTGAGAGGCAGCTTCCGACTCCCTGATGAAGCACAGGTTCATATAGTTGTTGAGCACGAGTGCTCCCACGCCCTCGATGGCCGACCGCACGGCGGCGAGTTGGGTGATGATGCTTTCGCACTCGCGTTCGCTTTCGATCATTCTCTGGACGCCGCGAATTTGCCCCTCGATCCTCCGCAAGCGCTTGATGAGGGCGTCGCGAGATACCGGTTCTTCAGTCATAATATGCTCCCCAAGGGTGGTTGACTCCGGGCCCATCCACGAGGCAGGCCCCGACTGTCGTAGGCTATCTGCTAACCCCGCTAGACCAGATGTCTCATTGTATCACATGTCGTCGCCTGCCTGCCAAGCGCCCGGTTGGCCAAAGTGCCGCTGTACGGCGGTGCCGTTGGCGGCTGACTCACGGGGCTCGGCGCTGGCTTGCTTCATACGATGTAAGGCAGGATGGTTGTGGGAGGTGATTGACAGATAATATACCCTTTGCATGCAACATAGGTTGACAGTACATACGAGTTGTAATATGATGTCACGTGGCTCGGTAGGATTGAAGCATTCGATTGTCTGGGTACGGGGGTAGGGCAAGCGGGTTAGTATGAGTTCCTCCACAACCATCGCTGGTGCGGCGTGCAGTCGCTCAGGCCGATGTTGAGCATACAGAGGCCCAAAGATTATAGGGAGGGAATGAATGAGACGACACAGGTTGGCCCAGATCGCGTTGGTGCTGTGTATCGCACTCCTCATCGCGCTCATGCCGCTGCTGACTGGATGCAACGGTGAGGAGGAACCGACGGCGACACCGACGCCACAGCCCACAGCGGAGCCTACAGCCACAGCGGAACCAACGGTAGAGCCTACGCCTGAGTTGACGCAGTTCCAGATGATACAGGGGGCCGTTGCTCAGTATTTGATGAGCCCGGCCTCGAACATCAGTGCGGATGACCTGTTCACCCTCATTACCGATGGTGACGAAAGCAACGACCCGTACATCATCAGCCTTCGCAGTGCGGAGCACTACGCCGCCGGGCACATCGAGGGAGCCGTGAACATGACGTTCGCGGAGGTCTTCAGCGCACAGAACTTGATGGACATGAACGCGGCTGGCAAGCCGATCGTGGTCTACTGCTACACGGGCCAGACTGGCTCCTGGACCGCCGCCCTGCTCGGCGTCCTCGGCTTCGACGTGCAGAACCTGCTGCATGGCATGAGTTCGTGGTCAGATGATCCGGCGGTGTATGGCACCCGCTTCGACCCGGACACCGATCAGATGGACTTCGCAACAGAGACCGAGGCCAACGATCCTACAGAGACCTATGACTATCCCTCGCCGGACTGGTCACCCGCAATGCCTACCGCTGACGCCACTCTGTTCGCTGCCATCAATGCGAACTCCTACAGTGGGAACATCATCAGTGCCAGCGACGTATTCGACCTGATCACCGATGGCGATGCGGAGAACGATCCGTTCATCATCAGTTGCCGGGGTGCGGCGGACTACGCCAAGGGTCATGTGCCGGGCGCGGTGAACATATCGCTCGGCTCCCTGGCCGACAACCTCGACAGGATCCCGTCCGATGGTGAGGTCGTCGTCTACTGCTACACCGGCCAGTCGGCTGCCCAGGCAACGGCCCTTCTCAGGATACTTGGCTATGATGCCAAGAGCATGAAGTTCGGCATGTGCGCGTGGAGCAGCGACCCCGAGATCAACGCCGGAAAGTGCTTCAATAGTGCGAATGTTGCGGGATACGCGACGGTAGCCTCCGAATAGAGCACTCCTGCTCGATTGGTCCATGAAAGGCCAGGCGAGGGAAACCTCGCTTGGCCTTCTCTCTCGTCGAGTCCGTCCGCCGTGGTGGAGTTAGGGGAGGTTGAGAGGTAGACTGGATATTCGATAAGAAAGGTAAGGAAAAGTAAGGTTGACAAGAGACATAAGCGTATTTAGACTCACCCCGTGAGTATCATCGTGCCTTGCGGCACACTCGTGTAGGAGTGGTATTCCCCGTTCCCTCCATGGGAGGGACGGGGATTCTGTTTGTAGGGGGATACTCGGGGTTGCCCGCGATGGGGCGGGCAGGGGAGTTGATGATGGGAGACTTCAGAGGTCGTCTGTTCGGAGGCGTGCGGCTCGTTTTTGCGCTGGTGTTGATAACGTCACTTGCCTTGACGACATTGCCGTCCGTGGCTGGCGCGGTGGAGGAGGGGCCGGGAGAGGCCGATTCTCCCGAGCTGCAGATGCCTGCGACAGAAGACAGCGGTGCGGATGTTGTCGTTCTGGACTCCGATGGGGCGTCGACCGTTCTGGATGTGGTGGTGCGGTCGGTCGACGAGCAGTCGATCCAGGCAGATGGCCAGTCTTTCCAGTCTCTCTCCCTCTCCGGTTATGGCAGCACGGCGGAAGTGGGCAAGCCCGAGTTGCCCGTGATCCGTGAGGTGATCGCTGTTCCCGACGGGGCCACGATAACAGCCACCGTCACCGATTCGTCCTATTCAACAAGCCCCGGCTACAGGGTGTACCCCGTGCAGGAGCCTGAGGTCGATGGCGGTCCCGTAGCGGGTTTCACGATCGACGAGGGGTTCTACTCCGTCGACGCGTTCTACCCCCAGGGCATTGTCGAGATCGACGAGCCTGGGATATGGCGGGATCTCACTGTCGTTGGGGTGCAGGTCAACCCGGTCCAGTACAATCCCGCCACCGGCGAGGTCAGAGTCTACGATCACGTTCAGTTGAGGCTTGACTACACCGGCGGCAGCATGGCCCCGAAGACGGTAGCGCCCAGTTTCGCCCGCATGTATGAGAGCGCTATTCTCAACTACGACTCTCTTGACATAACAGAGGCGTACGAGACCTACGAAGACCATGAGGGTGCCTACGATACAGCCGCCGCGATACCCGAGCTGGATGGGGCCGAGTTGGATGGTACTCCGTATGACACGTCGATCAAGTTCCTCTCTATCAGGAACGATTCGTGCTCCGACTGGAGCACGCTGAAGCCCCTGCTGGAGTGGCACAAGAAAGAGGGCCTGCCGTACGTCTCGTTGGTATATAGCACGACTCCTACGGCCGCCGACGTCAAGGATGACATTGAATACTACTACAATAACTATGGAATCGAGTACGTTCTGCTCGTCGGGGACATCAGCTACATACCCTGGCAGCAGAACTGGGGTGGGGGCGCTTGGCCCAACGATCTTCCCGGGGACCAGTGGTACGCTTGTATAACAGGCAGCCCTGACATGTACGCGGATGTCGCGATAGGGCGGCTGTCCGTCACCAGCGACGCGCAGCTGCAGCAGCAGATCGACAAGATACTCGAGTATGCGCAGAGCCCGCCTGCAGGGATCTGGGCGAATCGTGCCGTGCTCATGGCACATAGAGAGGGGGCTCCCGGCAAGTACCAGGGCTGCCTCGAAGAGATACGGACGGCTACTTACAGCGATTCCTTCACTTTCTGGACGGAGTACGGCGCGGCGGCGGCTCAGGGCGGTGACGATGCCACGAACGCGGATGTCACGTCGGACGTGAACACCGGCGTCGGAATCTTGAACTACAGGGGCCACGGCGGCGACGGCGCTACGTACGGGCCTCCATACGGCGAGTTCTGGGGCACGAACTGGAACACGTCCTATGAGGAGTACACCGTTACCCAAGCTCATGGACTGGCCAACGGCGACTACACCCCTGTGGTGTTCAGCATCTCCTGCACCAATGCCTGGCTCGATGCGGCCAACGAGGTGCTCGGCGAGGCGTATGTGAAGGACAGCGACTCGGCTGTCGCTTTCCTGGGCGCTTCCAGGCCATCCTATACGACACCTAACCATGATTTCGACAAGAACCTGTTCGATGCCATCGGCAACGAGTACATAACCAGGCTGGGTTGGGTCCTGAACGATGCCAACGCTGAGCTTGTCGCGAGCTATGGCTCGACCTCGTATGCCATGGACAACGTCAAGATGTATCTGTGGCTGGGCGATCCGGCGCTCGACCTGTGGACGGGCAGCCCGCAGACGCTTGTTGTCGACCACCCCACTGCGGTCATGACCACCATGGACGTCACGGTACAGGACGTTCTCGCCAATCCCGTGGCGAATGCGCTGGTCTGCCTGTACAAGTACGGCGACATCTATACCTACGGATACACCAATGCCCTCGGCGAGGCGAGCTTCAGCTTCAGCCCCAGCACCGACGGCGTGATGGACATCGTCGTTACCAAGCACAACTACTACCCCTACGAGGGCACCGTCGACGTAGTGCCATTGGATAACTCGATCACCAACATCGCTTTCAGCCCGTCATCGCCCTACTCCCTCTGCAATAGCGATCACGTCGTTATGACGTTCGACTACTCCACCGACGAGGGGGATGAGGTCCGGGTCCAGGTGACCCCGTTCACCAATGGCTCACCTTCTCCGAACTACGGCTGGAGCGGGTGTAGCGAATTACCTTATCCCGAGGGCAGCGGCAGTGTCTGGTTTACGATCTTGTCCGGCGACACAACCGTGGACGAGGTCCGGGTTCGGCTGTGCAGGAGCGACTGGAGCGTGCTGATCGAGTTCTTTGCGCCTGTCGACTATACGTTCGGGCGTTCGATAGAAAGCATCGCGATGGACCCCGTCTCGCCCGCCACCCTCGTCTTCGGTGAGCCGGTGAACATCGATTTCGACTACTACACGTGCGAGAGCAGCGGCGTAAGGATATTCGTGACCCCCTATACGAGCGGCTCGCCCACACCCAACTACTTTGCGAGCGGCTCCGACCTTTATCCCCAGGGCAGCGGGAGCGGGAGCGGCTGGTTCACGATTGACACAGGGAGTGTGACCGTAGACCAGGTTCTCTTCGAGATGACCGATGCCGCGCAGACAGTAACGCTGCTCGATTTCTTCGTGGATGTGCAGTACGACTACGCCAGCCCCCCGGACATCTGGGCTGAACCTACCGGAATAGACATAGAGCTGTACCCGGACTCCAACTGGGGTGGTACGTTGCGGATAGGCAACAATGGGGAGACGGCGCTGGAGTACAGCCTGGCCGATGTGGAGACCACCGGCGGCCCGTTCTTCGATTGGGTGACG
>CAZGDV010000121.1:0-7440 GCA_964524995.1 uncultured Dehalococcoidia bacterium | reverse complement strand
CCTGGGACGATGTCTCCCCCGGCGGGCCCTGGCTCTGGACCTTCGCTCAGGAAGGGTCGCCGGCTGCCACCGTGTATCAGTTCGATCCGGTGGCCGGCGTCTACACTGGTGTTTCATTCTCGAGCACCGGCATAGCCGCCGGCAGCTGCTTTACGACAGAGCTCGAACCACCCTACGGGGTGCTCGTTGCGTTGAACCAGGGCTCCCCTGATATGCTTGTCGGCCACGAGATCTGCCAGCTCGACTGTGACTGGCTGTATGAGTGGCCGGACTCTGACTCGGTCATGCCGGCGTCGGTGGGTGGAGTCGAGCTGAACATTGATACGCACGGCATGGAACAGGGCGAGTACACGGCCGAGGTCTTTATCGAGAGCGACGACCCGGACGAGGATCCCAGGGTCGTGGTCGTGCAGCTTACAGTATTGCCTGTGCCCAACATCGATGTCGAGCCGAGAGGAATCGACATAACCCTGCCTCCGGACACGACATGGAACGCGCCCATAGTCATGCTCAACAACGGCGACGAGGACTCGGAGCTCGGATATCAGATGGTGGACACCGAGACCACGGGAGGGCCCTTCATCAAGTGGGCCAAGTCCGTTCCCAACCCCATACCACAAGGGGACGGCGCGGCTCTCATGGCTGAAGTCACTGACCCCGATGGGCTGGCTGATGTGGACAGCGTCAGATTCTGGGTCACGATGAGTCCGGGTGACGGGAGCTACATGCACGATGACGGGGCGTGGCCCGATGAAGTCGCCGGGGATGGCATATACACTGCATCGGTGGGTGGTGCCTCCATGTACGGCCCCGAGTTCGGCGTGACCATCGAGGCCACCGACATGGGCGGCTCCGTTTGCCACATCACCCATGTTCAGCGCATCGTTCTCAGTGATGTCGGAGAGGCCTCCGGCAGTTACTCCGGGCGCTCGGACCTCGACGCTGCGGAGGGCTTCGAGTTTCTCTACTGGGAGGAGGTGGCCGTAGCAGAAGGCGAGGTCAACGCTGAGGGAGTCACCAGCGCTGTGAAGGCTGCCTACACCTGGGGCGACGTCGACGGCGGCAGCCGGAACATACTTGTCTACGCCGACGATACCTTCGTCGAGCCCGGCCAGTCCTACGTCGAGCGGGCGCTCCGGTTTCTGGGTCTCGCGTACACGTGCTACTACGCAGACTACGACGGTTTCGGTGCGGCGCTAACCGGCGGCTCCTGGGACCTGGTCCTTGTATCGCACAACACCTACTTCCAGCTCGGCAACTGGTGGTCCGAGATCGAGGACTACGTCAACGCCGGCGGGACGGTTGTGCTCGAGACGTTCGACATCGATGGTTCGAACAGCGAGGCGACTACCCTGTGGGATACCCTCGGTGTGAGTCAATCGAGTGACATGAGTTCACCTGAGCCGCTGTACCGGTGGCAACTGGCCCACCCGATCTTCCAGGGTATCGAGACTCTTTCAGACCTGTCTACGTACACTTTGGAGTATGGCGACAATGGTGACAAGTGCGATGCGGTGGGTCCGACGCTCTCGGTTGCCGGATTCACGGCGAGCCCGACTGCGGGCCAGGGCGGCGTGTTCAGTGGGTCGATAGTGAACAGCTTCATTATATCCAACTTCCGCTCCGATGACGATGGTGACGGCAGGCTGGACGCGGTTGAGCTTTGGAAGAACGAGATCATGTACAGCATGTTCGGCTCGGACTGCGACTGGCTGGACGAGAGCCCGACCGAGGGTTTTCTGCCGTACAACGGGTCGGACAATGTGATGTTGACCATCGATACGTCAGGACTGGCCCTGGGCGAGTACTCCGCCGAGATCTACATCGCGAGCAACGATCTGGACGAGGGCGTGACGTTTGTGCCGGTGCGCCTCACAGTCGCGCCTCCGATCCAGACAGGTAGAGTTCTGTTCGACGAGACACATGACCCGGCTGTGTCCGTCGGGAGCACGTTCGGGCATTGGATCGAGTTGCTCAGGGCGTGGGGGTTCGTTGTAGATAGGGAGACGACAGTCCCCACGACATACGGTGAGCTGCTCGACGGCTACTGTGCGGTCGTTATCCCTGAGCCGACCGAAGACTACACTGACGACGAGATTGCTGCCCTGGAGGACTATGTTGACAATGGCGGCGGTCTGCTCGTCATGGGAGAGTATGGCTGGTGGGCTCAGTCAAGTGGTGTGTTTCCGGTGGTCAACGAACTCGCGGACCCATTCGGCATGTGGTTCAACGACGACACGGTGTATGACGACTTGCACAACGACGGGTACAGCTTCTGGCCTATTGTCCCTCACTTCGACGCGTCCGTTGTTGGCTCAAACGTTGATGAGATTGTGGAGTACGCGGGCTGCTCGGTTGGAACTACCGGGCCTGCTTTCCCCATTGCCTGGGGATATAGCTCGGCCTTCACAATAGCTGACGGAGACTCGGTCGGTGACGCCGCCGCGAGCGGCGAAGGGCTGCCGGGAGGGGATGTGCAGGCCGCTGCGAGGCCGGTTGCGGAGAACGAGGAGCAGGACAACAACGATATTGGAGAGGTCAATCCGAGCACGGGTGAGGTTTTTGCACCAGCTTCCGAGGCTGTGGAGCTGACACCGTTGCTCGAGACCGATGGCGGTTACGACGTTCTGTGGGACCTTACCCACGGCGTAAGCTTAGGCTATGAGCCTTCCAACAGATACTCCAGCCTCGCCAGTCTACTGGGGAGCGCTGGCTACACTGTTCATACGACGACTTCGGGAGTAGAGAGCGTCGATCTCGGCAATTATGCAGTGCTCGTTGTCTGCCTGGGCTCGGCCTGGACCACAGCCTACACGGCGGGCGAGGTGGCAGCGATCGAGGAGTTCGTCCAGAACGGTGGCGGCCTGTTGGTGCTGGGCGACAACACTGACTGCCCGAATGCAAACATCAACCCGGTTGCGCAGGAGTTCGGGACGACGTGTGGCCTTTCATATCTGAGCCCGCCGGACCTCTACATATGGGACATGGATGGGCACCCCATCTTCGACGGTGTGTCGGAGTTCTATCTGAGGGCTGCCGGAGAGTTGGGGGTGGTCTCGCCGTCCCAGGAGGTGGCATGGACGCCGTCGGACGGCGGGGAGCCGGTGGTGAGTGTAGCCGAAGCCGGCGCTGGAAGGGTTGTAGTCGTCGGTGACTTCAACCTGTGGGACAACGACTACATAGTGAACTCCCAGAACCAGTTGCTCGCCGAGAACACGTTCAACTGGCTGGCCGAGCCCTCTCAGCCTGGCCCGCCGGTCATGGCCGCTTCGCTGTTCGGCGATGGCCGGGCCATGATTATCGGCGACAGCAACCTGTTTAGACCCTTGGATACTGACGACGACAGCCCTGGCGCGCTCTACGAGTACGACAACCATGCACTCGCTCTGAACATCATCGACTGGCTGTGCCAGCCATGGCCTGATCTGGAGATCGTGGAGAAGTGGGAGGACCCAGCCGCACCGAGGAAGCACCTGCACTCCATCGAGGAGCCGCCGCTTTACCCGGGGAAACCCATAGAGAAGCCGGTGGGCACGGACTGGCATGAACTCTACCCCGACTACTGCAACAAGTATGAAATAGACGGATGGAAGGAGCTGACCCCGGACGGAGTCCTGAGCCCTGGAGATATAGTGTCTCTGGAGGGCGTGGACCACGCGGTCGAAGACCTTACTGCCACCATGTTTGTTACGCCTGATGGTGGCGACCAGATAGCATTGGAGCTGACCCGGGGATACGATCACGTGATGGGTGCTGTGGCCAACCCCGAGGGCACCTACTGGTACAGAGTATACCCCGATGCCTTCGAGGACTACCTGGTGGCCAAGTGGAAGGATGGGGGGGACACCGGACTCAGCGCTGGTGACCTTATTCTTCTCGTCGATGTGGAGACGGGGGCGGAGATCTCATGCGACGTAGACGAAGTGGCATGGGACCTGATCGTCAGCCCGATTCTCGAGGAGACCCCGAACAGCTATGTGGTCTGCTACCAGGTGGCGAACACGGGCGACGAGGTAGCGCCCGCGGGCCACTCCGTGACTCTGTACGTCGATGGGATGAAGGTGGAGCACAAGGTAGTCCCTGTTGACCTTGCGCCGGACGGCACCTACATAGACTGCTTCAGGACGGTCGTCGAGTGCACGCTGAACCAAGATGTGGTAGTCGTCTGCGCAGACAACTATGACCAAGTCAACGAGTTGCGGGAGTTCAACAACTGTGCGGAGAATATCTACGTCTGCCCGTGCGAGCCGAGCATCGACGTGCAGAAGATGGTCTGGGATGAGTGCTCGGAGACTTGGGTCGAGGTTGCGTGCGTGCCCGTGGAGTCCGCTGCAACGTTCCGGGTCATCGTGGAGAACACGAGCGATTGCTGTGATCTGGTGTACATGGAGGTCTCAGACTGGCTGGTACTGGGTCTTGCCTACGTTCCCGGTAGTGCGACGGTGAACGGCGTGCCTACGGAGCCCATGGGTGAGGACCCGTTGACATGGAACCTGGAGTTGGCGCCTGTGCCGCCGGGAGGCAATGTAACCATCGTGTTCGACGCCATGGTCGTTGATTGGGGCGCTGACCCGTTCGGCAACCTGGTCGAGGTCCAGGCATGGTGCGAGGGCAACCCGACACCGGCTGCTGGCGGCGATGACGCTGCGGTGCAGCCGTGTATTCTCGGCGATGCCAACATGAACGGCAACGTCAACATGCAGGACGTCACATACATCGAGCTAATAATCCTGGGATACCTGGATCCGACGTGTGGTGCGGACGCGAATCAGAACTGCACGATCAACATGGGTGACGTAACGACGACCGAGTTGATAATCCTCGGCTACTTGTAACGGCAAGAACAAGATGGTCGTACCCAAAATTGGGTATTGTCAAGACGACATAGTTATGGTAAACTACCGCGCGAGGAGGGAGCAGCCATGAAGAAGATCCGATTGCTGGCGGTGTTGGGGATCCTGGTGGCACTGGTGGTGGCTATCTTGCCTGGGCAGGCGCTGGCGCAATCGCCGGTGGTGGTAACGGCAAGCGCACCATCCGAGGTGCCGGAGGGTGGCACATTCACAGTCTCGATAGAGATTGGCAATGTCGAGCTACTCAACAGTGGCCAGTTCGAATTGGTATATGATGAGACAGTGATCCAGGTAACCAGCATATCGACGGGTGTGCGCGCTGGGGATTTTCTTGCTCCTGGGTCGACGGTAATGGCCAGCCAGATGGGTGGGACAAATACGGTGAGGGTCATTTTTGCCTATCCAGGTGCGGGCCCTGGTGCTGGTATTACTGGAAATGGGACCCTTGTTGAAATCGATTTCGATGTGGTTGGTACTGTATGCAACACAAGTGTGTTTGACTTCAGCACGGCTTTCGAGGAGTTGTTGATCAGCGACTGGGCAGAGACCATCCCATCGGATTGGGTAGGGTGCTCAGTTCACGTCTGTCAACCGAGAACGCTTCTGTCCATAGTTGGAGGCTCTGGTGATGGGGACACTGATGCCATGCCAACTGAAGTGGACGCATTCTCCCCGGGTGAGACTGTTGCTGTCGTGGGCTATGGCTTCACGCCCAATCGGGAGTACGAGCTGTACATCCAACCCTACGAAATGAACCTTTATGTTGACGAAGGTGACACGCTTGACCCGCTGTTGGACCCCAGCGGGACAGCACCGAAGCAGGTAACGTCGGATGCGTACGGTGTCATCGGCCCGGTCGACTTGTGGGCAATCCCGTCTTCGGGGCAAGAGGGGACATACTGGGAGATTGTAGCTGATGACGTTGGATCTGGCTGCACTGGTGGCGGCATATACAACGCCGCTGAGGATGGTCTGGATGCGCTCGCCCTTGATGAAGAGGGGTTCTACGTTGTCCCAGAGGCTCTGACCATCGTGCTGTTCTCGCTCGGTCTCGTGGGAGTCGGCGGCTACTACGCTATTCGCAGGCGCCGGGGTTCCGCGACTGAGGCATAGGCGCAACTGACTAGCTGGTGTTTCCAAGGAGACGGCGAGCGTAGCTCGCCGTCTCCTTCTCATTCCATCCATGCTTTGACTCGGGTGTGCTCAACAGGTATCATCGTTCGTGTAGGCTGATTCCATGACTTTCCTGAGGAGATACTCTCTTGTCGTAGGCGGGCTGGCACTTGCCGTCGTGGCGATAGTGCTCATTACTGTGCCCGGTGATGTCCTCGCCCTGCAGGCTACTTTCATAAGCAGCGAGTTGCACCACGCTGCGGACAGCGAAACACGTGTCCGAACGAAGCTGGATTTCGGGGATGCTGAGCATATGAAAAGCATCCCGAAGAACCTGGATATAGGGAGTGGGGTTGAATTCGGGTCGTCCGAGGTGACAGAAGAACTGGGAGCGGAACTCGTACTTCTTCGCACCTACCTGCACAAGCCGTATCTTCCGGTGCACTTCATTGTCGTCCAGAGCGAGGACCCAACCTCATTCCACGATCCTCCGACCTGCTACCGTGCGTGTGGCTGGGATATCGAGGAAGATGGATGGGAGGATATATCTGTGCCTGATGCGAGTTGGACGGCAGGGGCTGAGGCGATCTCGCTTCGAGCCAGGAAGCTGGTCGTGTCAAAGCCTTCATCGGAGGGGGGCATGGAGCGGGAGGTCGTACTCTACTTCTACGTGAAAGGTCGGCTTTTCGAGGATACTGTCACAATGGTGGAGGCGACCGCCGAAGTGCCTTCATCGGGCTCGCTTGACGATACGCTGCAGATAACAGGGGAGCTCCTCGGGGAAGTGCTGCCGTATATGTTCGAACCGGAGGAGGACCAGGACAGCGATGTGTTGGCTGCACGTCTCGCAGAGTCCTGGGGTGGCATAGTCCTGATGGTTGTGCTTGTGCTGTGCCCCGTTGCTGTGATGGTCTATCCCAGGATCAGGCGCGCTTGACGGCTGTGCCTGAGAGCAGGTCTCATCCCGCAAATGGCTTTCTATAGGCGCTACGCACTTCTACTGGCAGCCATAGCCCTGGTGCTCATCATCGTGCTGCTATTGTCGTCTCCTGGCTCTGCATTGTCTCCTGGGGGTACATTCATCGGCACCGAGTTGGGTCGTCAATCTGGCGATGAGGTCTATGTGCGGACGAAGATGGACATAGGCAGCGCTGAGAGGCTGCGTGAGTTCCCGGTGCAGTTCGGTGTGTGGACTGGCGTGGACGCGCCCGAGGCTGATGTTGAGGAGATACGTGAGACTCTCGGTGCCGACATTGTCTTGCTGAGGGACTACGCATGCGCGGGCCTCTATCAGCCTTTGGAATTACTTGTCATGCAGGCCGAAACGGACGTCAGCTTCCACACATTGACGACCTGCTATGTTGCTCACGGCTACGAAGTCGTTGAGGAGGGCAAGGAGACGGCGTCGATTCGTGACGTCGGTTGGACGAGTGCAGGGCAAGAGTTGACTGTGCCGCTGAGGAAGATAATTGTC
>CAZGDV010000120.1:0-7460 GCA_964524995.1 uncultured Dehalococcoidia bacterium | reverse complement strand
GACCTTTGGGTCACGGACCCAACAGCAGTCTCCAGCCCCTTGTGCCCCAACGGCTTTCAACCCCCTGCTACCGATTTGCTACCGTTTCAGTCCTTGTTTTCGCCGAGAGCCTCCCTCCCCTCAGACCTCAACAGTTCCTCTAGCTTCCTCCAACTAGCCCTTGTCCGGGGCCCATCGTTCCATTAGAATAAGGTGTTTTCTTGCAGATGTGATCTACTTGGCGGCGAGAGGAAGAGCCGAGCGACGATGGAACCTGAACTGAGAGCGGGAAGCGTCATTCGGCTCAGGGAACGTCTGCGATGGGCTCAACGGACGTTGCCAAGTTGTGTAAACAACGGGGCCATGCGATCCAGTGTAGAAAAGACGGTCACGACGCCGCGGCTGAACCGGAGATTCGCTGTATCATCAGCAATTGCGCTAGCAGCGTTTGGCTGGGAACCAGAGAGCTGCAAAACTTGCACGGCTTGGCAACGTCTCCCAAAGCTCGGTGGGCAGGTGAAGCATGAGGTGTAGGGTCTGCGGTGAGGACTTCCCGTCCGAGCACTGGTTCAAGATTGACGACGTGTGTCTGCGGTGTTACGAGAATGCTGGACCCGGGGACAAGGTCAGTCTGGACGAAGCGCTGCCGAAAAGCGGTGGAAAACCGGAAAGCGCATCCGCCGGTACGCGGGAACCAAGCGCAGAAGAAGCAAGACCAGAGGAGAAGCGGCGACACATCAGGGAACCATTCAAGAGGCGAGACTACTATCAACTTAACGAAGGAGAGAAGATACTAGACGGCTCGCAAGTTGCGAGTGCGTTGTTCGATCGCGGTGGCTTTGTCCTAACGAATCAGCGAGTGATACAGATTCATCGGACACCCTTGGGAGGGGAGTCGGAAGTCCTTTCTTTCTTCTTGGAGAATCTCGACTCCATTCAGAACCGCAGCCGGAAATCGGTGGGATGTGCCTTCTTCGCAATTCTCTTTCTCGCAACAGCGCTTGGGACATTCGTCTTTCAGCGCCATGAGGACTGGATGCTGGCGGCTGTCGGTGGGCTGGTTGTTGCGTCGATCCTTTCTTGGGTTGTCTACCTAGCAACTCGCAAAAGGTTGATCAGACTATCATCGGGCCGCACAGAGATTGCGCTCGATGTTAGCCCATTCTCGGTGAATGGAGTCCAGGAGCTAGTGGCCGAGATTGAACAGGCCAAGGCCTGCCGCTTGGACCAAGTTCGATCCAGAGTCGCACCTTCAGAACCACTGGCAGCTATTCCTGGAGCTCCGAACCCCAAGACCACGAAGGAGAGACTTGAAGAGCTCCGCGACATTCACCGGAATGGCCTGATAACGGCCGAAGAATACGACGCCAAGCGAAGGGAAATCCTCGATTCGATCTAGGGCAGGCAGCGCCTGGTTCATTCTCGACCTTTGGGTCCCGAACCCAACACCTGTCTCCAATCCTTTGTATCATAATAGGTTTGAGAGCCCTGCTACCGGATTGCTACCGGGCCTCGTGGCGGGAGCCGCTCCTCCCGAGAAACAGGACCTCAGGTCTCCCGCTCAGGTTCACCCCGGAGCCTAATTGTCTGTCCGCACTGAAGGCTTGAAGGGTCAGCCGGTTCCGGGTAGAATCGATCAAGAGGGCAACTGCTCTGCGAGGGTGCTTCAAGACCGGGGGGGACAGCGGTTGACGACCAGCACGATCGATCTCGCCACGCTATCGAGCCATCTATGGGAAGCGGCCAACATTCTCCGTGGCAGCCCCGTAGACAGGGCGGACTTCAAGACGTACATCTTCCCTCTTCTGTTCTTCAAGCGCATCTCTGACGTTTGGGACGAGGAGGTTCAGGAAGTCATCGACGAGTTCGGAGACCCTCAGCTCGCACTCTTCCCCGAATCGCACCGGTTCCAGGTCCCAGAGGGTTGCCACTGGAAGGACGTTCGGGAAACTCCCGCCAACGTGGGTATGGCTCTCCAGCGTGCCCTCCGCGAGATTGAGAAAGCGAACCCTGATACGCTCTACGGCGTCTTCGGTGACGCCCAGTGGACCAACAAGGAACTGCTATCGGATGCCCTGCTCAAGGATCTCATCGAGCAATTCTCCTCCCTCCTATTGGGCAACAAGAACGTAACATCAGACGTGCTGGGCGATGCTTACGAGTTTCTGATCAAGAAGTTCGCCGACGCCACGAACAAGAAGGCCGGGGAGTTCTACACCCCCCGAAGCATCGTGCGGCTGATGGTTGAGATACTCGACCCCCAGGAGGGCGAGACTATCTACGATCCAGCCTGCGGTACGGGCGGCATGCTCTTGGCAGCGGTACAGCATGTCCGGGAGAGTCGTGGGGACATCAAGCTGCTCTGGGGCAAACTGTTCGGTCAAGAGAAGAACCTCACAACCTCTGCGATCGCGCGGATGAACCTCCTACTCCACGGTATTGAAGACTTCCAGATTGTCCGCGGCGACACGCTGAGGAATCCGGCCTTCTACGACGCTGGCCGCCTGGCTACGTTTGACTGTGTCATCGCGAATCCACCCTTCTCGCTGGAGAAATGGGGGGAAGAAGTCTGGGTGAACGACCCCTGGGGCCGTAACTTCGCTGGTATGCCTCCCAAGAAGAGCGGCGACTTTGCCTGGGTGCAGCACATGACGAAGTCAATGGCTGAGGTGACCGGCCGCCTGGCAGTCGTCCTACCCCAAGGCGCTTTGTTTCGGAAGGGCACCGAAGGAAAGATCCGCCGCAAGCTTCTGGAGATGGATCTGATCGAGGCTGTGATCGGCCTGGCACCGAACCTGTTTTACGGCACTGGGCTTGCAGCTTCCATCCTAGTTCTCCGCATGAGCAAACCTCCTGGGCGCGTGAATCGTGTTCTGATCGTGGATGCTTCCACTCTGTTCCGCAAAGGGCGAGCGCAGAACTACCTGGACAAGGAGCACGCTGACAGCATCCTGGGCTACGTCCGCGACTTCAAGGATGTGAAGGACATGGCGCGCGTCGTCTCCTTGGACGAGATCAAGAAAGAGGACTGGACACTCAATATCTCACGCTACGTACTGCCGCCACTGGATGAGAATGTCCCTACGGTAGCCGAGGCAACTGCTGAGTTCAAAACAGCCCTGGCGCGCTGCCGAGAGGCCGAAGACCGGCTTCGTGATCTCATCACGCAAGGGGGACGGCTGGAGTGAGTAAGCCTATAACCCAACAGGAACTGGAAGGATACCTCTGGGGCGCGGCTACCCTTCTGCGAGGACTCATAGATGCGGGCGAATACAAGCAGTACATCTTCCCGCTACTCTTCTTCAAGCGTATCTGCGACGTTTACGATGAAGAATACGCTCAAGCCCTCGAGCAATCCGGCAGCGATACGGACTATGCTGTCTTTGGCGAAAACCACCGGTTTCAAATTCCTGACACCCACCACTGGAAGAAGGTGCGTGAGACGCCCAAGGACGTGGGCCTCGCTATACAGAATGCCATGCGGGAGATTGAGAAAGCCAATCCGGACAGGCTGCACGCGATCTTTGGCGATGCCCCCTGGACCAACAAGGACCGCCTGCCGGACAAGACGCTGCGCGATCTTCTCGAACACTTCGCCACGCAGAATCTGTCACTGGCAAATGTCCCGGAAGACGAATTCGGGCAAGCCTACGAGTTCTTGATCAAGAGATTCGCCGACGACAGCGGGCATACGGCAGCCGAGTTCTATACGAACCGGACTCTGGTCCACTTGATGACCCAGCTGCTTGATCCCCAGCCGGGTGAGACAATCTACGATCCTACTTGCGGTACTGGCGGGATGCTCCTTTCCGCGCTCGTCGAGGTCAAGCGTCAGGAAGGCGAGTACCGCACGCTCAAGCTCTATGGTCAAGAGATAAACCTGACTACCTCGGCAATCGCTCGGATGAACCTTTTCCTCCACGGTGTCGAGGATTTCGAAATCATACGTGGCGACACCTTGGCTCACCCGAAGTTCCTGGAAGGCGACCGTCTCAAGACTTTCGACGTGGTCTTTGCGAATCCGCCATACTCGATCAAGCAATGGAATCGGGAGGCATTTTCCAGCGATCCCTATGGCCGCAATACTCTCGGCACGCCACCTCAAGGTCGAGCCGACTACGCATTCTTCCAGCATGTCCTCTCGAGTCTGAATCCCAATACGGGCCGGTGCGCTATCCTCTTTCCACACGGCGTACTGTTCCGAAACGAAGAACGGGAGATGCGGGAGAAGCTTGTGGCATCTGACCAACTAGAGGCAGTCATCGGCCTCGGACCCAACCTTTTCTACAACTCGCCGATGGAGGCTTGCGTCGTAGTCTGCGGCACTCGCAAGTCTGCCGAGCGCAGGGGGAAGATCCTCTTCATCGACGCAGTAGGAGAGGTTGTGCGTGAACGTGCACAGAGCTTCCTCACCGAAGCAAACCAGCAACATATCCTGAGTACCTATCGGGCGTTCGCCGACGAACCGGGCTTTGCGAAGGTTGCATCTCTGGACGACGTTACTGCCAACACCAGCAACCTCAGCATCCCGCTCTACGTTCGTCGCGTATCCCACGTCAAAAGCGAGAATCCGACTCTTCGAGAAGCATGGCACGAGTGGGAACGCTCTGGGCAAGACTTCTGGCGGAACATGGACACCGTGATGGAGATGCTGGAAAGGGTGGATACCACGGAGGGGCCTTGTGGCTAGGACGGGGACACTCAAACCGGGCTGGACTCTGGTGAAGTTTGGCGAGGTAGTCAAACTGAATAGAGACCGGTCAGCAGATCCAGCTTCCGAGGGGCTTGAGCGCTATGTGGGCCTGGAGCACATCGACCCTGGGGATCTCCGCGTGCGCCGATGGGGGCTCATCTCTGAGGGAACCACGTTCACGAGCCGATTTCGTCCAGGTCAGGTATTGTTCGGAAAGCGTAGAGCCTATCAGCGCAAGGTAGCCGTGGCTAATTTCGATGGGGTTTGCTCAGGGGACATCTATGTTCTGGAACCCAAGGACGACAAGCTGTGGCCTGAGTTGCTGCCGCTTATCTGCCAGAGTGAAGACTTCTACGAATACGCAGTGGGGACTTCAGCGGGTTCTTTGTCTCCTCGGACGAACTGGAAGAGTCTCAAGGACTATGAGTTCCCTCTCCCACCTCTCGACGAGCAGCGGGCAATTGTCGAAATCCTGCGCGCAGCTGACAAGAGTCGTGAAGCGTTGCTCGACCTCGGTGCGAAGCTAGACAGTCTGCTGACCTCCGAGATTCATCATGTCATGGCGTACGGTCTTGCCGGTGGGGGGGGCGCTTGCGAAGGTGCACATCGGCACCCTCACGGCTGGAGTGTCAACAGACTCGAAGATATCGCTACAGTTGACAGAGGGAAGTTCACTCATCGCCCAAGGAACCTGCCAGAGTTCTATGGTGGCGACTATCCCTTTGTGCAAACAGGAGACATTGCATCGTCAGGAGGACTGCTAACAACACACTCACAGACACTCAGCGAAGAGGGAGCACGTTTCAGTAGGTCGTTCCCTGAAGGCACCATTCTAATGACTATTGCTGCTGTAATCGGCTACACAGCGATTACCACCTATGAAACATGGTGCCCAGATAGTGTCGTCGGCATCATTCCCAAGCGCGGGGTCGATGTTCGCTTCTTGGAGTATTCACTGCGAACAAGGCAATCATATCTCGAACGGATGGTGGCGACCCAGACAGCGCAGAAGAACATCAACCTTGCTGTACTGCGTCCGCTCGGGATCGCAATCCCCGACCTAGAGACTCAGAGGCGAGTTGTAGACCGCCTGAGCACGTTCGATCAGGCGTTGACTCGGACAAGAGGCAGAGTCGAGAGCGCGCGTGCGCTGCGCAGGATCCTGCTCGGACTCGCAATGTCTGGAGCCGCGAATTGACAGTATTCAACGAGGCCAATACGGTTGAGGACTTCATTCGGGACCTACTGTGTGGAGGAGTCACGCATCACACATCAGTGGGGCCTGGGCTGGCTCGTCGCCAGGGTCAGCTCTCAGGCCTCGGCTGGCACTACCTCGCGCCTGAGAATCTCCCCCGCCAGCCCCACGAGGCCATGGTTGAGTCCTTTGTCCGCGAAGCGCTCATCCGCCTCAACCCAGAAATCAGTGAGAACCCTGACCGAGCTGACGAGGTTATCTACAAGATACGAGCGATTCTGATGTCAGTGCGTAGTGAAGGGCTGATTCGGGCCAACGAGGAGTTCTCAACGTGGCTGCGCTGTGACCGCACAATGCCCTTTGGAGAAAAGGGCCAGCATGTTCCCGTACGACTTATCGACTTCGAGAATCTCGAGAACAACGAATACGTCGTGACCCAACAATTCACTGTGCGAGCCGGACCAGCGGAGCGGCGTGCGGATCTCGTGCTGCTGGTTAACGGGTTACCTCTGGTGGTGATCGAGGCCAAGACACCGGTGCGGAAAGCTACCAGCTGGGTAGATGGCGCACTCCAAGTCAGAGATGATTATCAACAGAATGTGCCAGAGCTGTTCGTTCCGAACGTTCTCTCGATCGCTACAGAGGGAAAGGAATTCCGCTACGGCTCCGTCGGCATGCCCGTTCACCTCTGGGGACCTTGGTCCATTGACGACGGGGATCAACCTTCAAGTACGCTGATAGACGTACAGCGGACCATCACATCGATGCTCCGGCCTCACGTGTTGCTGGACATCCTTGCCAACTTCACTCTCTTCGCCACTGATAAGAAGAAGAGGCGGATCAAGATTATTGGACGCTACCAGCAGTACGAGGCCGCGAACCAGATTGTCGAACGCGTCGTCGCGGGGTATCCACGCAAGGGCCTCATCTGGCACTTCCAGGGGTCCGGCAAGTCGCTTCTCATGGTGTTTGCGGCTCAGAAGCTACGCATGCACCCGGCACTAAAGAGTCCCACAGTGCTCATAGTTGTGGACCGTGTGGATCTGGACACTCAAATCAGCGCCACCTTCAATGCTGCCGATGTTCCAAACCTAGTCAAAGCGGAATCACGAGCCGACCTCGAGAAGCTACTTTCTCAGGATGTGCGCAAGGTCATCATAACAACCATCTTCAAGTTCGCGGAGGCCGGAGGAGTCCTAAACGACAGGGACAATATCATCGCACTGGTCGATGAGGCCCACCGTACCCAGGAGGGCGATCTCGGACGCAAGATGCGCGCTGCTCTACCAAATGCGTTTCTCTTCGGTTTTACTGGTACGCCCATCAATCGCCGCGATCGGAACACCTTCTACGCATTCGGCGCCGAGGAGGACGAACACGGCTACATGAGCCGATACGGATTCGAGGAGTCGATCCGTGACGGGGCAACCAAGCCGCTCCATTTCGAACCCCGACTGATCGAGCTCCATATCGACCATGAAGCCATCGACGAGGCTTACGCCGAGCTCACTGGGGGCCTGTCAGACCTGGACAAGGATACCCTTGCTAAGGCAGCCACGAAGATGGCGATCTTGGTCAAATCTCCTGAGCGAA
>CAZGDV010000119.1:0-7465 GCA_964524995.1 uncultured Dehalococcoidia bacterium | reverse complement strand
GTTGCGCGAAAGACGCCCAGGCACCGAATATGTAGAGCGCCACGAGAACAGGCGCATACCAGTTCATGACCTTCAGCGTCTTCCGCTCGGGCCGCTGTCGTATAGCGACAATAGCCAGCAGAGTCATCGCGATCGCTACAGCCGCCGTTATCACTTGGGACGATGACACCACTGACAGCAGCGGGTCTTCCGTATAGGCTACGTCCGTCCAGGTGATCACCAGGATATCGAGCATGTTGGCCCCGAGTATGTTCGCGACCGCCATGTCAACGGCCCCCAGGCGCACGGCGGCGACTACCAGCGTCAGCTCCGGAAGTGAAGTGGTGATCGCAAGGAACAGGCTGCCGACAAAGCTGCTGCCCCAACCCGTCGCAGCCGCGATTTCGTCGCCGATGAACGCCAGCCAGATTCCAGCACCCACGATCGCAATCGAGGCCAGGGAGGCCCTGACCCAGGCGGTCCTCGTGGAGATGTGCTCGTACTGCTCGCCGGGGGAAGGCGCTGCCGGATGCTTGTGCAGCCTTCTCTCCCTGCGGAATATCAGCCAGGTGGCCCCGAGGTAGAGGACCAGGATGACGAAACTCGGTATGCCCACCCACCCCACGGCCTCCCCGAACACAGTGTCCGCCGCGAGTATGCCGGCGATGGCGACCCCGAGCAATACAATGCCAACACCGCCGGACAACGCGTGTCTCGGGCTGACCTGACTCAGCACAGGCCCCGCTACGCAAATGACGTCGATGACGGCCAGCGTGGTCAGGTTGAACATGCAGCTGCCGAAGAGATTGCCGAGCGCCTGATCCGGTGAGTCAACCAGGGCCGCCGAGCTGACGCTCGTGACCAGCTCCGGCATGGTGGTCACGATTGAGATGAGAACGAGGCCAATCCAGAGCCTGCCGAGGCGTGTCTTCTCGGCGATTGCGTCGCCGTAGAAGGCCAGCTTGGTGCCGGCGAACAGTATGATCGCCACGCACACCAGCAGCTTCAGCCAAACCAACGTCAAGCCCTACTTTCTATACCAGGTAGAAGCGACTCAGTAGACGAGCACGATCCCGAGGCTGCTGAGACACGGTACCTCGCCGGGTTTCGTGGACTCGCCCACCGGATAGACGTCCCAGCCCTGTCGAGTGGCCATCATGAAGGCATCCATTCCCATGGCGTGCATATTCGGCCTGGCTCTGAGGGGATGCGTGCACGACACGCCCGGCTCAAGCGCGGCGCATTCCCTCTCACCACAGAGCGCATCCTTGCAGGATTGGCCCGCGAAGCCCACGGCCAGATAGTAGCCATTGTAGTACGCCTCGGCCTCGATCCGGGAGACTATCTCGTGGGTCTTCCACGAGGCATCTTGCCATGCTTCCAGCTCTTGGTCCAGCGGCGCTTCCAGCTTGATGAAGACGGCACAGCGAAACGCACTCACGAGCTTCCTGGTGTCGTCAACAGTGCCCACCTGGGGCGGGCAGGTCGCACATGCGCCGTAGTACTCGCACCTGGGGTACATGCACTTGGCGCGCACCCTCTCGTCAACCAGTACATCTGCGCTCGCTACGATCCTGGCATCCGCTGCGCCCAGCTCGATTGCCCTCAGACGGTACCTCTCCAGGTCGGCCTCCAGCACATCATCCGGAACGTGCTCGACGATCTTGCGGACCATGTCACCCTCCACCATTCGGACTCCGCCAGCCACGGTTTACTAGTGTACCAACACTGAGAGCGCGCGGTCAAAGGGAGAGGCGGTAGCATGCTGAGAGACGGCTGAGACGAACGTTGTGGTGCCCACCCAGCGCTCGATGACATCCCCCCAATCCCAATGGCGGGTTCCGCTTTGCTCCACCCTCCCTACCTTCTACCTTCTGATCGGTATTACGAGTTGCCAGAACAAACCGAAACCGGACGTCAGTATGCTCCGGGGAGGCGGTAGGAAGCAAGAGTCCGGGAGCGGAGCTACCGTGGGCGGGTGGGTGGGACCATCCAACGCTCGATGGCAGGTGCCTCCCCACCCTCGTCCAGACCGGAGGACGAACGTCGCATTTCCCACCCTCCCTCCCACATACCTCTTCGGGGGCTTCGCCCCCGCTGCCCCCGTTCCCACATCCCCCCAATCGCCCAGGACTCATGCAACGCACACATAACCCCAGCGTGCCTGGGGGAGGAGGGAGAAGCGAGAGTCCGGGAGCACAGCTCCCGTGGGCGGGTGGGCGGGACCATCCAACGCTCGATGGCAGTCACAAGACGTTCCAACACCCGAGTCGAACTATTACCCATGGGCATTCGAGGGCGAACGCCCTACCTTCCCAAAGAACGAGGGCTCGGGAGCGGAGCTCCAGTGGGCGGGCGGGTGGGACCATCCAACGCTCGATGGCGGCTGCCGGTGTACGGCACGACAATCCGCAGCTTACCTTGACAAAGCCAGACGCACCACCTAGAGTGTACCCGTACCCGCCGGGCGCGGCGGGGCCTCGCCAAGGCAACTCTAACGTTCCCAGTCCGCACGATTGTTATGCGTTGAATCACGCCTTCAAGGAGGACAAGTGAGCGCTCTCATAGTGGACAAGGAGAAGTGCAACTCATGCGGCATCTGCGTAGAGACGTGCCCCACGGCCATAATAGAGATCGCCAGCGGCGATTCGTTTCCCAGATGGGTTAATGACGCACCGGAGAGGTGCATAGCCTGCGGCCACTGCGTGGCGGTGTGCCCGCTGGCCGCCATCGCTATAGACACGATGAAGCCGGAAGACTGCGCACCCCTGATGAAGGACGCCCTGCCAACGCCCGAGCAGGCGGAGCTCTTCCTCAGGTCACGGCGCTCGATCCGCGTCTACAAGGACGAGCTGGTCCCGAGAGACAAGATCGAGAAGCTGATCGACATCGCACGGTACGCCGCATCAGGTCAGAACGGCCAGCCGCTCCATTGGCTCGTGATCCAGGACCCGAAAGAGGTCAACCGGCTCGCCGGAATGGTTGTGGACTGGATGCGCGGTGCCATTGAGGCGAAGCCCCAGATGGCCAAGGCGTTCCGCTTTGACACCATAGTCACCGCCTGGGAGGGAGGCGAGGATCGCGTCATGTACGGCGCACCGCACGCCATCGTCTGCCACGCGCCCACCAACAGCCCCATGGCCCAGCTCGACGCGCCCATCGGCCTGACCTACCTCGAGCTCGCAGCACACGCGCTGGGGCTGGGGGCGTGCTGGGCGGGGTGGTTCCAGCTTGGTGCCATGATGCACCCGCCCATGCAGGAAGCCCTCAGGCTGCCCGAAGGGCACCGGAGCTACGGCGCAATGATGATCGGACACCCCAAGTTCAAATACGCCCGCATTCCGCTGAAGCGGACGCCGCCGGTCATCTGGCGCTGACCGACCCCCTCAAGAATAGGGGCGCTTCCACGCCTCGTCGAAGTCGGGGTAGAGGCGGAAGAAGACCCTGCGAACGTCCTCCGGCACGCGGTTCGCCGGACACGACAGGTTGTAGCACCGCATGCACTTGGTCCACCACACCGTCCAGGCCGCCGCGATCACCATCCAAGTCGTGATCCCCAGCAGCAGCCACTGGCCGCCGATGATGAAGAACGGGACGTGGTACAGGAACAGGACTGCCCCATAGGCTATCCAGACGACCCTCTCGATCCTGCTCAGCGGGCGGGGGTCGAACCTCGGTATCTTGGGCAGCCCCCAGTTGGCGTGGCACCTCAGCGTCGATCCTTCCTCGGCGTAGTGGGGGCAGTGGCGGCAGAGGACGAGCGCCTCGACGTAGGTGAAGAACAGGACAGCCAGCGCGAACCACACGCCCAGAGCAACCCAGTGCTTCCCAATGGCCATCCCGGCGAAGAACGGAATGGCCCAAGCTACGACGAGCACGAAGAAATCCAAGAGGTCTCGCGGCGTATGTACGCACAGAAGCTTACCCTCGATCTCGCATCCGTCGCAGGTCTCTCGCGAGCAGGCCGCCGCTGTCTTTCCGCTCATGTCACATTCCATCTCAGCCATGAGAAGCTAGGCCGAGCAACGCCTTCGCCCCAGGACTCTCAGCGTTGACCGTCCGCCCGGGCAAGTATCGTGGTAGCTGCACTTCGTGCACTGGGTAGGGAAGAACAGCGCCTCGTGAAGCACCACCAGCCCGAAGAAACCCACAACGTAGTACCATCCCTCCAGCGCCAACCAGTACACGGGGACCGCGAGCACCAGGAAAAGAGCGATCTCCGCCAGTGTCTCATTCAGCTTGAAGAAACGCGGGTCATAGCTCCGGTTCCTGTAGAGACGGGCCGAGATCACATTGGAGAGGTATATGCCGAACAGCGCCGGGCAGTACCTGCCTCGATAGGGACACCCGACGCAGCACCCGGCCTGGAAAATGTTGACGGCAAGGTAGAGCACCACGAATATCACTACGAGATAGACGGCGGCGGCGGCCAGCACGTAGATGGCGGTCGCTAACGCTCCCAGCAGCGGCACCAGACTCACGAGGTAGAGAAGCTTGTCTCTAGAAGCCCACTCGTAGGTGCACTCGCTTTCCCGGCCCCCGGCTTCGGTCACTGCATCATCTCACTCGCCCGGAGCCATTCCACAAGCCCCAGCTTCAGGACTGGGCGGCGGTCCGGCCCATGGTTGAGCCCCTGTTCGAAGTATGAGACCACCTGCTCGACCCCATGCACAGCTTGCCGCCATCCGGTGTCGACCCTATAATACCACGAGAGCACATATGCAACGGAACACGACGTTACCACGTGGATCGGAGGGGGCCAATGCCTAAGAAGATGCCCCGCAACCTCGCGGGCTTCGACCCGTTCGGAGAGCTGGTGGGCCTCACCTTCACCAAGTGGGAGCACGGCCATAGCCAGTGTGTGATGGAGGTGGAAGATAAGCTCCTCAACCCCCACAGGACGCTTCATGGCGGCGCAACCTACACGATGGCCGACTCCGGTATGGGTGCCACCATGTACTCCGTAATGGAAGACGATGAGCTGTGTGCCACGATAGAGATCAAGATCGTATACTTCAAAGCTGTGCCATCGGGCAGACTGGTCTGCGACACGAGACTCCTGCACAAGGGCAACAGGATAGCCACCCTGGAGTCCGAGATCAGCAGGGACGGTGAGCTGGTAGCCAAGGCTATCGGCACCTGGTCGATATTCAAGGCGAAGGGCACCCCGCCCGCTGAGGAGTAACGCCTCAGAGACCCAGACCGCTCGAACGCGAAGGGCCCCCGGCCGCTGGCCGGAGGCCCTTTCCACCTCCACCCACACCCCACCCGAACGAGAGGCTGCTCTCTGTGCGAAGGGGCGCACGGCTACTCGAGGTAGACGCGCACGCTCTCCTTCTGGTCCTTCACGTCAACCTCGAGTTCGCTCAGCGCGTCGACGAGTTGTTCGAGATCGTCGGGATTCAGCTTGCTCAGGTCCAGATCGATTCCCTTCTCCCTCATGGCCTCGTTCATTCGGTCGCTGGCTACTGCCGGGATCAGGCCCGTCAGCTTGATCCCGGCACGAATGAGGGCTAGCGGCACACGTATGTTGACATGCTCGTGCCCCGCTTGATCCCCGCTCTCGGCGTTGGGCTTGACGACTACGCGTATGTATTTGGGCACCGGCTTCGTCGCCCGCGTTGTCTCTGTACCGCCTGTCTCGGCTCCCGCAGGGTTGCCCGTCAGTTCCAGCAGCTTTGCAGCCTCATCGACGGTCAGTCTCTTCTCCGCCACCATTTCCAGGATTCGTCTCTGGTTGTCACTCATCTCACACCTCCCTCTTAGATCACACGAATGCTATATGCACGTGCTCTTTCTCATTCTTGACGTCGACTTCCAGACCTCGCAGGCTGGCGATGATCCGGTACAGCGCCGGTCCGAGCAGCAGGATCGGCTTGCCCAACCCGACAGGCCACAGCAGCAGAGCGGCAATGAGCACCAGCGGCGAGAAGAGCACCCCCAACAGGAACACGGGGGCAAGTAGCAGGAATAGCGGTAACCACAAGGGCAGACCCATTAGGCTGCCACTGTGACGCAGGCACAAAATCATTGGTGGACGCATCATTTCGACAACCTCTCTATGGCCTCGGCCGCGCTTATCTCGCCCCGCTCAAGCTGTGCCATGACCTCGCTCAGCGACGGCGGAGGGCTGGTCTCGACGAACTCGAGCTGCTCGGATATGCGGCGAAGCCGGTTTTTCACGGTGGGATAGCTGATGCCGAATACCTTCTCCATCTCCTTGATCGACCCATCCGAGCGAACGAACGCCATGATGAAGACCTGGTCCTCGGCGGAAAGACGTGCCAGCGGGGGCAACTCGAACGCTCCCTCGATGGCTATGTCCGTGCCGCCGAGCCGGACGCGCTCGATGATCAGGGGAGCCCCCTGGGTGATACGCGTCAGCTCCAGCCACTCTCGTGTCATAGGCCACACCTCCTCTCAATAGGACCCTCAAGACCCGCTTCGCCACCTGCAATCTTGCCGGATTTCCCTTCTAACTCACCGCCGTTACTGTAGAGCATCTGTCATTGCCTCTTATTAATAAAATCAAGTGTATACTTAACTTTATGGCATAATAATACCGTCGAATATTGATTTTGTCAATACCATGTTCTCGCCGGTCTCTGGAACGCGCCACCACCAGTTGGGGGTTGTCCCGAGGCCGTGTTGACAGGGGACTGCGTTTGTGGTACCGTTCTCTCCTTCGAGAGGGAGCAACAAGGACGCCGATTCAAGGAGGACAGAATGAGTTCGCGACAGCTGGGAGACTATGAGGTCCTATCCCACCAGGAGACTCCCGAGTGCAGTCTCAGGCTGCTGCGGTTCACCAAGGACGCTGCCGTGCGCCCCCACCATCATCACAAGACCACACAGACCTACTTTGTCCTCGAGGGCACCGTGCAGGTGACGGTCGGCGAGGAGACGTCTATAATCGGCCCTCATCAGATCCTGAGGGCTCCGGTAGACGCCGTCCACAGCCTCCAGGGCACAGGGGATGCCCTGGTGCTGAGCATCTCCATTCCGCCGCTGCAGGCGTCCGACCAGCACGTGGCCGCACACCGCTGATACCTGACCGACACTTCGTATTGGGTCTAGTCGCCACCGAATCCAGCGACTACGTCCATGTCGGCCCTGAATACGGAGAACGTCGCAAGGGCCTTGGCGGCAAGCTCCTCGTCGTTCCTGACCTCCGCCTCGATCACCGCAAGTCTCTTGCTCCGACGGACGACGCGGCTGTCACAGGTCAGTTTGCCCGACCTGACCGCCTTCAGATAGGCTATCTTGCTGTCTATCGTCGAGCATACCTCGCCTTCGTCCAGGCAGGACAGGAGCGCCGCACCCATGCCGGAGTCCACCATCGCGAAGGTGGCCCCTCCATGCACGAACCGCCCCGGATTGAACAGCCGCTCGTCGACATCCATCACGCATTGGCTGTGGCCGTTCTCGGCATGTGTGTACTTGATCCCGACCATCTCGCGAAACGGGCTTATCCCCTCGGTCTTCA
>CAZGDV010000118.1:0-7581 GCA_964524995.1 uncultured Dehalococcoidia bacterium | reverse complement strand
GCCTCGGCGATGTCCTGCCGCATCAGGTTATTCTCGAACGTGGCTAGGCCGATTCCGGGGTCCCTGCCCTCGGTGAGCAGCCTCATCACCAGGTCCCTGTGGTGGGCGGCCATGGTGTCGATGGAGGCCACGCCCGGCAGGATGATCTTGCCGCCGCCGCCGAACCCGGTGAGGGGGTGGGGCAGGATCGAGCCGAACCCGATCTTGACGTCGCACGCCATAACCTCGCTGTTGATCGAGACAGGGGTGCCCAGGCCGGTCTCCCCGAGGTAGGTACAGTTCTCGTAGGGGTTGTGGTTATACACAGGGAAACGTTCGAGCACCGCCTCGCCCAGCTTCTTGACGAAGTCGTGCCGCGTCAGCGCGCCGTGGGCCCCGACCGCGGCGATGAAGCGGACGCCCCCGTCCCTGACTCCGGCCGCCTGAAGCTCCTCCAGGACAAACGGTAGTATTTCGGCGACGCGGGTGGGTCTGGTCATGTCGTCGAAGATGATGGCGACCTCGCGCCTGCCTTTGGCCAGCTCGCGGATCGGACGAGTGCCGATGGGGTTGGCGACGGCCCGCCTGATCTCGTCCGGCGACAGCGACGGCCTGTCGTGGCCTGTCATGCGGCAGACGCTTACCTCCCATGTGGCCGGGAACTGGAACTCCAGCTCGTCGTCCTCGTACCAGGCCAGTTGGGGGACTCGAACGCTGATCATCTTCATTTAACCTGCTTGATCGAGAGGACGTAGGTCGCGGCGCGAATTATGCCGCAATCTTAGGCACTCGTCAAAGGTCGCGCGTGATGGCCAACTGCCATCGGACGTTGGGTGGTCCCACCCACCCGCCCACGGGAGCTGCGCTCCCGATCCCGCTCTTAGTCTGGGAGCGGATGCTCCCAGCTACCCCTTACGGCGCTATTAGTATCTTGCCGCCCTCGCCGGTCACGGCCATTTCGAAAGCGGCGTTGATCTCGTCCAGAGGCATGATGGCGGTGATCAACGGGCTGATGTTGATCCTTTTTGAAGCTATCAGGTCCAGCGCCATGGCGTACTCGCCGGGAAGGTAGCACATCGCTCCCTTGATCGTAAGCTCGTTCAGCACGATGTTGCTCGATGGGAGATTGTCGACGAGTTGCATCGATACGCCGACCATGACGATCGTTCCGCCTTTCCGCACCGCGGCCAGGGACTGGTGAACCGTGATAGCTGCGCCCGCCGTCTCGAATACGACGTCGGCCCCCCGGCCGTGGGTGAGCTGGTGGATGCGCTCGACGGGGTTGACAGCACGGGCGTCGATGACCTCATCGACTGCCCCCTGCGCCAGGTCGAGCCTCGACCCGCTGACCTCCGAGGCGTAGACCGCCACGGCCCCGGATGCCTTGGCCAGCCGTGCCACGATCTGCCCGAGGGGCCCCAGCCCCAGCACGGCGACGGTGTCGCCCGGCCCCATGCGAGAAAGGCGAACCGCGTGCAAAGCGACCGCAGTCGGCTCGGTCAACGCCGCTGCTTCATAGCTAACGCTTTCAGGAATGCGATGGAGGATGCCGGCCTTGGCCTTGGTGTAGGTGGCGAAGCCGCCCGCCCGATTTCCCCAGGTGTCGTAGAACGTGTCGCACAGCTCCATCCGCCCGCTGAGGCACCAGCGGCACTTGCCGCACGAGCTGATGGACTCCACCGTCACCCGGTCGCCGACCTGCCACCCCTCGACCCCAGCCCCGACCTTCACGATGTCGCCGGAGAACTCGTGCCCGTACCTTGCGGGGATGCCCTCGATGTATGTGTGCAGGTCCGAGCCACAGATGCCGCAGAAGTGGACCTTGATGAGCACCTCGTCCTCTTCCAGCGAGGGCTCGGGCACCTCCTTGACGACGAAGTGCTTCTTGCCTTCCAGGATTGCTTCTTTCATATCACTCCTGGTCAACCCCCTGAATCCCCCAATCTTGGGGGATACCCCCAGACCCCTGGCAGGAAGTATCCTCTACTGCTACCGGCGGAACCCCGCAATGTCCTTGTCTACTTCTTCGAGGCCGAGCCGGACCAATGTCTCGCTCGTCGGGATGCCGCTGCGGTCCCAGCCCCGGAGGTCGTAGTACTGGTCTATTATTGCGTCCGGCTTGCGCACGATCTCGCCGTCGTGGACGCCGCCGCGCAGCGGCTCGGTGAAGAAGCGCCTGGGCAGGGTGTCGTCCTTCCTAGAGAAGCCCTCCCTGACGTTGAAGCACCGCTCCAGGTTGTACACCCTCTCACCGACGTGCATCAGGTAGTCCTCGCTGTCGAATCTGGAGTCGCCCAGGGACGCGGCGATCATCTTCCCCATCAGCTCCAGGCCGTATAGCTGCAGGTGATGGCTGGGGAATATGCAGGCGATACCCAGCTCCAGCCCTGCTGTAGAGTCGTGGTTGTACTTGATGACGTCACCCTGGCCCTCGTCGGCCCACGGGTCGAGCAGGCGCGGCTTGGGGTCGCCGATCTCCTGCTGGGGCCAGCCGTAGTTGTGGTTCGCGCCCATGTTACTCAGGGCGAAGTTCATGCCCATGGCCTTGCGGGCACGCGGGTCGTAGCCCGGAAGCTCCAGGCCCTTTACGTGTATGGCATAGTCCTCGGCTCCCTTGCCTATGCGCTGCGCCGCCCGCTTCACCCCCTCCGCCAGTACGTCGCCGATTCCCTCGCGGCGGGCGATCCTCTCGACCAGTTCGAGCATCGGCTCGGGGTCTCCGTACCTGAGGGCCAGGCCGTCGGTGTCCTTTTCGGTCAGGATACCCTTCTCGAACAGCTCGTAGGCGAAGCCGATTGTATTGCCGGTGCTTATCACATCCAGCCCCAGCTCGCAGCAGAGGCCGTTGGCCACCAGTGTGGCGTCGAGGTCGGTGCAGCCAATGGGCCCGCTGAAGGCCCATGCTCCCTCGAACTGCGGCCCCTCGGTCGTGAGCCCGGCGTACGGGCCGCTGCTCACCTTCCTCACCTTCCCGCACCGGAGCACGCAGCTATAGCAGCCGACGTGCTTCTGTGTGATCTGCGAATACGGCCACATGCCGATGCTCTGGGGCCAGCCCTCCAGCTCGGCGAAGCGGTGGTTCTTCATAGGTATGGAGCCGAAGACCGGATAGAAGTAGTCCAGGCCCTGCACCGTGCCGTAGTCCTTGAACACTTCATAACCCAGCCCGGCCTTCATTAGCTTGACCTGTTCCTGGACCAGCTTCCTGAAATCGTCCGGTCTGGTGACGACGTCCCTGCGCTCGGCCTCAACGACGATGGCCTTGAGGTTCTTGGAGGCCATGACGGTACCCGTGCCGCCGCGCCCTGCGGCGCGGCGATCGCTGATGATCGGCGCATAGAGAACGAGCTTCTCGGCGGCGGGCCCGATGCAGACCGTGCGGGCCCTGGCACCGTGCTTTCGCTTCAGCGAGCGCTGTGTCTCACCCGTGGTCTTGCCCCAAAGGTCGGCTGCGTCTCGGATTTCGCACTTGCCGTCCGCGATATGTAGATAGGATGGTTTGGCAGCCTTGCCCTCCACGATGAGAAGCTCGAAGCCTGCCCACCTCAGCCACGCCCCGAAGTCGCCGCCGCCGGAGCTGCGGGTGAAGGTCCCCGTGAGCGGGCTCTTGGTCACTGCCAGCCACTTCGAGAAGGACTGCGCGTTGGTGCCGCCCAGGGGGCCGACCGAGAGCAGGAGCTTGTTGTCAGGCCCCAGTGGGTCGGTTCCGGGCGCTACCTCGTCGTAGAGGTATCTGGCGCAGAAGCCCCGCCCGCCGACGTAGGACTCAGCTATCTTCGATGGAATGTCCTCCTCCGAGACTGCGCTGTTGGACAGATTGACACGGAGAAGCCTGCGCACGGTTGCCTCCTTCCGCCTGCGGGGTCGAGTCGAGGTGTGTCAGGTGCGGGAATTATGCAGCAATCGCGGGCACTCGTCAACGCTCGGAGAGAGGTGCAGGATACATCCTGCCGGGGGTCTGGGGGTGTCCCCCAGGTCTCAAAGTCCCCCAAGACTGGGGGATTAGGGGGTTGATTGTCTTCGTGAACTCCTATGACATTCGACGGTGAAGCCACAGGGCCGCCATCGAGCGTTAGGTGGTCCCACCCGCCCGCCCACGGGAACTGTGCTCCCGATCCCTCTCTGAGTCTGGGCAGGCAGGGAGCATCCGCTCCCGGCGTCATACGGTAGGTGGGGGTGCGGATGGTGGGTTGCGCTGCGCTTCTCCCACCCTACCCTGGGCCGGACGACGAGGTGCCGCCCGTGCCATGCACGGGCGGCACCGTTGCCCTCTGCTATCTGATACCCCTTCGTTGCCCGAGTGTCGGTGAGCCCCGGGCTATTGGCCAAGCCGGGGCTGGTTGCCTGCTACTGGGGCATGTCTTTCACCATGACTATGCCGTTGAACGCGTATCCGTACACCGTTCCGCCGCTCGGGTGCAGGTAGGCCGGAGTACCGTACAGGCTCTTGCCGGTCCCAGAGCCGACATGCATCCTGTACATCGTCTGGCCGCTATTGAAGTCCAGCGTAGACAGGTAGTACTCCGACACGATGTCTGGCTGGCTCTTGGTGAAGAAGTAGATGAGGCCGTTTGCGAGCGACAGCGTGGGCAGGTTACAGCTCGCTTCGGCGCTCTCCCAGATGACCTGAGAAGTGTAGGTCCCGTCTCCCTGTCTGGTCACGTCGACGCGGGTTATCCCGCCCGGCGCTGCATCCCAGTCGGGGAAGTTGTACACACCCCAGTTGTTCTCGATGACTATCGAGTACACTCCCGTGCCAACCCCGCTCGCGTCCGCATGCTCGAACGCGATCAGGCTGGCCTCTGTGCTGCTCTGGTTCTCCGCGAACACCGGCGTGCTGCTCACCAGGGTGCCGTCGGACCTCTTCAGGACCAACACGTTCATCCTCGGGTCGGCGTTGTCCGCAATGGTGACCACGCCGTCCAGTCCACCTATCAGCGTGGGGCTGGTGCCCGAACCCTGGGTCAGCATGAAGGGCTTGACTTGGGTGCCGCGATCGTACTCTGTCCGCCAGTCCTGCACGATGTTGCCGCTTCCGTCGACGTTGAAGCGATACAGGGCGTGGTCGGTCAGGATGTAGGCACCGTCCTCGCCTACGGCGAACGTATTCGTGATTTGCTCACCCTGCAGCCAGGTGCTGTTGACAGCGCCTGTTACAACGTTGATTGTGCCCACTACACCTTGTTCGGTGCCGAACCAGTAGTAGTCGCCGCTCCAGTCCGGCAGGACGCACACAATGTCGTCCGTGAGTGGTGGCGGCATTGGGATCATGTAGTCCGAAATGTCGTACTCGCGCACCATGTGGAACTCCCCGGTCCCGTATATCGGAATCCGGATGACCTGCACGGTGTGGTCGAATGTGCCTACCACGACGCGATTGAGGTTATCTATGAAGAAGTAGATCCCTCCGCCGAGGCTGAACTGCGAGTAGCCCTGCCGTGCCGGCAGATCGTAGGTTGTGAGCACGTCGAGCGCGTATGGCCTCAGAAGTGTCAGCTTGTACACTCCGCCAACCATGAGATCGGTTACACTGACCCCCACGATCCGACCGAACTTGTCGAAGTTGATCGAAGGCAGGAGACCGGGTTGGCCTAGACACTCAGAGTTCACAACGGGGTTGATGCCCAGGGGGCCGCTCGCCTCGTATGTGTCCGTCATGTACGCACTGCCGTGCATGTTGTTGCCGCCGTTAGCTGCCATGTAGGGATGCTGAGGGATCGCCACGTGCGCAATTGGCGGCTGCATCGACAGCATCTGGATCTTCTGCATGTAGTTCGGATAGACGAGTCCGTCAGCAATCGTCCTTGACACCGCCGACTGTTGGGTGGCCATTCCGACTCCATACACCGATACAGTGATGGCTATCACGATTGCCACTGTGATAACCAGCAACCATTTCTTCTTTCTGAGGATCATCCTGTCCCTCCTTCCTTGATGCCGGGTTATGGCTGACTCTGTATTCTCCGGGCAACGCGGGGTGGGTATACGACTGGATGACCGAAGGCCAATAGAGGCTGTCCGTTTCTCGCCCCCTTTGGCCGGTCCCACGTCGGGATTTGCCAGGTCGGCACTGGCGCGGCTCTTGCATGGTACGGGGGCGAGGTGGCAAGGGTGTGACGATGATGTTGCAGGGGTGTGGCAAGCGATAAACTGGGTACGGCCGGCAGCGCAGATCAAATCAGCTGGAGGTGGCGGCCGGCCATGCTGCCCTGGTCGTCTCGACCCGCCGGGTGGGCTGGTCTAACCGGGCCTTGCCAGCCAGTAGCCCACCCCCGGTTTTGTGAGGATCATCCGGGGATCACTGGGGTCTGTCTCCAGCTTCTTCCTGAGGCGACTTATGTGACTTCTCAAGCTCATGTTGGAGCCCTGGTACACCTCGCCCCAGACCGCTTCCGAAAGGCGCGAGTGGGTCACGACCTGTCCCGGATACCTCATCAGGAAGTGGATGATACGCCCTTCGATCAGAGTGAGATTCACGTCTCTCTCCCCATATTTCAGCTGGCAGGTAGCCGGGTCGAAGCGGAGAGCTCCGCATACGATAGGTGCCTCGCCGTCGGGCGTAGTGTGTCTTCGCAGCTGGGCTCTGAGGCGAGCCAGGAGTTCCTTTTTCCTGAACGGCTTGGTCAGGTAGTCATCCGCACCCAACTCCAGGGCTCTCGCCACGTCTTCCTCCTCTTCCCGAACGGTGAGGACGACAACCGGAACAGCCGAGAACAGGCGCAGTTGCCTGAGTACCTCGAAGCCACTCATGTCAGGCAGATTCAGGTCGAGTATGACGATGCCAGGATCCTCGATTTCCACCCAATCCAAACCTTCCTCCCCGGTAGCACACGTGAACAACGCGGCCTCGGGCCAGTCATTCTCGAAGGCCAGTGACACAGAGCCTACGATCTCCTCGTCGTCCTCGATAGCCAGCACCTTGCACAGTCGGCTACCAGCGCCTGAGCCTGCTGTCGGAACAGCTGTGTCAGCGGGGAGCGAGAATCCGAAGGTAGAACCACCACTTGGTCTGCTCTTCACCCATATTCGGCCGCCGTGAAGCTCGACGAGCGTTTTGCAGAGGGCCAACCCGAGCCCCAGCCCCCGGAGCCGCCCTGTGTCCGTAGACAGGCGCTGGTACGGCTCGAACACGCGCAGACGCTCCTCGTGAGATAACCCTGGGCCGCTATCCTGGACCTCGACCGTGACCGAGCCGTTTTCGTGGGCTGCCCTCAGTCTGATTCTGCCTCCCTTGGGCGTGAACTTGATGGCGTTGGTCAGGAGGTTGAGTACGACCTGCTGGATTCGCATCGCATCTCCGCGAACCGGAGGAAGCGAAGGGGGCAGGGCCAATCCTACCGATTGAACCTTGTTGATGGCCAGTGGGGTCATACTTTCGGCTGCTTCGCGAAGCAGCCGCAGGATGTCAACAGGCTCGTTGCTGACATCCAGGATACCTACCTCTCCCCTGGCCAGATCGAGGAGTTCGTCGATTCTGCTTTCGAGCGCGCAGGCACCCCGGTTGATATTCTGGGCGAGATTCAACAGACGCTCGTCCTCGAGCTCCGCCAGCAGTGAATCGCTCGAAGCGAGCACGGGTGTGAGTGGAGTCTTGATCTCATG
>CAZGDV010000117.1:0-7655 GCA_964524995.1 uncultured Dehalococcoidia bacterium | reverse complement strand
CGGAGAAGGCCCTGAACCCCGACTGAGAGTCGCTCAGTGCTGCCCGCGACCCTACATTTGTGAGAAGAGTCAAGACTCGCTGGCCCCAAACGCGATAGCCAGGTACGTTGCTCTTTACTTCCATGAAGCGCGAACCTACGACCATGTCAGCACTGCCGTCGACCACGGGCCTGAGCAGTCGCGGTATATCTACAGGATTGTGCTGCCCGTCGCCGTCCAGCAGCACCATGGCCGAGCAACCCGACTTCTTCGCGTAGTCGAATGCCGTGTTCACCGCGACGCCCTTCCCCTCATTCGTTTCGTGCGCCAGCACCCTGGCTCCGGCCAACTCCGCCACCCTCGCCGTTTCGTCGGTCGAGCCATCATCCACCACTACGACTTCGTCCACGTGCTCTCTTGTCATCAACACAACACTGCCGATGAACCGCTCCTCGTTGAGGCAGGGAATAGCGGCGATGATAGGGCCCGGCCGGACCTCACTCCCGCTTGATCCCTTCCGATCAACGGATACTTGACTCTGCCTGGTACTGTATGCTTCGCTCATAGGCTCCCGTTCATGCAACTGGTGGGTTGGGCGCGAGTGATGATAGCACAACGCCACATCTGGGGCAACTTGCCGTAACTGGCCCCGGGCGAGCGCGATGCTATCTTATTTCACTGCTGCCGGTTTGGGCAACGGGTAGATAGTACTGGCCAAGTGGTTCTTTCGTCAGGTTGACACCCATCCTGCACGGCAATGATAATGTGGGCACGAACGAAAGGAAGCAGTACGATATGGGTGCAGGCGAGTTGTGCCTGAGTTCCCGATCGTGCTCTTGGCGCTGTATATGTATACGGATGGCTGTCACGAAGCTTCGATCGACGTTCCCTCACTCAAGGTATCGGTGGTCATCTGCTGCCACACCATGGAGCGTATAGACGACCTCCGGCTGTCGATCAAGGCGGCGATAGGGCAGACCTTTGCTTCATGCGAAGTCGTTGTCGCCGTCGACCACAACCAGGAGCTGTTGGATGCTTTGCAGGCCGGGTTGCCCTCGTCCATGAAGGTCGTACCTAATACTGGCGTGAAGGGGCTCTCAGACACGAGGAACGCTGGCATAGCTGCATCGAGCGGCAACGTGATTGTCTTCTTCGATGATGACGCTGTAGCAGAGCCTGACTGTGTGAACATGCTGGTGCAGCAGTATCGGGTCCGATCTGTGGCCGGGGTAGGCGGCAGAAGCGTTCCTGCATGGGAGTCAGGAAGGCCGAGCTGGTTCCCGGAGGAATTGGACTGGATAGTGGGCTCCACCTATAAGGGCGCACCCGAAGTCGTGTCGCAGGTCAACAGGCTAATAGGCTGCAATATGTCCTTCCGCAGGGAGGTATTCGATACGGTTGGAATGTTTAGCACGGAGCTTGGTCGAGTAGGCACGGCTGGGGAGGGCGAGGACTCCGAGATATGCATGCGCGTAAGGCACCAGATGCCCGGCACGGTTCTTCTCTACGAGCCGCGAGCGGTTGTCCATCACAAGGTGCCCCATCATCGTTCGACATTCAGGTACTTGCTCTCTCGTTCGTACAGCGGGGGAGTGTCGGTCGCCTCCATAAGCAGGATGTATGCCGACTCGGAGGCGAGTCCAGAATCAACGGCTACTGAGCGAGGCTACCTGTCGTATATCCTGACAGCGGCTGTGCCGTCGAGATTCAAGCGGCTGTACAGGCCCGCCAGCATTGCGCAGTTGGTCGCCATCGGCGCGAGTGTTCTGGCTACCGGCCTGGGGTTCTTGGTCGGGATGGTGCGTGGCAGTGCCGGATCACCGGATGCGAACCCTGAGTGTTGACTACATGGATGATGCCTACACCGGGTTCCTCCAAGTCGTGAAGACATGAGAATCGTGCACGTGGCTGTCGGCAGCGTACGAATCCCCCCCGCCGAGGGTTGGGCACCTATGCAGGTCATGGTGAACATCTGCAAGCAGTTGGCCGGGATGGGCCATGATGTCACAATCCTGGACAGAAAGTACTCGAAGAACGATCCTGATACAGAGAAGTGGGAAGGTGTCTCGATAGTCAGGTTCGGCGTCCCGCAGATTCGCCCTTCTAGAGTGCCGCGGTTCGTCAACTTCCTGCTAGCCGAACTCGACGCCGTGACGTTCACGCTCAGGGTCAGCGCATATCTCCGGAGCAACGCAGCAAGCATCGACATCGTCCATCTGCACTATACATCCATCGGCCTGATTCTGGCCTACCTGAACAGGGGACTGCGCCGCAAGATGGTGTACACCTGCCATCTCGGTCAATGGTCGTTCCCGCCCGAACGTCTGCGCTTGCTTGACAGACTTCACCTCTTCCTCGACGCGTTCTTCATGAGACGGATTGCGAGGGTGGTGGCCCTCAGCGAATCGATGAAAGGAAAAATGGTAGCTAGAGGAGGGGTCGACACGAGCAGGGTTGGCGTGCTGCCAAACGGAGTGGACACGAGTTTCTTCAATCCAGGTCTTTCCGTAGAAGGAGTGCGGCACCGCTTTGGCCTGGAAGGCCGGCTGACCGTCCTGTTCGTTGGCCGGCTGACGAGGATGAAGGGGGTGGATGTTATTCTGAGGGCAGCCGACATACTCGTGAACGAGTTGGGCTACCGGCATACGCTCTTCCTTCTGGTCGGCCCCGCAGCCTATGATGCGACGGAGCAGTCCATGAGCGTTGCCGACATCAAGGGTTTCGTGGAGTCACACGGCCTTGCGGAGCACATCTTCGTCGTGGGCTCGCTTCCGTTGGATGAGGTGAGAAAGCTGTACGCCGCATCCGACGTGCTCTTGCTGCCGTCCCAGTTTGAAGGTGACCCTCTGGTAACGCTTGAGGCAATGGCATGCGGCACCCCTGTGATCGCGAGCAGGGTGGGAGGCCTGCCCAGGCAGATCCGGGACGGATGGAACGGCTACCTGGTGGACGCCGGTGACGAGCGGCAGGTCGCCGGTGCAATCAGGCGAATGATTGACAACCCGGATGAGCGGCTGGAGGTGGGCCACAGGGCACGCGAGTACGCAGTCGAGGAGGCCGACTGGCGCAAAGTCACTGAAAGGCTCCTAGAGACGTACGTGGACATTGGCGAAGCTGCCCAGACGTGAAGTTGGCCTGGCAATCCCGGATATGTCTACCACCTGTGCCTCAAGTAGTCCAACAGTCCTCCCGCGAAACGCTTGAGAGTCCGCCACCGCCGATCGTAGTAGAGGAACAGGCCAAAGAGTAGCGGCAAGAGTGCGACGAACCAGACTGTCGCAGTGGCAAACTGGACTCTGCTCCAGTGCTTCTCCAGGAGGATAAAGTGGTTCCTGGCATGGTAGTAGGCGACTGTGGGACTTGGGCTCCTCCCGGCCATATCCGTCGACCTGCTCACCTTGTGCCAGATTCGTGATCGTGGGGCGTACACCAACCTGAAGCCGCTCCTGGCAGCGCGGATCGAGATGTCATAGTCCTCTGTGCCGAAGAAGAAGGTGTCATCGAGGAGGCCGACAGTCTGGAGCAGTTTCCGGGACAGGAGCATGCAGCATCCGCTTATGAAGTCAACGTCTCTTATCTCGTCGAAATCGGTCGAGTCTCCCTTGCCGATTCCTCTGTGCCAGAATCTGCCGAGCCAGTAGTTGATGTTACCACCTGCGAACCATACCTTCTGCGGCTCATCGAAGTAGAGTATCTTCGGCCCGACTATTCCGATACTCTCGTCAGTCAGGGCCAGCTGGATCATTTTGTCGAGAAAGGCCGGGTCCACGACGGTATCGTTGTTCAGAAGCAGAACATAGTCGGGGGCTAGATTCGCCAGTGAATACTCGATCCCTATGTTGCAGCCGCCTGAGAACCCGTAGTTCCTGTCGTTCTCGATGAGATGAATGGCCTCACCGAACCGTTCTCTCAGGATTCTGATATCGTCACCTTCGGAGCCGTTGTCAACGACGACGATGTCGTAGCTGGGGTAGGCAATAGCTTTCAGAGACTCTATACAGTCGCTGGTATCAGCGATGCCGTTCCAGTTCAGGGTCACGATGGAGACTCTTGGATGGCTCATGTTCTTCGCTTGAGATATATTCCACCGGCGTCTATGGAGTAAGAACGTAGATGGGCCTACCGTCCTGTGTCTCGCCAATGTGCTTGGCTTCGCGCAGATTCGAATTGTCTATGATGAAGTCTACGAATTCCTCGCAACTGAAGTTGCGATACGCCCCCCGCATCTGCGGACTGTCCGGCAACTCAGGCTGAAAGAACATACATCCCATATTGACCCTGTGCAGCATGTCGACGAGCGCCTGATAGGTCTCCTCGGCCTTAATGAAGTGGTGGAAGATGTTCAACGCGAGGACCACGTCGAAATCGGTCTTCTCGCGATAGTCGAAGATCGACCCGTATATGACCGTGAACCTCTTGTTCTCCGTGACGCTCAGCCTCTGAAGGAAGTGGAACGTGGGCGCATCGCTCTCGACGGCATAGCACGTGAACCCCATATCCTCGAACCTGTGGCAGAAGTACCCCCAGTGCGCGCCGATGTCGAGCAGGTCCCCCTTCTCTACCGGCAGATTTGACCTTATTAATTCGAATCTCTCGTCCCCGTACATCGATGGTATGTCCTGCAGATCGGGGTGAGTGAGGGGATGGTAGACCTTTCCACCATGCTCGATCGCATAGTCCAGTACTTCTTTTCTGAACTGATACCATTCAGAATGCCTTGCGGTGATCTTGATGGGGACGCTGTCTATGTTCAGCAGCTTGGCCATCGCCAGCCGATGCTGTCCGTCTTCGAAAAGCAGCGCCCCGTCGCGGCCTATTCTGACGGTTATCTCGTCTTCAGCTTTGTAGGGGTCGTTCTCGCTACGCCCGATCTCCTGCTGAGTACGGTAACCGTTCTCCTTCATGTCCTGGTAGAGCGCATCGAGATATCTGCATCGCTCGTCCAGGTTTGCCTTGTTTCTGCATCCCCAGAGCACTGTGCCGGCCGAGATCGTTTCGAGGACTTTCCTGTAGAAGTCTGTCTCCTCCCATTCCATGTGCCGCACGAACCTATCTTCGAGGCCTCTGAACACTCCGATCCCAAGCTCTTCGAACCTGACTAGGTTTCGATCCCAGCTGCCGCCAATGATCTTTCCCCTTTCACTCCATTTGTCGTATGCTCCTAGTCTATCGAACACCAGGGCGTATTCGATCCTCTTGGGGTCGACCCAGTACGTTCTGTTGACATCCAGATGCTCGGACCCCTTCCTCGTTCTCAGCCTGAGCCTCAGGTACCAGAACCCGTATTGAACCCACCGAGCGATTCCCATGATCTTCTTATGTCGGCGCAAGAACGGTACAAGCACCGCCAGAGCGCGATCCTTCATCGCTCGACCTCTTCCGTGATTCTCCTGACGGCGAGAAGCTGAAAGGCCCGTTCGGCCCAGTACCAGGTTGCTTTCTGAGATATGTCGGAGACCCTCGCCCAAAAGAACGCGGGCCTGAACTTGATCGAACCCTTGTATCCCCTCAGTCCCCTCCAACCGGCCATGCCTCGAACTGTGAACCCGAACTGCCTCAACTCTCTCGGGCTCCAGCCGGACCTGTGTTCCTGTAGCGGGTTGTTGTCGTACGTCCCCTGCCATATATATCCGTTCGGGGTCGTGACAACCACCTTCTTCCTCGCCCACTCCGCCATCTTGCCCAGAAGCTCGACACCCTCCTCCCTGGTGAGGTGCTCCAGGACCTCCACGGCGATCACGGCGTCAAATGACTTCGGTTTGAACTCCACCGCCCTGATGTCGGCCTTCATGTACTCGGTGTGGATACGCTTTCTCCGGCTTTCCTGAAGTGACGGCTCGAACAGCTCGACGCCGACCGAGTATGGGACGCTGCAGACCTGCAGAGGCGAGTGCTGACCGCAGCCAAGGTCGAGAACGGAACTGCAATCCGAAAGCTCCCTTTTCATGAGTCCGAACATATGGGGGAAGAGCCTCTCGTAGATGGGCCCAACTCGGCACATCAGGGCACGCAGCTTCAGCCGCGACCATGAAACATCACCCATCCACGTGTAGATTCTCTTGTGCTCATCCCGGTGCTTGCTATACAGCATGTTCTGATACTTGAGCAGACCCGCGAACTCCCATATTTGGTGGCTGGCTCTCAAACAGCAATGGCTGGCTGGAAGGGGCAGGACATATGCCTTCAGGCCCAGCTTCGTTACTGAGAGGCAAAAGTCCGCCCCGTAGCAGTCCCATCCGTCGAAAGTCGTCTCATCGAAGCGAAGCCTTTCAAACACGCCCTTGGTCACTATCAGGAGGCATTCGTCGAGGGTCTGAACCTCCTCCGGCTTGTCGACCACCCCGAGTCCCTCCCATGCGGCCTCGTCGAAAACGCCTATGGAGAACTTGACCCTCTCCTCCCAGTTTCTGCCATGTCCGGACATGCCGGCTATGCCTGCCACTCCCATATCCGGCATGTCGCCAAGCAACTTCTCGGCGTCGGCAAGCCACGATTCGGAAGCCAGCCAGACGTCCTGGTGCACGAACATGATGTAGTCGCCCTTGGCCTTCAGACCTCCGTGGTTGAGGGCCTCCGCGGCCGATCCGAACCTGCCGCTCCGATTGTCGAGCGCTATCAGGTCGAAGTCGGCTGTCTGCCGCTTGAGGCTCTTCAGCAGGACGTTCTTGAGCGTTTCCTCGTTGTTGTAAACACAGACGACCGATATCATCGCACTTCCTTTGCAGTCACCGCACCGATTCTGCTCCAGATGCGGGAGCGTTGGAGCCAGGACCCTGCATGCGGTTCCTGGCCTGCCCAATCGTCCGACACAGCCACCTGAGCCCTGGCACCGGTACCAGTACCAAGGTACCTTCACGCCATGCCGAAGACTCGATTCTGCGGTGCAGTGACTTGACCGACAAAAGATCCCTGACCTTCATCTGCTCGACTACATTGACTCTCGACTCCTTGGGCCAGTCTCCTACCAGGTACAAACCCCTCAGCGCTTGTGCATCGCGCTTGGGGGGAGAGGTGATCCACTGCAGCACGTCGGCTCTTATGTGCTCCAGTAACTCCTCACAGCCGTAGGTGTGCAGGATGCGGTACCTGCCATAGTCTCTCGCGTAGGCCAACATCCCCTGCAAAGCCTGACTGGTCGCCGGATACTGGCTTTCCTGCGGCGTGCGTCTGAAGACGGGGATCGTTCTCCCGTTAATACGCTTGTATCCGACGGTGACACCATGGTTGGGATGCGCAAACAGCTCGATGAGGAGCCCAAAGCGGACAAAGGCCCTGTGCTTCGCGCCTGCGTCCGTGCGCCAGTCGCTGACTACTCCTTCGAGTCGGCTCGCGTCGGGGCGGGGCCCTGCGTGCGCATTGACGTCAACAAGGTTGATGTAGTATCCGCGCACGTCGGGATACTGCTTGTCATTTGCGAAAGCCCGCTGCAGCATCGACTGGGTCTTGCCCTCGGAATTGGAATCCACAAGGGCTACGCTGGGTTTTCCCATGAATCCTGTCCAGGCAAGATAGTCTGCCAGCAGATTCTTTGCTTCGGTGCTCTTCCTCCTCGTGAGTTGCTGGAAGTCATCGCTCTCCAGCAGGATCCGGAGTGCCCGCTCAGAACCCGGGCTCTCGACACGCTCGCCGATGTCTATCCCGAGGCCCGTGGCGACCTCGGCGAAGCAGACAGGCTC
>CAZGDV010000116.1:0-8316 GCA_964524995.1 uncultured Dehalococcoidia bacterium | reverse complement strand
GGATTTGTGTTCCTTCGCAAACAGTGATACAATACGCCACCAACTCCGCATGAACCCATGAAGAGGTGTTGAGGAGGTGCCATGTCCGAACGCAGACGCGGAGAGAAGGACGAGGAGAAGCGGCGGGAGAAGGACGAGAAGGAGGAGGAGAAGAACAAGGGGTGGGCGGAGAAGTGGCGTCGGGACCGGGTCAACGCCGTCATGTGGTCGGGGGTGCTCATCTGGGGCGCGCTCGTGATTCTGGCGGAGGCCACGGACTTCCCGAGCGAGCAGGCTTGGGACTGGTGGAAAGGCTGGTCTGTGTTCCTGGCAGGGTTCGGGGCCGTTGTGCTGCTCGGCACGCTCTACCGGATGATGGTACCCGAGGCCCGGCGACCCATCGCCGGGGGCCTGATACTCGGGTTCATACTCTTGGGCGTTGGCTTGGGTGACCTGCTCGATTCGTGGGACTATGTGTGGGTGGGCGTACTCATAGCAATCGCGGTGATTATCCTGTTCCATGCCTTCCTGCGGCGTCGCTGAGGCCTACAGCCGGTCGAGGTTGAGCGTCATCAGCTCGCCCCAGAAGTAATCCAGCGGCGTCCACCAGCGCTCGCGGCCGATACAGCGAAAGTACGGCGGGCGGAAGGCCCGTATCAGGTCGCCGATCTTGTATCGGGGCAGCACCGGAGTCGATACCACGAGGCTGCCCATCTCGCCGGGCCTCATCTCGTGCATGAACTTGATGCCCGAGCGCGTCTGCACTTCGAACAGGAACTGGTCGTAGTTCGGCACCCACGCCCTGTGTTCGTCTCTCTGCTGGCCGAACATCCCCTCTGTCGCACCATAGATCTCACGAATGGCGACGCGCCCGTATAGCGCCCGCAGGGCGGCCTCGTGGTGCGTGTTTATGCCCGGCATGCTGCCCAGGGTCATGACGCGAGCGCGCCAAAGGTCCTTCGGGTAGACCCCGTGGGCGCGGCGCAGGTAGCGACCGAAGCTCAGGGCTGTCTGCGCCACACCACCCACCAGCGTGACGTCCTCGTCCTTGCACTTCTCGAAAGCCAGCTCGAAGCGTGCCTCCCAGGCGCTGACGGCCGTACTGCCACCGATGGCGTCGATCTCCTCCTGCGTCGGGACCGAGCGAATGGGTGTGAACGCCGACACATGCTTGAGATATATGCCCGAGCTGTATCCGTAGTCCAGCTCCCTGTCTCCCACCTTCACCGTACCGATGACGGAGGGGAAGTTGAGGTTCAGATTGGCACCCTCGAACAGGTCATACTGACCACTCGCTAGCGCGTAGTTGAGGGCAGCCCGCCCCGCGCTGGCTCTCATGCCTATGTCGGTCGGAGTCATCGGTATGAACTTCGATTCTCCCTTGGTGGTGCCGCGCGTGATCGCCCAGGCAACAGGCTCCTCGCTGAGCAGGAGGCTCACCTCCCCGGCCATCACCCGTTGCATCAGCGGCTTGCAGTCCTCGTAGGTTACGATCGGGAATGCGCGGCGATAGTCGCCGATGCTCTGTATGTGCGCAGCGCCATGCTGCGCCCCGTACTCGGTCTTGACGTAGTGTTCCAGGAGCGTGTTCAGGACTTTGTCCTGAGTCTGGCGCGGGTTGTCCAGCGCCTCGTTCCACGGCTGTAAGAACGCGTTGAGCAACTCGGCCTTCTCTTGCTTGTCGCTGCTGATCATACGATTGCCCCGAACAGACTCCGGCGATTCGTTTACGATAGGCTACTACATGGAACGCCTGAAGGCAATCGGTCTGCCCCAAAGCAGTTGCCAATCCGGGATGGGGCATTACAATGGTATTACACGCAGTGTACGGAGGTCCTGGGGCTCGGAGGCCCCGCGACCTCGTCGAGCGGCATCCCGTACGAGCGCGGATTCCGGCTGCGTTGACAGTGAACGCGACGAATGATAGCATTTTCCTTACCATAACCATGTGCCACGCCACCCCGGATTGAGGATCGGGCCTTTTCGGGCTACTCTCGCTACACTCAGCCATCCACGAGTCGTCTGCGGCATTGGAGGGTGGATTGTCAAAGGATAGAAATCCAGCGCAGGCCTACCTGGACGTCGCCGGCGTCATATTCCTGGGTCTCGATGCCGACCAGAGCGTCAGTCTGGTAAACAAGAGGCTCTGCGAGGTCCTGGGCTATCCGGAAGAGGATATCGTAGGCAAGAACTGGTTCGATGCCTTCGTGCCCGAGCAGGAGAGGAACGAGGCAAGACTAGCCTTCGACAGGCTCATGGCGGGCGAGTGGAAGCTTCTCGAGTACTTCTCCATGCGAGTCCTGACCAGCAGCGGCGAGCAGAGAATCGTCTCATTGCACAGCAGCGTGCTCAGGGACGACGCAGGCCGGATCGTGGGAACGCTCAGTCTGGGCAATGACGTCACCGAACGCAAGCTCGAAGAGGACTCGCTCCGCAAATCCCACGAGGAGCTGGAGATAAGGGATGAGAAGCGAACGGGGGAGCTCGCCCGGGCCAACGAGGCGCTGCGCCTTCAGATGGCGGAACGCGAGCGCATGGAGGAGGCACTCCGCAAGTCGGAGAGCGAAATGCGGCTCATGTTCGAGTCAGTCACCGACGGGATGATGGTCACCGACCTCAATGGCGACGTGGTCAAGGTGAACGAGGCGGCCGTTCGGATGCATGGCTACAGCAGCAGGGATGACGTCATCGGCAAGAGTGCGCTGGAGCTCATCCCCGACAAGTACCGCGCCCAGGCGAAGGATGTACTGGAACGGACTCTCGAGACCGGGCACGTGGAGAACATCGAGTACACACTGCTTACGCGGGACGGGAGGGAATTCGACGCCGAACTCAGCTGCGCTGTGCTGAGGGACGCCGACGGAGTGCCCATCGGATTCATAGCGATAACAAGAGACAACACCGAGCGGAAGCAGGCCCAGGAGAAGCTGCAGGAGCTGTACAAGCAGGAGAGGGAGCTGCGGCGGCAGGTCGAGAAGGAGATGAAGCGGAGGGTCGAGTTCACGAGGGAGCTTGCCCACGAGCTGAAGACGCCGCTCACCTCGGTGCTGGCCGCCAGCGATCTGTTGCTGGCGAAGCTGCAGGATGATCACCTGCAGGGGCTCGCGAAGAACATAAACCGGAGCGCGTCTAATCTCAACAAGAGGGTAGACGAGCTTCTCGACCTCGCCAGAGGAGAGGTGGGGATGCTCGCCCTCAACGTCGAGCAGACCGATCTGTTGAGGATCGTAAGGGAGATAGGCGAGGCTATGGCACCTGTGGTCGCCGGACATGGCCAGTCCCTCGTGTTGGACCTGCCCGCCTCCCTGCCCATGGTTCGCGCGGACACGGATAGAGTGCAGCAAGTCGTCTTCAACCTTCTCAGCAATGCCATCAAGTTCACACCAAAGGATGGCAAGATCACTCTGCGTGCCCAGGCCAGCGATGGGTTCGCTATAGTCGAAGTCCAGGACACCGGTCGCGGCATGTCCAACTACGAGCAGGAGCGCCTGTTCGAGCCCTACCACCGCGTCGGAGGCGACAGGCGGCGGACGGGGGGGCTGGGGCTGGGTCTCGCCCTCTGCAAGACGCTGGTCGAGCTTCACGGCGGGGAGATCTGGGCGAAGAGCCGCGTGGGCAAGGGGTCTACCTTCGGCTTCTCTCTCCCTACCTTGACATCCGTACAATGGCCCGCCACGGAGGCCGAGGACGAGCGCAAGCTATGGAAGGTGCTGATCATCGAGGATGACCAGGAGATCGTGGATTTCATCGAGCTGGCCGCGAAGATTGACTGGCCCGAGGTGAAGATGGTCTCGACCAGGCTAGGGGATGAAGGCGTCGGGCTTGTGGAGAGCGAGGGGCCGGATGTCGTGATCCTTGATCTCAACCTCCCGGATATGGACGGCCTCGAGGTGCTCAAAGAGGTGAGGAGATTCTCGTCGGTCCCCGTTCTGGTCCTTACGGTGAGGGCGGAGGAGGACGACATAATCAGGGGACTGGAGCTTGGCGCAGACGACTACATGGCCAAGCCTTTCAGGCAGAGGGAGCTCATGGCCCGGCTCAGGACACAGCTGCGCAAACACGCCCCCCCCGACGAGGAGGCCCCCATCATCTGCGGCCCTTTGCGCTTCAATCCAACAGCCTCTCAGCTTGCCTACGGGCGCAAGGAGATAAGCCTGACTATCATCGAGGGCCGCATAGTCGAGCACTTGATGAGAAACATCGGTCATGTCGTCACACACTCGCGCCTGGCTGAGGCGCTCTGGAACGAGGACCACCCCGGAGCCGTCGAGACACTGAGGGTCTACATTCGACGGCTGCGTGAGAAGGTGGAAGACGACCCCAGCAACCCCAAGCTCATTCTCACCAAGCCTGGTATCGGGTACCTCATGGCGAGGCCGCCCTCGAACTAGAGAATCAGGTCAACAACACATGCCTTGGGTTCTGAAGACACTCCGTCGGGATTCGTCACCCGCCGTAAACCCGCGCATCCGCTCTCTACCCCAGAGTAACTTCTTTGTAATGTCACTCTTACGTTTTTGTAACTCCGTGCCACTAGAGTGCACTTGGGCTGCAAGCGTCCAGGTCAATGGATGGGTAGGAGTAGGGCCACCTGAACCTCACTAGCCGCGCTCAGTACCAGTATCCGCTTTGGGGCAACGAGTGCCGTCCGCCTTAGGGACTGTGTGAAGCAAGCCTCCCCAAAGCATCAGGAATCACCTTGATCGCCGGAAAGACCCACCGCGTTGTCGCAGCTCCAGGTCGATGCAAGAGGAGTCCAGACGAAAGGAGAAGTGTATGACAACAGAGAACAAGGTTGGCAAGCTGGGTGACATAACCAAGATCATCAAGGATGGGGACAAGGTCGCCATAGGTGGCTCCTGGCTGGGCGGTCATCCCATGGCGATCATCCGCGAGATCATCCGGTCCGGCATCAAGAACCTGACCGCGATTACTGTGGTCGGCAGTGTGGACATCGACATGCTCATCGGAGCCGGGTGTTTGAGCAGGCTCATGTTCTCCTTCGTCAGCATGGAGGCCTTCGGACTCGCGCCGAACTTCCGCAGGGCGATTGAGAAAGAGGGCCTGCCCTACGATGAGTTGACCGGACTCGCGGTCATAATAGGCCTGGAGGCCGGCGGGAGAAACGTGTCGTTTCTTCCCTACAGGGGGCCGTTCGGTTCCGACCTGGTGAAGTACAGGCCCGAGTTCTACAAGGAGATCGACTGCCCGTTCACCGGCGAGAAGCTCATAGCGGCGGCCGCTATAGTGCCCGACGTCGCCATAATCCACGGAACGCGCGCCGACTGCACAGGCAACGTCCAGATCGAGGGCACGTCCGGCACAGACCTGGAGATGATGAGGGCGGCGAAGAAGCGCATCGTTTCCGTAGAGGAAGTGGTCAGCGGCGAGGAGATAAGAAGAGAGCCTCTAAAGACCAAGGTGCCCAAGTTCCAGGTGGACATGGTCATCGAGGCACCCCTGGGGGCTCACCCCTGCTCGTGCGCGCCGGACTACGTGTTCGATCCCTGGCACATAATGAAGTACATGCAGGCCGCGAGCAGCCCGGAGACATTCAAGCAGTACCTGGACGAATACGTGATGAAGCCGGAGTTCGAGTACCTGGACGCCATAGGCGGCATGAGGCAGGCCGCGGTGCTGAAGAGACTTGCACGGGAGGTGAAATACCTATGACGCAGCAAGCAGAAGACTACACAGTTGCCGAGTTGATGTGCGTCGCCATAGCGAGAGAGATAGAGGACGGCGATGTCATAGTCCTGGGTTCGTTTACTCCGCTGGCCTACGCGAGCTACATACTGGCGAAGATCACCCACGCTCCCAACAGCACTCTGCTGGCCTATGCGGCGGTCGACTTCCGACCGTTCGCGCTCTCGTTCATCAGGGCCGAGTCGTGCGCAACCAGGGGAGCAGCTTGCCTGTGGACGATGCTGGAGGACCTCAACTCCGTACACCTGAAGGGAAGGGGAGACGTCGAGGCCATTTCCAGCATCCAGGCCGACCAGCACGGCAATATCAACCTCTCCGTGGTCGGTGATTACAACAGCCCGAAGCTGCGCGGCCCCGGAGGCGCGGGAGCCCCTGAGGTCATCAAGATGCACCGCAAGATGCTCGGGTATTTCCCGAACCACTCGAAGATGACGTTCGTTCCGCAGGTGGACGTTATCACCGGTACTCGATACGTCATCGGCGCGGAAGAGAGGATCAAGGCAGGCTACAGGCCCGGCCCGATCCGCTACATAACCGGTCTCTGCGTCATGGCCAAGGAAGAAAAGGACAAGCCGTTCAAGATCGAATCGCTTCATCCGGGAGTCACGGCCGAGCAGGTGATGGAGAATACCGGCTTCGACCTCGAAGTGCCCAAGGACATACCTACTACGAAGAAGCCGACCGCCGAGCAGGTCCGACTCCTCAGGGAGGAGGTCGATCCCTACGGCACCGTGCAGTTCGACTTCAAGCCGGGCAAGGAGAGGCTGGGTTACCTGAACGAGATCCTGAACAAGGAGCTGCAGGCGATAGGCTACGACTAGGAGCTCCTTCCTCAAGGTGCGCTACCCTCAAGCCCCTTGCTGGAGGGTAAGCGCTGATAGGAAGCTCCCAGGAAAGGAATGCAGGGTATGAAGTTCGAGACTATAAAGCTCGAGAAGAAGGATCAGATAGCGACCATCTGGTTCAACCGCCCTGACAAGATGAACGCTGCCAGTCCCCAGGTCTTCACCGACCTCGATAACGCGCTGACGGACATCGAGAATGACAGCGACATCAGGGTGGTCATTCTCACAGGCAGAGGTGAGGCGTTCAGTGCCGGTGCCGACGTGGGCAAGTTCGAGTTCGACAAGATCATCAACGGCGTGATATTCATAGAGAACGTGGCTAAGCCGTTCATGCACCTCGAATACCTGCCGAAGCCCGTGATCGCAGCGGTCAATGGCTATGCCTACGGCTTCGGCACGGGAATCACGCTGTCCTGTGACGTAGTCATTGCTTCCGACAAAGCGAAGTTCAGCACAAGGGAGGTGAACTGGGGACAGATACCGATAGAGACTCTGCTGCGCGGGGCCGAGCACCTGGGCAAGCGTACGATCGCTTACATGGCCCTGACAGGCGCCACTTTCACAGCCCAGGAGGCGAAGGAGGCCGGGCTTATCAACAGGGTTGTTCCTCATGATCAGTTGATGGAGGAGGCCCTGAAGATCGCCGAGGGCATGAAGAAGGGTGCTCCTCTTGCCCAGAAGATGATCAAGAGGGTGCTCAACCGCAAATGCCGCGAGGACTGGGATTGGACGATGGCGATGATGCCGGCCATCTTCTCCAGCGAGGACGTGGCCGAGGCCAAGGCAGCGTTCATGGAGAAGCGCAAGCCGGAGTTCAAGGGGCGCTAGCCGCCCGATCAAGGAGGAGACAAAGGAGGAGAAAGCGAATGTTCGATGAAAAGACCTTGGAGGCGGCCAAGAAACTGCAGGAGCAGTGGGCCCAGGCGGTCGCCAGGTACGAGAGGGACTTCTCTTCGAAGACCAACTCGGGTATTCCGATCAAGCCGGTGTACACGCCACTCGACATTCAGGATATCGACTTCGAGAACGAGATAGGCCAGCCGGGGTCGTACCCCTACATGCGCAGTAACTACCCGCTGCACTATCAGTTCCAACCGTGGATAAACCAGCCGGTGCACGGGTATGGCCTGCCTGAGCACACGCAGGAGCGGATGGAAGCCCTGACCAAGGCCGGCATGGAGGGCTACTTCGGCGGCAGGGCGTACAACCTGGTCTGGGACTATCCCGGCTACTTCGGAATAGACCCCGATGATCCCGAGGCCGAGGGCTACATAGGCAAGGACGGCGTCTCCTGCAACACGGACGAGGACTTCGCCAGAATGCTCGGCGACCTCGACCTCTCCAAGAACAGCATCATACTGATCAACGGCGACACCTTGCCGATGTTCGCGACCTACATCGCCTACGCTGAGAGCAAGGGCTTCAATAGAGCCGACTTGCGTGGCAACACCATGAACTGGGTGTTCACGGCATGGTACGCGCCCAACTTCATGTGGGAGACCGAGGACGCTCTGAAGCTTGCTACGGACAACATCCACTTCTGCGTCAACAACATACCCAGGTGGAACCACACCAACATCCAGGGGCACGCGATCTCGGAGACGGGCGCTGACGCGATCCATCAGATGGGTTTCTGTCTGGGCACGGCCGTCGCGGTCGCGGACTCCTGCAAGGCGGCGGGGCTTGATCCTGACAAGTTCATGACCGGGATCGGCTTCCAGATCGCACAGTGCAACGATTTCTTCGAGTACATCTGCATGTTCAGGGCGTGGAGAAAGCTCTGGGC
>CAZGDV010000115.1:0-8326 GCA_964524995.1 uncultured Dehalococcoidia bacterium | reverse complement strand
TACTTACCCTCTATAGGTGGGCCTATCTGTTTGAAGAAAGCTACATACAAATCGGGGGCCAGAAGCTCAGACATACGACCTTGCTGCCACTTCTCGGTTATGATCTCGCCGAAGCGCGAGACAGTCTGCTGAATGTCCTCGGTCTCCACTTCATAGATCGCCAAGTACTTACCACGCCCTTCAACCGGCTCGTCATTCTTGAACCGCCTCGCTCTCAGTATGCCCGGTGTCTCCAGGACATCCGGCACGTGAACAGTGTCATACCAGTGGTTGAACTCCTCTTCTCTTGCCGGGTCAGAGCAGTTGCTTTCGGCGATGAGAACCCATCTTTCCATCTCCGTTTGCACCTCCATCGCAGATCATATCCCGACCTGGGCCGGTTTGAGGGCCGGAGGCCCTCAGGGTACGAATCATACAGCTCGATTGAAGCGTCTTCAAGGGTGGTACGGGAGATTCATTCGGCTATGGTACCCCTGGGGTGACTCGAACACCCGACACGCGGTTTAGGAAACCGCTGCTCTATCCTCTGAGCTACAGGGGCATGGTGGAGATAGAGCTACAGCAAGCTGGACCTCTGATCTGGTTCAGCCTCACCTTCTAACCCTATTCACCGACTGGATTATAGCAAAGGCCATCAATCCAAGCAATCAAGCTATAAATGGCTTGCCTTTCATCCTGGTAACTGGTAGACTTTGCTCCCGCACAAACGCCAAGTCATGCGGTGCAGACAGAGTAATGACAGCCTGCGTGAGCTGTCTCGAACATGTGGGAGGCCAAATGGTAAGGGTTACCGAATATACCAAATCACACCAGTTGATACTCAAAGCGCTGACTATTGATCTCGAGGCCTACAGAAGGAACATCAAGAAGATGAAGGACCGCGACCTGTACTTCCTCATGTCCGCCCTCAACGATGCCCGAAATCATATCGTGGAAGCGGTGAGCAACATCACCAAGTTTGAGATCAAGCCATCACCAGAGCAGTACGAAGATGCTGAAAAGGTACTTCCCATAATCCAGGAAATGCAGGCTGAGCTGGAGTCACGTATACAGCAGGAGGAAACAAAGACTAACTAGACCAGGCTTCTTGAATGGTTTGAACTCTTCCCGGTAGATGATTACGCTTTGGCGGAGGTTATCTCGATCCCACGAGTTGTCTCACTTTTTCCACGGTATCGAGGACATCCTCGCCCCAGGCGTCCACACAAAGCTCATCGGCAAATCCCTGGGAGGTTGACTCTCCGCCGATTATCACAATGACGTCTTTCCTGAGACCGCTATCCTCCAGACATTTGACAACCTTCTTGAGCTCCAATGTAGCTACGGTGGTATAGCAGCCCAATGCCAGTACATCCGGTTTGACCTCCCGTACTGTGTCCACGAAGGTAGTGGCTGGTACATCCTCACCCAGGTTGATGACCTCAAAACCAGACGCCTCCAACATAGCGACAATCATCGTCTTACCGAGTCTATGGACGTTTCCGGCGACCGTGCCTATGACCACTTTGCCTGCTATAGTAATCTCACCCGCTCGATCAGCTCTGATCGAATCCATGGCTGCATTGAAAGCGTCTATACTCATCAGGATGTCGGGCATGAATGACTTGCCATCCCTCGATAGCTGAGCCACTTTTCGTACAGCAGTAGCCAAGGCCTGTTCTAAGATGGAGTCAGGCTGATTGCCCTCCTCCAGCGCCGTCTGGGCCAATTCGTGGGCCAGCTCTTCATCTCCACTGACAACAGACTCTTGTAACCTAGACAAAGTATCGGCCATAGCAACCTCCCTCACCAGAACCAGTTACATAAGGACGAGCGAATAGTCCTTATTCCCGGTGTTGGTTTCCCTGAAGCCAGCTCAACGCACACCAAAAAGACAACGATGACATTTTACAACACGATTGATACAGGTGAAACGGCACGTGATGCAAGCAAGCTATCGGAACAAAGAAGGGAGTCGTGGAGGAAACGGCTTCATCTGAGGCAGGTCGCGGACAGTCACAGGAGACCGGTCATTTGTCCAGGCCGATCTCTCCGATCAACTTCCTGTAGAACTGACAGACGCTGTCGTCGCCGATCTCCTGGCTCACTGATTGGAATGGGGACTTCAGAGCGGTCTCATACGTCTCGTCGAAGTCTGAGATTATGTTTGGGGCATTCCCATCGCCGGTAGTAGTGTGTGCTCCTGCTCCATACGCAAGGGCAGGATAGGCGATGGCAAACGCGGTGAACAGGCCAACAACAAGTAAGACAAGCAAAGCTACTCTATGCACCCTCATCCGATCGCCTCCAGATAAGCTCCCTGCCAAAGAGAAAAAATAACCGACCCCAAGTCAGGTCGGTTTCACTACTCGCTCCTCACCAGCCAAGTGACCATTTACAGCTGGTGAATCAACGCACCCTTGTTCACGTACTCGTTGTGATTGTGAATGTTTTGGGAGAACTTACTGGTAGTACTAAAGTCTAATTGGCGAGTAGGAAAAACGTCAACTGCCCGAACCTATCGGGACCCCCCGGATTCAGGACTTCAGTACCGCTAAACGGGTACTTCCGTCATCTACAGACCTGGTACGTCCGTTCCCCCGATTCCAAACTTCGGTTTGTTGCAGCCGGTACTTGTGTGCATCCGTCAGGAGTACTCGCGTAATAGTACTTCTGTGAATCACAGGGGAAATGGGACACCAGGAGGGATTCGGCTTGCGGACACTACGGGGCATTGCTAGGTTGCTTGAGGACGGCAGAGTATCTTGAGGAAGAAGGAGCGAGCATCGACTAATGAGGCCGCTGCTCTATCCTGCGAGCTACAGGGGTATGGTGGAGATAGGGGGATTCGAACCCCCGACCTCTGCGATGCGAACGCAGCGCTCTCCCAATTGAGCTATATCCCCTCCCGAACAGCAAACGAACGCGCCAGCGAGGAACGGCCGTTCGCATCTCGGAGAATATCAAATGCCTTCGCGGCTGTCAAGCGAAGCTGAATCCGCCGGGCTGGGGCCTAGGGGGCTTCCCCACCCTGCCCCTCCTCCCACCTGCCCTCGATTATGCGCAGCGTGTCCTCGTCGGTGCCGAAGTGATGCGCGATCTCGTGCCGCACTACCCTGTGCACCTCCCGCTCCACCTCCTGCCACGAGCGACACCGCGCCTCTATGGGCTTGCGAAACACGGTGATCTTGTCGGGCAGCACCATGCCGTACCCATGGCCGCGCCTGGTGTGCGGTACGCCTTCGTACAGGCCCATGAGCCCGAACCTGTTCCTGATGCCTGTTCTGGCGAGCTGATATGCGGTCGGCCAGTCGGCCACTACGATCTCGAGGTTGTCCAGACTCTCCTTGAACTCGTCCGGCAGGGCATCCAGCGCCTCCTCCACGAGCTCATAGAAGCGCTCGCGCTGCAGGGCGGCCCGTTCCCTGGCCTCCCCGGCTCTGGTGATGGCCCATCGGGATTCAGGCGGATGTTCCTCTCTCATGCAAGTTGCCTCGGAAGGTTCACTCGGCCACGGACCCGAGCTCGACGATTCGCGCGCGGGCCTGGCCGCCCTCGATGTCCAACAGAGCTACCGTCCCCAACCGCATCTGGTACTGCGGCAACGTGGCGCTGCCCGGATTGACCAGCAGGGACCGGCCTACCCTCTGAACGTGGTCCCTGTGAGTGTGCCCGAAGACGACTACGTCCGGTGCCGCATCCAGACCATGCTCCCCGGGGTGGACGATTAGATCACGTGCCCAGTACTGCGAGGAGTGGATTAGGTAGACGTCAACCCCTTCGAGAGTGAGTCGCTGGATGTCGGCGACCCGTTGGTCGTCGAGCGCGTAATCGTCATCGCCTCTGGCCGCGATAACCGGAGCGATCTGTTCCAGGTCGTCCAGGACCGAGGCTGCGTAGATATCTCCGGCGTGGAGTATAAGGTCAACTCCCTCGAACACCTGCGCCACCTCCGGTGGGATGGCTTCGACAGCGTCCGGTACGTGGGTGTCCGAGATCAAACCTATGCGCATCGGTATGCTGTGGGAGGGCGGCGGCCGGTCGCCTAGGCTATCCTCTTGCCGAAGCTAGGCACGCCGCAGTCGTATATCTCTTCAACCCTGACCTTTATCACCGCCTGCGCGGCCGGGGCGCCCATCTTCTTCATTCTCTCCTGGAACTTGTCGAAAAGCTCGCCCTCGGTGATCACCTCGGCTGAGCCGGAGAAGCGCAGGCACTTCAACTGGGCCATGTCGGCAACTATGATAGCCACCTTGGGGTTGTTCTTGATGTTATCATATGTTCGCTTGCCTGACGACTCGGCGAAGGCTATATGCTCGTCGTCGAGAACCCTGGTGCTCCCTTTGGGCGCAACACTGGGGATGCCATCGGGCGTGGCCGTAGCAACGTAGGCCGGGTTGTTCTTCATCAACTCTTTCATCTCATCGGTTATCTTCGGCATGTTCTCCTCCGTGGCCGCGACTATCCGCGCACATTATACTACACGACACTACACACTAGGAACCCGCAGCTATTGCCTGCACGAGCTTGTGCAGGTTCGCGGCTGGTGTCCTCACGGGCACTTCTCCCTCAGTGGTCACGAAGACCGCGCGGCTACGAACAGCCGCGAGAAGCTCCTGCACGGCTCGCTCGATGTCAGGCGGGGTCCCGGCGAGGGCGGGGGCAGGCACGGGAACACCGAGCATCCTGCCGGGCGGCACTTCGCCCGTGCCCACAAGACCGCTCGCCGAGAAAGCGTCGGCCTCCAGTCCCAGGAAGGCATCCATACCATCCGCAGGTACGCCGCCGGTGTGCAGTATCAGCGGCATGTTATAGAAACCCGTCACGTTGTGCAGTGTCTTGAGAACGCTGTTCACGTTCTCGTAGTGCCCACCAGCCAGGGACACCAGATCAGGGTCGGACACGACCAGACCATCGAGCTTCAGCTCGCCGAAGGCCCTGGACAGTGCCACGGCGACCCTCCCCGAGAACTCGATTACCCTGCGGAAGGCATCGCCGTCCGTGGACGCCAGCTCGAGGAACGAGTCACCCAGGAGGTGCTTGCCGATGGTGACCGGCCCGGTGACGGCCCCCAACACGGCACAGTCCTGCCCCGCCGTCACGACCAGGCGCTTAGCGGCCTCCAGCACCACCGGAACTCTCCCCTTGGCTTCAATCGCGCTATCCAGGGCCTCGATGTCTCCCGCGCCGCTGACGGCGGGTGAGCCCACCCTCGGTGGCCCGCCCTCGTCCCAGGCGAGCTCACAGCCGAGGGCCTCGGCTTCGAGGGTCTGATCGAACAGGACAACCACCGCATCGTGCTTGAACAATCGCTGGCACGCATGCAGCGAATTGGCCAGCGCGGTCGGATCGGAGTACATGCGCTGAACAGGCACCTGCATGAACTGTGCAGCAGCGGAGGCAATCAGAGGGATGAACGGGGGTCGATCGACCGGCTTGGTCGCGAAGAAGGCCTGAACCAGTTCCTTGGAGCTTCGGGGCATGCTAGCCTATGCCGTCGGGCCAGGGCCCGTAGGAGCGGATTATTTCGTCCTTCGGCTTTCTCTCCTGCCATTCCTTCATGAACTCGTCGTAGGGCTTGCCCTGGCTTTTTCTGCGTTCCCGCTCCTGCTGCCGCAGCTTCTCCGTCCCCCGGGGATCGAGTTCCAGCGTCTGCTCGTCGAAGGCTACCTGATACACATTCCTCGCGGCCCATGGAGACGTTATCCGCTTCCTGACGTCCTCCATCACCAGCTCGGGGTCACGTTCCAGGACGTCGCCGTAGCCGCCGGATGAACCGGAACCGCAGGCGACGCCGTCGCCGTTCATGAAGAAGTCATCGGAGACGAACTGAGTCGCCCTGTAGTGTACCTTCCGGCTCTCCGCCAATTCGTGGTACGTGGTCGGGATCTCCTCGCTTGCGCCCTCAAACAGCGGCTCCCAGTCGGTGTTCTTGATCTCCAGGAACGGGTTGATGCCTCCCGCATAGCCACCCATCAGGCCAGGGGTATGGGGTACTCTGGAGGTCGCGGTGTTGAAGATGAGTCTGGAAGGCCCCTTTGCATTGCGAAATATATACCCCTGGCAGAGCGTCGAACCGCCCCGGAACTTGCCCGCGCCTCCCTGGTCCATCATAACGTTGCGGAAGAGATGCAGAACCGGCGTCTGTACCTCGCCGTGTTCGACGTCGAGGCAGTCGGCGAAGCCCGAGAACCAGAACTGGCCGGCGTCCATGCCGTCGTAGACCGGCGTGGCGGGACCTCCGCAGGCATTGATGATGATCGTACCGATCATCCCTATCACTATGCCCCCGTACTGGTCCACACCTCCCCCCGGTGCCAACCCGACGCCGCTCATGGCAGGGGGAGACGTCACCCTGTCCCTGTACTCGCTATCGAAAAGCATCTTGGCCAGACAGACCATGGCTCCGTTCACCACCGGCGCGGTGATCCTCATCGAGCCGGACATGGCTCTGTCATCGGGTGCGTTCACTATCGTACCCGGCGGCACCTTGAACTCGAACGGGGCCAGCAGCCCTGTGCTGACTGGGAAGTCTGCGAACAGGTACTGCATGAGCAAGCCGGCCAAAAGCCCCCTGACGACGTGGGGCTTGCTATTGAGGAAGGACATCGTGGGCGGCGAGCTGCCGGACAGGTCAACCATGAGCGTCTCGCCCTTCTTCACCAGCATGATGTGCACACACCCGAGCGCCTCCTCCCTCCCCTGCAGGTCGAAGAATATGACGTGACGATACATGCCATCATTCAGGCTGGCTATGCGCTGCCTGCCCGCCTCGTACACCGCTTCCAACGACTTCCTCATCAGGCCGACGAAGAATCCGATTCCCTTCTCCTCAGCGATCTCGATCAGCCTCTCGCCCATCTTGAAGCAGCAGGCTGCCTTGGCCCTCATGTCATGCGGAGTTACCTTGTCCCGCAGCATGTTGGAGAAGAAGTCGAAGAAATCGGACTCGATCCGGTAGTTGGACCCCACCCTCACCGGCGGCGCTTTGACACCCTCCTCGTACCTGCTCTTGGCGTACGGCACGTAGCCAGCGGGTTCTGCGGCACCCGTCTCCGGCTCGTGGGCCGCCGCGACCGCCCAGGCTATCAACTCGCCCTTGTAGAATACGGGAACGATGTTGAGCATGTCCTGGTTGTGGAAGCCGCCATACAGGACGTCGTTGCAGAACCAGACGTCGCCCTCGTGTATGCCAACCGATGGGTCGTCCTTGTAGTGCTTCAGGATGTACTTGATGGGAACCTGACCGCTGCAGATGTGCAGGTAGGTACCGACAGAGGCCGCAACCAGGTCTCCTGAAGCCGTGTACACGCCGACGCCGCAGTCCATGCCCTGGATCGCTGGCGACAGGCCCGTCATGATCATGTTCTGCTTGGCTTCCTCACAGATCAACTCGAGCTTCATCAGATAGACCGAGAACTCGTCCACCCCGATCTTGTCCACCCACTCACGCTCGAGTGCGGTTGGCTCCTCGGGTCGAACGCGATTGAGGATCTCTTCGTCAATTGGCATAGCCGTCTCCCCTACACGTTCTCGATGATGCCGCTCAGGTACTTGTCCACGCTGTATTTCGTATCAGGAGGCAGAACGATAGTGGTGTCTCTTGCCTCGATCACCGCCGGCCCAACCACCACGTTGCCGGGCCGCAGGAGGTCGGCATCATATATGCTCGTCTCTATGAAATCGCCGTTCTGTTTCCAGTAGACAGGTCGCGTGCCCTTGAGCGCACTGTCAGGGCTCTCACCCTCATCAGGGTATGTGGGAAGCTGGGGCTTCGAGAGAGGCACCGAGGCGAAGAGGTAGAAGTTCTCCACGTTGATTCCGGTTACCGGTATCGCCGCCAGTTCACCGTATCTAGCCAGGTGTATGGCCGTGAACGCGTCACAGATAGACTTCACGTCCTCTTCGCTCTGGAGATGCAGCCTGGGAGACGCGATCCTGGTGAGCATCAGGTGATCGCCGTACCTCATGTCGAGCTCCAATGCCAGGACGACGTCGTCCGGGTCAAAGCCTTCGCTCCTGATGTCGCGAAGGGCCACCTCCTTGAGGCCATCCACAACGGCATTGAACTCGTCGTATTCACCCAGGTAGTTGGGGATCCTCATCGGGCTGTGAAGGACAACGTGCTTGGAGGCCTCGTAGCACTGTTTCAGGTCCAACGTAGCCCCGCCCATGGCGCAGAAGACACTGGCGAAGGGGAAGGTAACGATCTTGGGGGCCTTGAGGTGGCTGTTGTAGTCCACGCAGTGCGTGGCGCCAGCACCCCCGTAGGCGAAGACAACGAAATCGTCGGGGCTGTGGCCCCTCATCACCACTTCCTTCAGGATCGTGTTTCCCATGTTGGCGC
>CAZGDV010000114.1:0-8350 GCA_964524995.1 uncultured Dehalococcoidia bacterium | reverse complement strand
ACCATGTACTTCTTGTAGTTGGGGTCATCGTCGTTGTACCACCACCAGCTCGCGCTCTTGTCGCCGGCGAGGCCCTGCGGGGTGATGAAGTCCTTACCCTTCTTTGCGCGGGCGATGTAATCGTCCAGGCTCTGGTCTGTGTGCGTTGGCACTGCCAGATAGCCCGGCAGTATGTGGGAAAGCAGGCACATATCCGTCGAACCCTGAACGTTCGAGGTGCCTCTCAGGGCGTTGATGCCGCCGCCGGCCACGCCGATGTTGGCCAGCAGGAGCTGCAGGATGGCATAGCCCCTGATGTTCTGCGTACCATAGGTATGCTGGGTCGTGCCCATGGCGTACATTATGGTGCCGGCCATGCCCGTCTTGCCCGACTCTGCGTAGGCTGCTGCAACATCGAGGAACTTGTCCACGGGGCACCCTGTCACTTCCGAGACCTTCTCGGGCGTGAACCTCTGGTAGTGCTCCCAGAGCAGTCTCAGCACGCACTTGGGGTTGAGGTCCGACCAGTTGTTCCAGGTGTTATCCACCAGCGCCTGGTCTGACTGGGGAGTCACGGCGTCAGCATACATCCAGCTCGACTTGTCGTACCCTCCCAGCTTGCCCGGCCCGGCGCCATTCCTTGGCGTATAGCCGCTGAACAGGCCCGGGTGAGCCGAGTTCGTCGTGTCCTCGAAGTCATCGCTGATTATGAGGGCGGCGTTGGTGTACTGGGTGACGTAGGTCATGTTGTACTTCTCGGCGCGCCCTGCGGGCCCCGACTTCTGCATGTCGTCCAGTATGTACCTGATCATGCCGCCTATGAACGTGATGTCACACCCTGACCTCATAGGAGCGTAGATGTCCGCTTTGGATGAAGTGCGCGTGAACCGGGGATCCACGCTGATCAGCTTAGCTCCACGCTCTTTGGCTGCCGTGACCCATTTGAACGAGATCGGGTGGTTCTCGGCGGCGTTGGAGCCGATGATCATTATGCGGTCGGAGTTACGGATGTCGATCCAGTGGTTGGTCATTGCTCCCCTACCAAACGACTCTGCCAGAGCCGCTACAGTAGCGGAGTGTCATATACGTGCGCAGTGTTCCACGTATACGAGGCCGAGGGCTCGCGCCATCTTGACCAGCAGATAGCACTCCTCGTTGTCGAGCTCGCCGCCACCGAAGTTGCCGATGGCGTCGGTCCGGTTCACCGTGTAAGTGGTGCCCCCGACGTCCACGGTGGACAGCCAGTTCGAGTCCCGTGTATCCTTGACCTTCTTGGCAATCTTGTCGATGGCCTCGTCCCAGGATATCTCCTCCCACTGTGTCCCCTTGGCCCGGCGGTACAGCGGTCTGGTCAGGCGGTTGGGGTTATCCGCACCATCGACTGTGCGGAACTGCCCGAGCGCCTGACCCTTGGAGCACAGTGTCCCCTCATTGATGGGATGGTCGGGGTTTCCTTCGGCGTTGATCACCTTGCCATTCTTGGCAGTTACCAGGGCACCACAACCCACTCCGCAGTAGCAGCAGATGGTGTAGGTTTCCTGGAGCCCCTCTGTCTTGAGCGGGATGGCTCTGGGCGTCTTGCCCTTGGGCCCCATGGCCCCAAGCAGAACGAGACCGCCCATGCCAGCGCCGCTGGCCTTGAGGAAGTCTCTACGGCTTAGTTCCATCTTCCCTCCTTACTAGGCGACATTGTTCCTCCTTCCTGGTGTCCATCCCCAATACATAAAGGGGGTGCCATGAACCGGCATCCCCTTTGCACCCTCCTGACTCGTTGGACAGACTCATCGTCTGCTCCTCCGCTGGAACGGGTTCATACGCAGCAGATGCTGTCGACTAAGTCAAGCTCTGCATACGTTATATGTAGTGACTATGTTCCTTCTATATGGTTGCCACTCTCCTTTCCGATCACGGGAGGCGCCGGCGTTTCCACCTGCGCCCTCGGGGCCTCGCGACCCGCCGGCTGGCCACCATAGCCTCTCGGCCTAAGGTGACACAGCTCGAAGAGCTTGGACGCACAACACGGAATCCGTGAAGGTCTCCTAAACCTCAGTCTATATAGGCGAGCACATGCTGTCAATGGAGGCTAAATACCAAAAACTCGGTGGTATACCCACATGATGGTAGTAGTATTACTAACCTGTTACTCGCGATCATTAGCGTTGTCTATACTATCTATAACCTGATTTATAGGACGAAAGGGCTATTTACGGTCCGGCCACTTGGGCCTATGATGTCTACAGTATAGGTCACAGGAGAGTATCGTGAGAGCCAAGACACTTCTGGTCGTACTGTTTGTGGTGGCGCTGGTCACTCTCGGGGTCGTAGAGCAAGTCTATTACTCCGGTGCGGTGACCTTCGCCGATCCCAACGTCGAAGCGCAGGTACGGTCCGCTATCGGAAAGCATCATGGCGACCTCTGCCATTCCGATCTCGAGCGGATCGAATCGCTCGTTCTCGCTAGCGCACCGACCTTTGATCTGTCCGGGATCGAGGAATGCACGGAGCTCAAAGACCTTGTGATCCATATACGCGACGAGTGCGACCTGCGGCCGCTCTCAGGGCTCACCGAACTGACCGGCCTCATCATCTATGACATCGGAGACGGGAACCGGACGGGTGATCTCTCGTGGGTTGAGGGTCTGACCAGGCTGGAGCGTCTCGAGTTCGTGTGCCTGGGCATCACGGATGTGTCGCCACTGAGCCACCTGACCAGCCTCTCGCATCTCGCTGTTGCAGGGGGCCGGGTCGACGATGTTACGCCGCTGGCCGGTCTCAGAAGCCTGGAGGTACTCACACTCGGCTCGAATCGGATAACGGATATCGGCCCGCTCGCTGAGCTTCGCGCGCTGACCAGCCTCTCATTGGATGACAATGCCATTGCCGACATATCCCCTCTGGCTGGGCTGTCCAGTCTGTGCGAATTGGGCCTCGGCGGAAACCAGATCGAGGACATATCGCCGATTGCCGGGCTCGACAGCTTGAAATTTGTACGGCTCTGGTCGAACCGAATCGAGGACATATCGCCGCTGGTCGAGAACAAAGGGCTGGGTCAAGGCGACGAAGTCTACATCGCAGACAATCCCCTCAATGAGGCCTCCTGGAATACCTACGTTCCCCTGCTCCAGGAGAGGGGTGTCCGAGTCGTAACAGCAACACATGACTACCCCAGGTTCTGACGACGCTGCATTTCCGTTTGTGCAAGCCATTTCGGGCTGCTATAATGATGCTCACATAAGAGGGACTAACTCGGAGCATGTTAGCCAAGGTTCAGACAGCCGCCGTCGTGGGCCTCGACGCGCAGGAGATCGAGGTTGAGGTCGACATCTCCAGCGGCCTGCCGGCCATGGCAATAGTCGGCCTGCCCGACACCGCGGTGCAGGAGGCCAAGGAGCGGGTCCGCTCCGCGATCCGCAACTCGGAATGCCAATTCCCTATGAAGCGGATTACCGTGAACCTCGCGCCTGCCGACCTGAAGAAGGCAGGCCCCGCCTATGACCTCCCCATCGCCGTCGGCATCCTACTCAGTTCGGGGCAGGTGGCAGCGGATGCCTCAGATATGCTGTTCCTGGGAGAGCTGTCACTCGACGGATCGGTCCGGCATGCGCACGGCATTATCTCAATGGTCGGGCTCGCCCGGGAGAAGGGCATATCCACGGTGTTTGTCCCGGCCGTAGATGCCAGGGAGGCGTCGCTAGTTGCGGGGGTTGGCATAATACCCGTAGCATCGCTGTCCCAGCTCATGGGACATCTCTCGGGCTCCGAGGCCATCCCGCCTTTCGTGACCGATCAAGCCGACGTCGAAGCCCCGGAGGCCTTCGGCACCGGGGTCGATCTGGCCCACGTCAAGGGCCAGGAGCACGTCAAGAGGGCGCTGGAGGTGGCGGCGGCCGGCGGGCACAATCTGATCATGAGCGGGCCGCCCGGAAGCGGCAAGACCCTGCTGGCACGGTCATTGTCCTCCATCTTACCCACAATGAGTGTTGACGAGGCCCTGGAAGTGACCAAGATATACAGCGTCAGCGGGCTGTTGCCCCAGGACACGCCGCTGATAAGGCAACGTCCCTTCAGGGCTCCTCACTATACGATTTCCCACGCCGGTCTGGTCGGCGGGGGCCGCTGGCCCAGGCCCGGAGAGATCAGCCTGAGCCATCGGGGCGTCCTGTTCCTTGACGAGTTCCCCGAGTTCGGGCATGCTGACCTCGAAATCCTGCGTCAACCCCTCGAGGACAAGGTGGTCACGATCAGCAGGGCACAGGGGAGTGTCACCTATCCCGCCAACTTCATGCTAGTGGCGGCGATGAATCCCTGCCCGTGCGGCTACTACGGGGACCCGGTTAAGCAGTGCACGTGTACGTCGTCAATGGTGTCGAGATACCAGAAGCGGATCAGCGGGCCTATGCTGGACCGCATCGACATATTTGTGGAGGTACCGCGCATCGAATACGAGAAGCTGGCTGACGATAGGCTTGGAGAGCCGTCTGCGACCGTTCAGCAGCGGGTAGAGAGGGCACGCAACGCTCAGCAGGAACGCCTGGTTGGCACCAATCTCGTGTGCAACGCCGACATGACACCTGCCGAGGTCAGGGAGTTCTGCCATGTTGAGCCCGATGCGCAGAGCCTGCTGCAGGCAGCCATGAAGCAGCTCAGCCTGTCGGCACGCGCCTTCCACAGGATTCTGAAGCTGGCGCGTACTATTGCCGACCTCGAATCGGCCGAGACCATCACCGCGCCGCATATAGCGGAGGCGCTCCAGTACCGGCCGAGGGACCGGCAATGAATCAGGGTGGGACAGGCCATGCGTGAAGCGCCCCGTCTTCTCGACCGTTTCGACGTGATACAGGGCCTGTTGACATCGGCTTCGATGGGCCTTCTGACCGACATCGACGGCACGATCAGCAAGATCGCCCCCTCTCCCTCGGAGGCCAGGGTCTCAGAGGTCTGCAGGGACAGCCTGTCTCTATTGTCGAAGCATCTGCCGCTCGTCGCCGCCGTCTCAGGCCGCCCCGCCGCTGAGGCGAGGAGGATGGTTGGCGTTGAGGGAATGGTCTACGTGGGGAACCATGGCCTGGACAGGTGGGAGGGTGGCGGTGTGCGATTGGCGGCTGGCGCCGAGGGGTACCCTGCCGTGATAGCCGACGTCCTTAGCGACCTGAAGCAGACCTTGTTCATCGACGGCCTGCTCGTCGAAAACAAGGGCGTCACCGCGTCGCTCCACTACCGGCGCTGCGGGGATCACAGCGCCGCCCGTAAGGCCATACTAGCGGCAGTCGAGGGCCTCGCCGGAGCGAGGAACCTGAAGGTGACTGAGGGCAGGATGGTTATAGAGCTCCGCCCCCCCCTGGAGATCGACAAGGGCTCCGCGGTGTGCTCCCTGATTCGAGAGAGGGGGTTGGAGGCGGCGGTCTACCTGGGGGACGACTCTACGGACGCGGATGTCTTTCGAGCGTTTCATGAGCGGGACGCGGGCTTCAGGGGGCTGGGGGTCGGAGTCGTTTCCGCAGAGACACCGGACGCGGTTGTCGAGAACGCGGATTTCGTCCTTCAGGGTGTGTCAGAAGTGGGACAATTCCTCAGGCAGCTTGCAGAAGAGGTAGCTGGCAGGCCAGATTCCTGAGGTCGAGAAACTGATGGTACAGCCACTTGGTGATGTCTTCGGCCCTTATGGCGTTCCTGAGGGCCTCCGCCCTGCGCTTCCTCTCCGCCGTATCCATCGTTAGGGCCTGGTACAGCGCCTGGATCATTCCCTGGATGTCGGCGGGAGCTACCGAGATGACCTGGTCCTTCAGTTGCTGGTGAGCACCGGCTGTCTCCGAGAGGATGAGGACCCCGTCGTTCTCGTTGACCACCGGCCCTTCCTTCGCGACCAGGTTCATCCCATCGATGACGGGGTTGACGAACAGCACGTCGCAGAGAGACATCCCGGCGACAGCCTGGGCGTAGTTGTTCTCGAAGAAAACGGAGATGGGTTGCCAGTCTGCGTCGCCGTGTTTGGAGTTGATGGTATCGATGGTGTCGAATGTGTTCTGGGTGTAGTTCTGATACTGCTTGATTCCCGATCTGCTGGGGACGATGAAGCAGATCATCTTGACGTTCTTCGCGAATTCCGGGTGTTGGTCAAGCAACCCGTCGAAGGCCCTGAGGCCACGGATTATGTTCTTGCTCGGCTCCGCACGGTCCACCCTTACGATCGTCTGCCTTCCCAGCAGCGGGCGCAGCTTCTGTTTGTAGTCCTGCACCCTGGGAGAGCGGGCGGTCCTGCTCAGCGCTCCGACGTCTATCGATACGGGATAGGCGACTACCCTGGTCTTGCGACCTGCGGTGCATACTGTGTGCTTGGCGTAATCGACTTCCGCATCCTCCAGGAACATCTGGCAGCAGTGGAGGAAGTCGTTGACATCTCGACTCGTCTGAAGGCCCACTATGTCGACCGCGCACAAGCTGCCCAGGATCGCCCGGCGAATAACATCGGGGAAGATCTGCCAGTAGCTGGCCGCAGGCCAGGGTATGTGGATGAAATGCTGCAGTATGGCGTAGGGCATCTGCTGGCGAATATAGCCGCCGACCAGGTAGAGCTGGTAGTCGTGGAGCATGATGAAAGGGGGGACTCTATCGCCGGCTGCCTCCGCTATGACGGCATCGGCGAAGGCCCGGTTAATGGGCATGTATCCGTTCTCCCATGCGTCATACACCTTGGCATCGATATTCGGCGTGTAGGGAGAGTTCCACATGTAGTGCTGAAGGAACCAAAGCAAGGGATTGCAGAAGACGTTGTAATACTTGTGGTACATATTCCTCGGTGAGGAAACGAAGCGCAGGTAGAGACGCTGGCCAGGGAGCTGTACCTGGAATCGCCCGTTATGCCGAGCGGCCACGCGCCGATCTCCCTCGCCCATCGTGCTGGCGATCCAGGTCAACTCAACGTGCCTGCTGATGGCGCTAAGAGCAGTTACGACGCCGCCGCTGCCCCGGTTGAGCTGAAGCTCGCCCTCCTTGTTGACGCGATACTCAACGGGGCCTCTGTTGCTGGCGAGGATCAGGCGTCTCTCGGCGAGGAGCTCTTGACACAGATCAGCAAGCGATCCGCTGGCGTGATTCTTGTCAGAAGACGCCATAGCGGAAATTTAGCATATCGGCTTCGGGTTGTCAACCGAAGCCGGCGCGGGCGCGCTTCGATTGACACTCATGTGCGCATCCTCTACAATCGCTCAGTGTCCACGGGGGCGTTGGCAGGTGCTGTCATGACCGGAGACGAGCTTAGGGAGAAATTTCTCCTTTTTTTTGAGCAGAAGGACCACAAACGCATAGCCAGTTCGTCACTGGTACCCGTCGGTGATCCGACACTGCTGCTGACGAACGCGGGCATGGTCCAGTTCAAGCCCTACTTCACCGGCGAGGCCACACCGCCCTCGCCGAGGCTCGCCTCGTGCCAGAAGTGCTTCAGGACCACCGACATCGCCTCCGTCGGCAACCTGAAGCATCTCACGTTCTTCGAGATGCTGGGCAATTTCAGCATCGGCGACTATTTCAAGAAGGAGGCGATCGCCTGGAGCTGGGAGTTCGTTCTGGAATGGCTGAAGTTGCCCAAGGAAAGTCTGTGGATCACCATATTCCTCGATGACGACGAGTCGTTTCAGCACTGGCGGGACCTGGGCGTGCCGGCGGACCGCATCGTGAGATGCGGCGAGGAGGACAACTTCTGGGGGCCCGCCGGTGAGATGGGCCCCTGCGGCCCGTGCAGCGAGATCCACTGGGACTTCGGCGAGGACACCGGCTGCGGGCGTTCCGACTGCTCGCCTTCCTGCGATTGCGGGCGCTTCCTCGAGATATGGAACCTCGTGTTCACCGAGTTCTATCAGGACGTGGATGGCAAGCGAACGCCGCTGCCCAAGAAGAACATCGACACCGGCATGGGGCTGGAGCGTACGGCGGCGGTGCTTCAGGGCACTCGCTCCCCGTATGACACCGACCTGTTCGCGCCGATCATAGGCCGTGTGGCCAAGCTGGTGGGGCACAAGTACGGAGAGGACGAGAAGACCGACAGGGCCATGCGCATCATCGCCGAGCACGGGCGCGCCGTCACCTTCCTCATAGCTGATGGCGTGGCACCTTCCAATGAAGGTCGGGGATATGTCTTGCGCCGCATACTCAGGCGCGCCGTCGCTCACGGCAGGACGCTGGGCCGTGAGAAACCGTTTCTGAACGACGTGGCCGAGGAGGTAATCCGTACGTGCGGCCAGACGTACCCCGAACTCACCGAGAACCGCACGCGTGTGCTGAAGGTCGCCGGTGCCGAGGAGGCCAGGTTCGGTGAAACGCTCAATACCGGGCTGAATATGCTGGATCAGGTCGTGGCGAAAGCCAGGCAAGGCGC
>CAZGDV010000113.1:0-8490 GCA_964524995.1 uncultured Dehalococcoidia bacterium | reverse complement strand
CTCTGTCATCCACGGACTTGGCAACATCCACAAGGCGGCCGTACTGGTCGAAATCGTGGAACGGTGCCTCTGTGTGCGACATGGGTAGGAGTCTCACGGTGCAAGGCATGTGGTCGATGATCTCCCATTCGACGGCAACCTTGAGCACGGTGTTGAGCACCGACAGGATGTTGTTGACCGTCTTGGCTGCCTTATTCGCAAGAGCACTCTTGAGCCCCTGGACGTCCTCGTTGCCTATGGCGTCCAGCCTCTTCATCCCAAGAAGCGGGATCAGGTGCACTCGAAGAATGGTCTCCTTCCCAGCGATCCCGCTCGGCTTCTGCCGGTTGGCCTGTGCATACCCTTCTAGGAATCTTGGAGCGAACTCGGCGAGTGTTGGCACCCCCTTTCTTCGCTTCGCTGGGCGATGGAGTAGGATCTCACGTTCCCGATCCTGTCCCCAGCGCAAGGCTCCGGACTTGGAGGAAACAGGAGCCTTCCTGCGCTCCCGCCTCCAGGTTCCGTCTGGGAGCCTCACGCGGATGTCCACCTCCCAGCCACTGCCCCTATACGGTCTGACCTTCACGCTCATCGCCGGATCTCCTCGGCCGACGGCGCACGTCTTTCGCTCAGCCATTCTAGCACATTATCCCGGCGAAAGAGAAGACGGCGTCCGATTCGGGTGAGCCCGGGCAGCTGGCCCCGCTCGGCCATTGCGTAGATCGCCCTGCGGGTAGTCCGGAGGAGCCCGGCCACCTCTTCGGGCTTCATGAGGATGGGAAGATCCGCGTGGTCTTTCACTGGCCCCCTCCAGGGCGACTGAATGCCAAGGTCACGGGTATGAAAAACGGCTCCTGAGCCACGATCTCAATCTGCGGGACTCGAGACTCGAAGTCTCGGAGATCTCTTCAGTGAGCGGCGATTTCTACGCTTCGACCATGGGAAAATCGATCGTTTCCTGCCGGTCCGTGCCCCTCTTCAGGACACCTCGAACTGCCGCTGCTTTGCCGGACTTCTTGCCGGCGGCTACGCGTCCCGGGCTCTTCTGCTGAGGGGGAAATCCCATGACCTCCCGCGCTCGCCGGTAGAGCCTCGCCGGGACCAGAATATCGACGATGACCTGGCCGCCAGGATAGTGATAGCTGGCGTGCTTCCGACACCCCTTCCACCCAGCGATCTTGCGTGACTTCTCGGGATCAGCCACGAACGCCTTGTACACGCCTGGCCCGAACTTCCAGATGTCATCTTCCGGGATCAGTGACATAACGTGTTCCTCCTGGTCTGTGAGTGGTTTTCATCATTGGCGCTGGGCCTTCGGTCCGGTGTCCTCTCCGCCAGAAGGTCCAGCATCGCGCTCTTGAGGGTTGGGCTTCCGTGCTTGGCGTCGTCGTGTGGCTCGTGTTGACGCTCGCTGATCCATCTGGCACATTCTGCGGGCAGAATCCGGAGCGCTTCGCGCTTCAGCGCCTCGAACTCTCCGTTCCCCGAAAGCCGCATCCGCCTGTATTCGGTCTCAGCCCACTGGCGCCCGTCCGAGTAGGCGAGCCCGCGTTCAGCAAGAGCCCTTGCCACGCGTGCCTTGAACTCCCGTCGGAACTCCGCACTCAGGCCCTCAAGACGCTCCTGGCGCTCCTGTTTCTCCGCTTTCCTGCGATTCTCTTCTCTTGCCCGCTCCAGACTCATTACGCCTGGAAGAAGCTCCCACCGCTCACGGATGGCTTTCCGGATGTAGCCGGGGCGATTCCGGAGCTTGCCGCGGCTGTCCTCGAAGTCAGCATTTCGGATGGCTGTCCTGATGAGGTCGACATCGCCACGAGCCTCGCCGGCCACATCGCGGGCGGAACCCTCGGAGAACCCTTGGCGGCGGAGCAAGTCTATGGCCTCAAGGTTATCTAGAGTGTTGCCAACGGCGTCGCTCATGGGACCACTCCCCAGGCATGACGGTCCGGTAATGGGTCTTGAATCTCCAGGTTCCGGAGGGAAAGAAACAGCAAGAGGCTCCTGTTGTTGCCTTTTCCTCTTTTCTGCTTCCCTATCTCTGGTTCCCCGGTCGGCGGGTTCCGGATTAGGGTGGTCGCTGGCGACCGGAATGGGTGTTTTGGGCGACTGACACGGGTGCCCTATTCCGGTCACTGGTGACCGGAATAGAATCCGATATCGGGCTGATAGCCGGCCTCCTCCGCGGCGGACTCTCAGTATGATGCCAGCCTCCTCGAGTTGTCTGAGCGCCCTCCGGACCGTTCGCTCGCTGAGCCCCGTTTCCAGCGACATCGTACTCACCCCCGGCCAGGCCTCATTGGTCTTTGAGTTTGCGTGGTAGGCGAGCGCGTGCAGGACCTTGTTTACCGCCAGACCCAGTTCCGCCAGGGTGCCATCTGAGACAATCCAGCTGGGAATGCGAAACCAGGGTCGACCTGTGGGGCGAGGCCGTGCCTCTCGGGCCCGGGAGGACGGTGGCTTCATGTGGCGCCTCCATGGTCCAGGGATCCGACTCTGTTGCCTGGTCTACTGGTCGTGCAGGATGGGCGAAGATCGGTGGAGTTCCACTGCGTGAGGATCTGGCTGAACCGAACGGTGTTTTCGATAATCGGGCGGGCATCTGCGTTACTCGGCGGTCTCGGGCAACGCGGATTCCAGACTTCGTTGGTGTGGACTAGAAGTAGGCTTCGCTCTTTTTCCATCGGTGCCACCGAAGACCAGGTCCTGTCCGTTTTGGATCCAGGCCCTTGTGGTCCTCGGCTTCGGAATCACACCGATAGCGAGCGACCTTTCCATCCTTCATATCTGGCGCTCCAGTCACAGAAGTCACCCATGTGGCTTAGCTCAGATGCCGATTTCCTCTTCCCGGATTACGAACCGGTGGCTCTTGCCGGCTCCTATTGTCAGCTCACGTCTGCCTCCTTTCCCGATTTCGCACCGAACGTTGTACTCGAAAAAGCCGTGGGCCAGGCCTTCTCGGATCTGCCTGACCAGAAGGCCAAGAGCCTCGTCAAGCTCACGGTTTGTTCCTTGGGTCCCGATTACCATTGCAACCGCCTCCGTCGTGATGGTCGAGGTTCTCATTGCCCTCACACCCGCAGTGTGGCAGCGAAGTTTCCTGTTGTCAAGGACTTTTTTGGTAGCGGCCGATTTGTGGGCGCAGATATTGTTGCTCACAAGACTTATATAGGTCTCTTGAAGGACCTTTGAAGGACCTGTGTACAATAGGCGAGGGAGCGCGACGCTGGCCGGCGGATGGACCTTCGTGCGCCCTGACCGATTGAATAGCAACGGATTATCAGTGATTCGACACCGCAGCCCCAGCGGGCTGGTGTTCCTGGCGGGTTCCCAAGTCGGTCCTGTAAGGGTCTCTTGAAGGACCTGTGTAGGCTGGAATCCGCCTGCTCAAGGGCGAAAAAAAACTCGGGATGCTGACCCAGAGGATGCGCGCGAAATCGCGCTTCTACGGTCCAGAAGGTGACGGGTTTCCGCCGCCGCTTGTGGTCCGCGGCTACCGATCAGCGCTCGTTCCTACCGGCTTCACGTGTCTCCCTGGCCGCCAGGCAGCCTAGAAGGACCTGGCACCCCGGCGTTCAAGCCCGGGCACAGTGATCGTCTGCCCTACGTCTTTCGGCAATTGTCACAAGAGCGAGGAATGAGTATCGTGTCCTATGAGTGCTTCCCGTGAAGCCAAGCGAGTACCCGAGGGGGCACTTTGCTGGTCACAGGCTCATCCTCTGCGGCCCGGGTGAGTCGCAGTGCAGAGCACGACCGCTCTGCGGCTCAAGGTCGAGCGAGCTGAAGATGCCTCAGTCAAGCAAGGAATCGGTCACGAGCCTCTTCGATGGGTATATCCGTACAGATCGTCGGCCCCGCCTCCACGCAGAGCCGAAGTTCACTTACCTGAATCGGTCCCCAACCCCGGCAGCTTCTGCAATCCGGCGACTCCTGGAGTCATGGTTCGCTCGGTATCCGGCACGGGGCAGAATCGATCTCCGAAAGCGTTTCAGGTCGAGGAAAGACTGGAACCACAGCAGCGCCTTCTTCGAACTTCTTCTGCGTGAGCTGTTTCTTGCACTCGGGTGTTGTGTCAGGGTCCATCCACGACGCGGAGGCTCCCGGGGCCGTCCAGACTTCCATGTCCAAACTCCAGCTGCTGGTGCATTCTACGCTGAAGCCACAGTCGCGACTGGGCAGTCGCGTGAGAACGCCGCAAGAGAGACCTGGATGAACAGGGTGTACGATTGGCTGGACCAGTTGGAGTCGGAGTGGTTCTGTGTCGGCTTGGAGCTTCACGGGACTCCACGAACTCAGCCACCACCTAGCAAGGTCAAGGCCTACCTATCGAAGAAGCTTGCCGAGCTAGACTACGAGCAAGTGCGACGCCTCGTGGAATCTGAGGGCCAGAGTGCTCTGCCCCGGTGGTGCTACATGCACGAGGGTCTCGAAATCGAGTTCTTCCCCATTCCAAAGTCAGCGCGGGAGCTGGAGGATCCGAGGGTTCGTCCCCTCAGGATGAGAATGGAAGATGCTCGGTGCCCGGACACGAGAAAACGGATCAGGGATGCAGTCTCTCGGAAGGCCAAGCCACACAAGAGACTGCACTTGCCATATGTGATCTGCGTTAATGCCTTAGGGCCACTGGTGGAGCGGGAGAGCGCCGTCAACGCACTCTTCGGGCAAGAACAGATGATCATGACACATACCGGGCCGGGGCAGGTGGAATGGGGAATGACAAGGGCTCGAGATGGTGCTTGGATCGGGAAATCCGGGTCCAAGAACACGCGCGTTAGCGCGGTGCTGCTGGCGATGAATCTCTCTCCATGGAAGGTCTCGAGAGCCTCGGTCTGCCTCTACCATAACCCTTGGGCCAGGCGGCCCTGCCCCTCAGTGTTGGACCGGCTTCCTCGTGCAGTTTTGCAGGGCGATCGGCTGAGTTTCGAACCTGGGGAGTCCTTGGGAGAGGTGTTCGGTCTACCAGACCTGTGGCCGGACCCTGACGCCTTCCAGGTCCGTCCGTTGACTTGACTCTGATGCCGTGGTAGCATCCGGTCAGGGTCTGCCGGTCACGGGAGAGGCTGGAACCGCTGTTCATTGCTCAATTCTAGGTTAGAGTAGGTTATGGGAAGCGCTTTCGAAGAGCTGTTCACAGATCCTGCGCTTGTAGCGAAGATCAAGCGTCGGCTTCCGCACTTGTTTCACTACGCCGAGAGAGACTCCTCCCGGGCCGGGAAGATCGGCATGGAGGTTGGTTCCCTACGGGAGCGGATTCTGGTCGCCCTGCTGGTTCACAGGTTTGGCCCGGAGAACGTCGAAACGGAGCTTCCGATCACCGAGCACGAAGTGGATGTGAGAGTCGCGGGTGAGTCTCTTTCGATCAAGACGCTGACGACCTCTACTAGTAGAATGGGGGCGGTGAAGGCGATCTGGACGGTTGACGCCGCGCGGGCGAGGAAGTTCGTTCGGGAATTCGAACCATCTTGCGACTATCTTGTGGTGCAGATCACTTGGGGAAAACAAGGGGGTCTGTACTACATCCCCGTCGAGGCGCAGCGAGCCGTTCTCCAGCATCTGACCAGCGAGGGCTATTTCAAGCTGCCGAAGAAAGGGACTAACCCAAGAGGCGTTGAGATCAGCGGGGAAGCAATGAGAACATTGGTGGCTCACGAGCTGACTAAGAAGATAGAGATCGACTGGGAGAGGCCCGCTGGCGAGTATGATCCCTTCGAGCGTTGGGTGGAATACTGGAGGTTAGACTGAGGTGGCAAAGGACACGAGCAAAGGACCACGCAGAGGCACGGTGACGAGCTCGTTTGGGTCGGCGGGCAGGGTTAACCACGACTCATCGCGCTTCTACAGCAGCCGGATGTACGAGCAACTGCCAAACGCGGCGGCGATTCAATACGTGGAGAACCAGGTGCCGGAGAATGCTCTGGACAAGGTCATCTGTGGCCCCTCAGAGCAGATGAAGGAGCTCCCCGAGAACAGCGTCCACCTCATGGTCACCTCACCCCCCTACAATGTAGGCAAGGACTACGATGAAGACCTGACTCTGGCGGAGTACTTGGCCTTTCTGAGAAAAGTCTGGGAGGAGGTCCACAGAGTACTCGTGCCTGGTGGGAGGGCATGTGTGAACGTGGCTAACCTTGGCCGGCGGCCCTATTTTCCTATTCATGCGTCCATAGCGAGCGAGATGATTGACCTCGGCTTTCTGATGAGGGGAGAGATCATTTGGCAAAAAGGTTCCAGCGCTGGCACCTCCACTGCTTGGGGAAGCTGGATGTCACCTTCGAATCCCACACTCCGTGACACGCACGAGTACATCCTCGTGTTTTCAAAGGGCGCGTTCAAAAGGCCCGCACCGGATGAGAGGAAAGGGACCATAACGCGGGATGAGTTCCTGGAGTTCACCAAGAGTGTCTGGGAATTCCCTTCTGAGTCTGCGAAGAAGACAGGTCACCCTGCGCCTTTCCCTGTCGAGCTCCCCTACAGGCTGATCCAGCTGTACACGTACATCGACGACATTGTACTGGATCCCTTCATGGGGAGTGGGCAGACAGGAATCGCAGCGATCAAGGCAGGACGCCATTATGTCGGCTATGACATCGATCAAGAATACGTGAAGCTCGCGAACAGGAGAATCCAGGCCTTCGCGACCAACCACCTCTCCCCGAAGCTCTTCGACGTGGCTGACATTTAGACTTGCGAAGAGCCTCTCGGAAGAGAACCTGGCGGTCTTCGATCTCCTCACCAAACCCGAGATGGAACTCACGAAGAAGGAGCGGGGCCAAGTCAAGAAGACGGCCCAAGCGCTGCTCGAGACCCTCAAGGGCGAAAAGCTGGTCCTGGACTGGCGCAAGAAGCAACAGTCCCGCGCTGCCGTCCGCCTCGCCATCGAGGAAACCCTGGAGAACCTGCCGGACAGGTACTCGCAGGAGCTGTACGACCAGAAGTGCTCGGCCATCTATCAGCACGTGTTTGAGTCGTACTATGGTGAGGACAAGAGCATCTACTCCGTTGCCGCGTAGGAAGTCAGTCGTCATGAGATCTGCCCCCTGGAGCGACCGAAGTGACCAAGCATGATGACCAGGGAAACCCGCCTGGAATCCTCGATGATCTCCTCGAGGATATTCTGCCCATCATCAATGACCGCCTTGCCGAGGCAGGCGTCAAACTGCAGCAGAGACCGCTACAAGCGGCCGGTCTCTTCGTGGAGAAGTGGGTCGTCCGCGTCGACAACGACACGACGGACAACTTCCTGGACAAGCCATGGTTCAAGACGATCTACGATCTGGTGGTGGAATGGTATCACAAGCGGTATGGCAGCGCTGCTCTGGAGGACACGGCCTCGTCTTTGCTTGGCATCGTGCTTCTCTTTGGCTCACCAGCGGAACTGCGCGTTCCGTTGTCCGTGGCAGAGCACGACGTTCCTGGTGAGACGATCTGGCTGTCTCTACCGGATAATGTACTCCCTCAGGAAGATGTGCGTCGGTGGTTCGTTTCCCAACCCCGCTGGGGCGATCTTGGTCAAGATGATGTGGGATGCGCAATCGACGATGCCAAGGAAGTGGGACGCAGTTTGCGGTCGATCCACCGGAGTCTGACAGAGGCATCATACCGAACGGACAACGAGCGACGGCTCGCCAGGACCATCGAGAACGACCTTCAGGACGCGGCGCGAGATGTGCTGGCGATGTCCAATGGGGGCAGACTCACGGCGGTCTGGAAACTGCACCTCGCCACAGAGAAGTCCCTGAAGGTTCTCTTGTGCAACCACAATCAGGACTATCCGAGAACGCATGATCTCCGAAGCCTTCTGTCGTGTGCGACGCGGCTAGTCAGCGAATCGCTTGATCCAGAAGACATCACAGTCTTTCCATCTGACGCTGAGGCTGTCCGGGCACGATACGGTGAGGGACCCAGTCGCTCCCTAGCGGAGGTGATGGATCTGTACAGTGCTACTCTGCGAGCTGCAAAGGGCTACACGGACCTTCTCCGGCGAAAACTGCGGATAGGCGGGGCGAGATTTCTCATTCGACGGTTTCCCTGGGCAGCCAAATAGGATGGGAGCCTTCTTGGCTTCCGCCCCCAAGACCGGGTTCGATTCTAGGGGACTGGAGCAAACCTGGGCAGAGAGATCTCTCCGCGTTTCCTGGACTGAGTGACAGCATTCCAGCCTCGGCCCGCCGGGTCCCAAGGTCCCGCCATCGAAACAAGGCCTCTGAGCCCCGACCTCGATTCCCCGACCCGACACCCTCGGCTTCCGAGATCGCCCCTCAGCGGGCCTGTTTTCCTGTCCGGACCATGGGGAAAACGGGCACTATCGAGAGAGCACTGACCGCCAGGTCAGCCCCTCCCCCCCACTCCGCCCGGCGCCCCTTAAGCTGACGAAGCTGACTACGTCCCTTAGAGTTTCCCGCTTCGTCGATCTAGATTTGATGCCCGCAATGACATGGTGCGGTGTCCCGCGAAGAGGATGTTGCGACCGAAGTATCGGGTGAAGAACGGTTGGATCTACAAAGCGCGATTGTG
>CAZGDV010000112.1:1303-8656 GCA_964524995.1 uncultured Dehalococcoidia bacterium | reverse complement strand
GCCTCGAGCCAGGGAGCCAGACTGTCGAACCAGATAGGCTGAACGTCGAACCACAACAGCCTGATCTTCTGGTTGGGCACCTCGGGCCTGTTCTGCTGAATTCGCATCTCCGCGTCCGCGACCAGGTCGCTGTACCACTGAGTATGCTCTGGATCGCCGGCGCCCGCTGTCTGCACCAGGCTGAACGGGGCCATGGCGAGCTTGTACCCATGAGGACAGGGCACGGAACGCCTTAGCTCGTCATATTCCACCCATAGCGCGTACTGCTTGTTGGTCTCCTCCACCACCTCGCGAAGCCGGCCTGTGTCCAGCGTCTTGCCGGTGTGCTTGGTGAGGAATTCGACCATCCGCTTCAACTCGTCGGCGAAGTACTCGATGCTGCGGTCGTCCGAGAAGTAAGGCGGGTCGGGGGTGAACACTGGCAGGTGTCGCCATTCCTTGTGCCGTCTCAGAGCCTCGTGCAGTCCGATCACGCCGTCACAGGGTTCGTTCAAGGCGACGAGAACGGTGGGCATCGGGAGGACGCCTGCGTCCAGATAGTAGAGGGCCAATCTGAGCAGGGTGCACACGTCGTTGGCAACCGCGAGCTTGTCGACACCCTCGAGGTCATCCATCATGTGGATGTTCTCGCCACCGCCACCGAATGACTGGGCGATGAGATGATACCAGTGTAAGTCCATCGCGGTGAATATCTCCGGCGCGTCAGTGAAATAGCTGGCGGCGTACGGAATGCCTTCCTCAACGCACCTGACAGTCTCCCTGTGCTGGCGCAGGACGTTTCGGACCAGCGGCAGGTGAATATGCCCCAGCTCCCCTGGGCTCGCAGTCAATGCCTCCTCGTAGAGACCGTACGTGGCGATCTCTTCGAATACCCGCGCCAGTCGTTGCTCGTCCTTGGGGTCCACTGTCTACCTCGCGATGGTTTCCAGAAACGCTTGGACTCTGGTCCTCAGCTGGCCGACTCCGCTCAGCGTATATTCCCTGTCCAACATCAGAAGTGGCTTGCCTGAGTCCTTGAAGTCGTTGGAGATGGAGTACTGCTCGAAGCCCCACAGGTCACAGAACGCCAATCGCTCCAGGATGACGCCGTCGACTTTGAACTCCTCCATCATCTTCCAAATGTAATTGATTCTGTTCTCGTACTCGCCGAACACGCGGGGGCAGGATGGGCGCTCGGCAACATAGTAGCGCGCTAGTGCCTCCAGCGGGTCATCCGCGTGCTCGTCGACATCCTTCCAGAACAACCTCGACCCGAAGCAGAGCGAGTCGGTCACAACGATACCGCCCTGGTCCTCGATAACCTTCACGTACTCCGGGTCATCGAGGATACCACCGACCACCATGAGTCTGGCTCTGTAATCCTTGATTCCCTCTGCGCTGTCCAGGTCGCCGAGGAGCCCGCGCAGTAGCTCAACGAAGCGCTTCTTGGGCATGGCGGTGCTGGCTACGGTCACAGCCAGACTCTCGGCACCTGAGATCGGCGGGTGATCTGCTTTCCTCAGTTCGTACAGTCTCCTCAGCAGCGATCTGGCCTCGTTGTGCAGCTTGACGGCCTCCCGAAGCCGCTCATCGGTGATATCGACGCCGTAATGCTGCTCGAGCAGTCCCCTGAAGTTCGTCAGCTCATCCCGGAACCAACTGACCTGGGCTGGCTCGGCCTTCCTCGGCAGGCTCATTATGTGCACGAAACGAGTGTCTACCTGGCGTTTCCAGTGGTCGTAGATGCGCCGGATGTTATCGCAGCTGTTCAACATCGCAAGACCGTCCAGAAAACCATAACCACCGGACAGGGCAACGTTGAAAGCGTGCCTGGGAAAGCTGCAGTTTATGCTGCTCAGATAGGAGTCCGACAACTCAGTCGAGCGACTGCCGGTGGCTCTGATTCGGAACGGCAGCATCCCGGCGGCTGTGACGACCTCTTCAGGAAACGACGAGCAGAAATAGCCGACAACCCTGCCCCCCTGGTCTCTCCACTTCTCTACCTCGGGATTGGTCAGGGTCTGGGCTGCGGTGGTTAGCTCCGCCAGCGCCTTCGAACTCAGCTTTGACTCCATGATGCGCACTGTACCGGTGGCTGTTACATGCACCGATACTGCTTTGTCGGAGATTGCGATTGCTGACCGGTCACAGCGTGGGTCGTATCGACAGCGCGTCTCGCCTGTATCGGCCTGCAACAACCCCTATTCTAAGACCACGATAAGCCCTCCGGCAGGAAGTAGCTATCGTGCTGCACCTTGGTTTGCACTTCCGTGGTATTCGCATTACGTTGGCAGGACAGCACGAGGAGGCATAGAGGTGCCACAGTGGAGCCGACGGTGCTACCATGGCCAGCATTTGGGTGGAGCTGTAATTGACAGGCCAAGCCGCGAGACGATATGGTCGTTCTCGTCCGGGCGCACCAGACCCGTTGTTTTGCTGTGGGCTGGATTCTACCTTCCAGTTGAAGCCAAAAGGAGGACGTGATATGGGAACCAATACCGGGAGGATACTCGAGATAGACCTGAGCTCAGGACAGGTGAAGACCTCGACCCTGGACCCTGACATCCAGCGGAAGTTCGTGGGCGGAAGCGGGCTGGCTGCCCGGCTCTTCCTTGATCGTGTTCCGCCGGATACAGATCCGTTGGGTGAGAAGAACACACTGTTCCTGATGGCTGGCCCGCTGGGGGGGACTGCTTTCCCCACTTCATCACGACTCCTGGCAGCCTTCAAGTCCCCGCAGACCGGCATATGGGGACAGGCATCGGCCGGTGGGGACTTCGCTGCACAGATCAAGAACGCGGGGTACGATGGAATCGTAATCACGGGCAAGTCAAGCAAGCCTGTCTACCTTCTGATCGAAGACGACAAGGTCGAGATCAAGGACGCCTCTGATATCTGGGGCAAGGACTGCTACGAGACTACGGACATCTTGAAGGAGCGGCATGGCAAGAAGACGGACCTGCTGGAGATCGGCCCGGCAGGCGAGAACATGGTGAAGTTCGCCAATATGATGAACGGTAAGTGGGGCTCGACCAGCCGTTGCGGTGGTGGTGCGGTGATGGGCTCGAAAAAGCTGAAGGCCGTTGCGATCCGGGGCACCGGCAAGGTCGTGCCGGCGTCTCCAGACGGTTTCGAAGAGGCTCGTAAGACCGCTCTCGCCAAGGCCAAGGAGAGCGTCATCAGTCAGGCCCTGACGGCTGCCGGCACTGCCATGGGCGTGGAGGTCAACGCCATGACCGGCGTGCTGCCGGTCAAGAACTACACAAAGGGCGATGGCAACTACCTGGCACCGAAGCTTACCGGCGGGGCGATCACGGCGCAGTACCTCACAAAGGCGCATGCCTGCTTTACTTGTCCTATTGCCTGCAAGAGAACGGTCAAGGTCGCAGAGGGCCCTTATGCGATAGAGGAAGGGCCCGGGCCGCAGTACGAGACCGTTGGTGCCTTCGGGTCGCTGCTCGACATCGACGATCTGGCCTCCGTGATCAAGATGGGTGAGATGGCGAACCGGTACGGGATGGACAGCATTAGCTGCGGCGGTACCATGGCCTTCGCCATGGAATGCTTTGAGAAAGGCCTCGTTACCTCGAAGGACCTCGATGGTGGCCAGTTGCGATGGGGGAATCCAGATGATGTGCTGGCGATGATGGACAAGATCGCCAAGCGGCAGGGCTTCGGCGATGTTCTCGCCGAGGGCAGCCGCTCTGCTGCCAAGAAGGTCGGTAAGAATGCTGGGGACTTCACAATCGAGATCAAGGGTCTAGAGTTTGCCCTCTACGATGTTCGAGGGTCGCACGGTCATGGCCTGGGTTTCATGATGTCCAACCGAGGTGCCTGTCATGTCGCGTCAGAGATAGGCAAGATTGAATCGAGTTGGACGGCCTGGCCCGAGATCGGTATACCTGGTGGCTACGATCCCAAGGCGGACGAGGGCAAGGGCGAGCTGAACGTGACGTGTGAGAACGTGGCTATGTTGTCCAACTCGGCGACGATGTGCCAGTTCGCGCTCATGACCATGAGCATTACCGATCTGGTGGATGCGCTCAAAGCCGCCACAGGTTTCGACTACACCCTGGACGAACTGATGGAGTGCGGCTCGCGCATATGGATGCTCCAGAGGGGTCTCAACAACCTGATGGGCATCACAGCTGCGGACGACCGGATGCCCAAGCGGCTGTTGACTCCCACCACCGAGGGAGGGGCCGCCGGCTCAAAGATCGACGTTGAGTTGCTACTGAAGGACTATTACAAGTACAGGGGGCTGGACAGCAACGGCCGTCCCCTGAAAGAGAAGCTCGAGGCACTCGGGCTGGGAGCCCTGGCTGCGAAGCTGTAGGCGGCTATCCCGAGTCCTCTTGCCTCACTTGTCTCTTTTTGGTGCCTCTTCTCTTGAAGAGGCACTTCTGTTAGTCTATGCCTCAACCACGTCATGGCCTGGAGTGGACGATTCGGACTGCGGACGGGAAGACTCCAGGTGGAGAAGTCTGAGTGCTCAGCGGACAGGAGTTGGCCCGATACGACAGGCAGTTGACTATCCCCGGTTGGGGAGAGGACGGCCAACGCAAGCTCAAGGACTCGAAGGTGGTCGTGGTTGGTGCGGGTGGGCTGGGCTCTGCCGTGCTCGTGTATCTGGCTGTTACAGGCGTGGGCACGATCAGGGTGGTTGATGGCGATGTCGTTGACCTTACGAACCTCAACCGTCAGGTACTGTACACGGACGCCGACGTAGGGCGAAAGAAGGTGGATTCTGCCCTGGAGAAGCTGCGTGAGCTCAATCCTTATGTCAAGGTCGAGCCAATCGCCGAGCCGATAACCGATGAGAACGCGCTCGACATACTCGGCGACTACCCGATCGTGGACGCGCTCGACAACCTCCCCGGCAGATACGTGGTCAACAGGGTGGCGGTGGAGAGGGGGCTTCCCCTGTTCCATGGCGGGGTGCATGGATTTGAGGGGGCGGCCACCACTGTGATTCCAGGTACTACGCCGTGCCTGAGATGTCTTTATAAGGGGGTGTCTCAGGGAAGCGTGCCCGTGGCTGGGGTGACTGTCGCCGTTATCGGATGCGTACAGGCAACAGAGTTCCTGAAGTACGTGCTGGGGATCGGGGGTATGCTCGTGGGCAGAATGCTGAGCTACGACGGATTGGCCATGAGATTCACCGAGTTCAAGTTGAAGAAAGACCCCAATTGTGATGTTTGTGGTCGAACGGGCTGACGCATGTCCGTGGATGAGGCACGATGGTTAGAGTGCGGCTCTCCGCTCTCATGCGACTTGAAGCTGATGACCAGGAGACGGTGGAAGTATCGGGGCGAACGCCGGTGGAATGCGCCAGCGAGTTGGTCGCAAGATTTCCCCGCCTGAGACGTCTGCTGTACGACAAGGAAGGCGAGCTGAGACCACAGGTCTGGTTCTTCGTCAACGGCGACAAGCTGCTGGTCGACGAACTCGATAGGGAGCTCAGCGATGGTGATGAGCTCTTCCTCGTGGTCGCGCTGAGCGGTGGATGAGTTCGCAGAAACGAGGTGCCGTACCGAGCAGTCCCCGGTTCGCATGGTGCTAGCCCCCGTTGCATGTGTGGATGACGATGGGTGTGAACCCGTCCCAGCACCATACCATGGCGCGAAGTTAGTGCCTATCCTATTCTTTAACCCTGATTTCTGCGTATCGGGCGGCGCGTCTTCGCATATCGCCCGAATGGAGGTTGTCCATGCCAAAGGACGAGAGGTTCGACATAGTCATTATAGGCGGCGGCCCGAACGGCATGACTGCGGCTGCCTACCTGGCCAAGTGTGGGCTGCAGGTCTGTGTGCTCGAGGAGCGGGTCGAGTGCGGCGGGGCCTGCGAGACGGTAGAGCCAATACCGGGAGTGCGCATCTATCCGCATGCCATGCTGATGTATGCCGCACCGGCTCCTGGCTTTGAACAGCTCGAGCTACACAAGTACGGCTTCCGAATGACCTGGAATCCCATCGACATGATGAAATCACTGGCTTCGGGTAGCACCACGACCCAAGGGGTCTCTCCCATAACCGAGAAGGACATGATGGGATTCGGCAAAATGGCCGGCTTGATGGGCCAGCCGCCGTTCACCAAGGAGCTGATGCGGGCCACCTTCTGGTGCCCGCCTCATCCGCCTGAGGTCGAAGTAACCGACGAGAACACTCCCTACATGCAGGTCTACAAGAAGTACCAGCCGGATGTCTTGACGCATGAGCTGCGTGAGTGGACCATGTTCGATCTCATGGACGAGCACCTCGAGAGTGAGCCGTTCAAGGTGACGATGGCCTTCGCGGCCTGGGCCTCGGGGGCTGCCGGTCATTGGAACGGAGTGGCTGTGCCGGCGCTCCTCTGCGTCCAGTTGCTCATTCTGCCCAACACCGGCAAGCTGAGTATCCCCCGGGGCGGTCTCCATGGCTACTTCCATGCCATTCATCGTTGCGCTGTGGCCCACGGTGCCGTCGTGCGCACGATCTGTCCGGTTGACGAGATATTGATCGAGGACGGCCGCGCGGTGGGCGTGAGATTGCGCGAGACCGCCGCAACCGGTGGAAGGAAGATTTGGGCGAACAAGGCTGTCATATCGGCCATTGATTACCAGCAGACGTTCTTCAAGATGGTTGGCAAGCAGCACCTCGACCCGGGCTTCCTCCAGAAGGTGAAGGACATCAGCCTGAAGAACGGCACTCTCTATGTCTCGACCTTCCACACTCACAAGCCCTTGCAGTGGAAGACCAAGTTCAAGGCCATGGCAGAGAGCGAAACAGGCGTAGCCGGTCCCTTCAATATACCATCTGGAGGTGTATATCCCTCAGACTCGCGAGAGCTGTACTACAAGAACGTGGCCGACGTCGATTCGCACAAGGCCAATCCCGGCCTGCCACCAGAGGAGCTGATGTGGTTCCTTACCCCGTCCCAGGCGTTCAACCCGACGGACTGCCAGGGGCACTACTCCAACGGCCATGTCTCCGCAGCCTTCGAGGTGAATGTACCGGTGCCCGAGTACCATGTCGAAGGGCCGGATGCGCAGTGCCGCATCAAGGGCGACCTGGACGCCTACATGCGCAAGGCTTTTGGCGAAGCGCTGGATGGCCTGGACGACGACAACGTCATCCACCATTGGTCGGCGACCGGCCGGGAAGTCGAGTTCCGCAACACGGGCCTGATTGGCGGAACCTGGAGCGGTTCGCGGCACTGCGACGATCAACTGTGGACCCAGCGTCCGATACCGGAGCTGGCCCGCTATCGAACGCCGATCGACGGGCTGTACACTTGTCATCAGACTACAGGGCACCCCGGCGCGCTGTGCCTCATGGCCGTTCCCTATAATCTGATGCACATCCTGATCGAAGACGGCATAGCCGAGCCGGGTAA
>CAZGDV010000112.1:0-1203 GCA_964524995.1 uncultured Dehalococcoidia bacterium | reverse complement strand
TTCCCTATAATCTGATGCACATCCTGATCGAAGACGGCATAGCCGAGCCGGGTAAGTGGTGGTATCCATCTCCCTACTACATTCCGCAGCAGGGCAAGATCTCTGCGATACCGCGGTAGCCCGGAAGGAGGTCAATCATGTCGATGGAAGACTACTTTGGCCATATGTTCGAGGAGTTCCCCGACGAGAGCGAGTGGGATGTAGTAGTGATAGGCGGAGGGCCTAACGGTCTGATGGCGGCAGCCTACCTGGCGAAAGCTGGCCTGCGAGTTATGCTATGCGAGGCACGGTACGAGATCGGCGGCGGCCTCGCTACCGAGGAGATACTGTACCCATGCTACACGACCAACCCCCATGCGGTCTATCACATGATGGTGGAGTACATGCCCGTCATCAGGGATTTCAACCTTGACGGGCCGTCGCTCGTCTGGATCAAACCGAATGCGCAGACCGGCATCGTGTTCGAGAATGGCAAGTCGGTCCTCCTGACACGCATGGCCGAGGACACCAAGGACTCGATAGCCAAGTACTCGTTCAAGGATGCTGACAACTTCGGCAAGCTCATCAGGCGGTGGCGGAGAATCGTCGATGAGATCATCGCGCCCTCGACGTATGTACCGGTGATGGCTCCCCTGGACATGATAACTACCATGCAGAAGACCGAGGTCGGCAGCGAGATGCTGGAGATGGTCGAACACAGCCCATTGGACATCATAACCAGCAGCTTCGAGAGCGACGAGGTCCGTGCACTTCTTCTATACACGAGCTGTATGTGGGGGCTGGACCCTCGCGAGACCGGTATCGGGATGTTCGTCGCGCTGATGCTGTGCCGGGGCATGAACAAGTGCTACTGCTATGGTGGTTCGCACAAGTTCGCCAGCGCCATGGCCCGCGAGCTGATCAAGGCAGGCGGTCTGATTCTGGAGCATGCGCCCGTGAGCAAGATCATCATGAGCAATGGCCGCGCGACCGGCGTGGAACTGGCTGAAGGGCGGACCCTCAAGGCCAAGGCTGTTATGTCAACACTTGACCCGCACAGCACGTTCCTGGACCTGGTAGGTTCGGAGAACATGCCAGCGGACTTAAAGGATTCAGTCGAGCGCTGGAAGTACGACAAGTGGAGCTACTACACGCTCCATGTGGCATCGGAGGAGCCGCCGAAGTACAAGTGCGACGACCCGTGGATCAACGATGCGTTCATGA
>CAZGDV010000111.1:0-8661 GCA_964524995.1 uncultured Dehalococcoidia bacterium | reverse complement strand
AGTCGCTTCAGATGCCGAAACGCATCGGCCCCCGCGTAGCGGGCCCTGTCGCCAAGCTCCTCCTCGATGCGGAGGAGGCGATTGTACTTGGCCACCCTCTCGGAGCGGCAGGGTGCGCCGGTCTTGATCTGGCCGGTGTTCTTGGCCACGGCGAGGTCGCTGATAGTCACGTCCTCGGTCTCCCCAGAGCGATGGCTGACCACGGACGTCCAGCCGGCCTTCGCAGCCATGTCCATCACTTCCAGCGTCTCGGTCAGCGTCCCGATCTGGTTGAGCTTGATCAGAATCGAGTTGGACGATTGCTCGGCGATGCCTCTGGCGAGCCTGTCCTTGTTGGTGGTATACAGGTCGTCCCCCACGATCTGGACCTTGTCGCCGACCTTCCGCTTCAGCAACCCCCAACCCTCCCAATCGTCCTCCGCCATGCCGTCCTCGATGCTGATGATGGGGTACGCCTCCGCCAGCCCGGCGTAGTAGTCCGCCATCCCGGCGCTGGTGTAGCTCACCCCCTCCTTCGCCAGAACATACTTGCCGTTCTCATAGAACTCGCTCGACGCCGGGTCGAGCGCCACGAAACACTCCTTGCCGGGAGTGTAGCCCGCCTTCTCGATGGCCTTCAGGATGACCTCCACGGCCTCTCTGTTGGTCGCCAGTCTGGGAGCGAAGCCCCCCTCGTCTCCCACGGCGGTGTTGGCCCCCTTACCCTTCAGCACACCTTTCAACGCCTGATACACCTCGGCCCCAATCCGAAGGGCCTCCGCGAAGCTCTTCGCCCCGACGGGCATCACCATGAACTCCTGCAAGTCTACCGAGTCCTCGGCGTGCTTGCCGCCGTTCAAGATATTCATCATCGGTACGGGCAGGACGTGCGCCCCCTCACCACCGAGGTAGCGGTACAGGGGAAGGTTCTGCGACCTAGCGGCTGCGTGGGCGACGGCCAGGGATACCCCGAGAATGGCGTTGGCACCCAGCCTGGCCTTGTTCGGCGTGCCATCGAGGCCGATCATCCTTTGGTCAAGCGCCTTCTGGTCAAACGCGGACATGCCGGCGACCGCCGGGGCGATCGTATCCCTGACGTTGGCAACGGCGGTGAGCACGCCTTTGCCCCCGAAGCGAGACTTATCTTTGTCACGCAGTTCCACGGCTTCATGCGTGCCCGTGCTGGCCCCGGAAGGCACGGCAGCGAGGCCGATAGCCCCATCCTCCAACTCGACCTCCACCTCCACCGTAGGGTTGCCTCTGGAATCGAGTATCTCACGTCCCCTGACGCCCTTGATAGTACTCATCCTATCGGCCTCCCTTCTACTCTACAGCCGCCAACGCCTTGTCGACCGCTTCCCTGGCACTGCTGGCCACGATTATGGAATCATCCAGCCCTTCTCGCTTCGACAGAGACCAGGCGTCGATTCCGACAACGGGTATGCCGTTGCGCAGCGCGAACGCCATCTCCGACAGTGTACCATACTCGCCATCGATGGCGATGACCGCCTGTCCGGTGCATGCAACGATCACGTTTCGAGCCTCGCCCAACGTGGTGACGATCGGGATGTCGACATAGCGGTTGGCATCCTCACGTCTGCTCCCGGGCAGTATGCCCACGGTCGTGCCGCCCGCCGACTTGGCACCCCTGCACGCCGCCTCCATGACGCCCGACAGGCCGCCGCATACCAGTATTGCACCGCGTCTCGCCAGCTCGGCGCCGACCTCCTCAGCAACCTCGAGGTGCCTGGCCGAAGTGCGACTACCACCTATGACGGAGATGATCACGCTGGCTCCTCCTCAGTTAGATGCAGAGACCGTGGAGACTTGCGATACTGGGATCATTGGCTGTACGGCCCCATGGGGAAACCAGCCTCACGGCGGCAGACGAAGCAACCGAGCGGCTCACTTGGCACGAGGATGAGCGCTCTCGTAGACCTGCCGGATGCGCTCATTGGTGAGGTGGGTGTACACCTGAGTTGTCGATATGTTCGCGTGGCCCAGCAGCTCCTGCAACTCCCTCAGGCTCATCTTGCCACTATGAAGCAGGTGTGTCGCTATGCTGTGGCGAAGGACATGAGGCGTCAGCTCAGTCTCAATGCTGGCCCTCTTGGCATAGCCCTTCAATATCAACCAGAACCCCTGTCTGGTCAGGCGCTGGCCCCGCCGGTTCAAGAACAGCGCGGGCTCTTCGCTGACACCTGTGAGACGCGATCGGGCATCATCTATGTAGGACTTGACCGCCTTGATAGCTCTGTTGTGAATCGGTATGATCCTCTCTTTGGAGCCCTTGCCCAGGCATCTGACGAAACCCGATTTCAGGTTGACGTCGCGCACGTTGAGCGACACCATCTCGGTCACTCTCATGCCCGTGGCGTAAAGCAACTCGAGCATCGCTTTGTCCCTCTTCGCCTCGGGAGAGGGGAGCTTGTCCGGCTGCTCCAGCAGCTTCTCAACCTCGGCCACGGATATGGCCTTCGGCAGCGGCTTTCCAACCTTGGGCCCACTCAGGCCTTCGGCGGGATTGGTATCGACAGCGCCCTCACCGTGGAGGAAGTTGAAGAACGACTTCACCGCAGCGATCTTGCGCGCCATCGTCGCGGGGGCGTAGCTGCGATCCTGGAGATTGACGACGTAGTCAAGAATCAGCGCGCGCTCGACCTTATTCCACTGCACCCTCGATCCATCATGGCTGGGGGCCTTCTCCAGAATAAAGGATGCGAACTGGCTAAGGTCATTCTTGTACGCGTCCAGGGTGTTGTCGGAGAAGCCCTTCTCCACAGAGAGATACGCCAGAAACCCTTTAACTCCCTCGTCCATTGCACCTTCCCCGCGACTATTACTATGTCGAAGCAGGCCCGCACAAGTATAAACAGGGCTCATCCATCTCTTGGCACAGCTCTCGATAGACAAGCAGCAACTCGTCATCACTAAGGGAACGCCCACGCTCGATTGCGATCTGCCTGACCCTGGCGAGGATTCGCTCCGCCAACTCGACCGACACGTCGATCCCGAACTCTTCGGACATTTTGAACCTGATGCCGTGGGAACCGCTGTGTTTACCGGCAACCAGGCGGCGTTTCGATCCGACCAACTCAGGGGGAAAAGGTTCGTAGGCACCGGGGCATTTGAGCAGGCCGTCGACGTGAATGCCGGACTCATGAGCGAAGACTGCGTCCCCTGTTACCGCCTTACCTGCGGGGACCGGCCGTCCCGATGCCTTTCCCACGTATTCGGATACGGCCCGAAGTCCTACAACGTCCACGCCCACATCGATCCCCTCCACACATTTCAGGGCCATGACGACCTCGGCAAGGCAGGCATTGCCCGCCCTTTCGCCCAGCCCATTCACCGTAGTGCTGATGAAGCGCGCACCCGCCTTCGCACCTGCCACGGCATTGGCTGTGGCCATCCCGAAGTCGTTGTGGGTATGCACCTCAACGTCCAGGCCGACCTCTTCCACCAACCGCTTCACGGCTGCGTGCGTAGCAAACGGATCCAGGATGCCGAGTGTGTCGCAGAACCTTACGCGATCCGCACCAGCCGACTTCGCATTCCGCGCGAACTCGATGAGGAAACGCTCGTCGGCCCGAGAGGCGTCGGACGCGCAGACGCAGACATATAGACCATGCTGCTTTGCGAAGAGTATCGCGCTCGTGATCGCCTGCAGTGCCCACTCGCGATCGCGATGGAGTACCTTGTCCAAGTGCAGGTCAGAGACAGGAACGCTGACCGCAACAGCCTCAACGCCGCATCGGAGAGAGGACTCAATGTCGGAGATGACAGGCCTGTTCCACGCAAGGACTCTCGCGCGGAGGCCAAGGGAAGCTATGGCGCTGACCGCCGCTGCCTCGTCGCCTCCCATCGCCGGTATACCAACCTCGAGCTCATGCACACCGATCCCGTCCAGCATTCGGGCGATATGCACCTTCTCCTTGCGCTTGAACGCAACACCGGCTGCCTGCTCACCATCGCGGAGCGTCGTATCCCCGATGAACACACTCATACACAAGCCTCGTGTGCTTGACGGGCCCTGCCAGCTACAGCACTATTTGGATCAGAGCGTCAGGAAGGCGCGGAAAGCTTCCCTAACATAACACAACGTATTCCCTTTTGCAAGCAAGTTAATGGCAGATTATCTAGCCCTCTATTTCCTCCCGCACCGATCGTGAATCCAGCTTGACACTCCAAATTATGACAAGCTATAATCGTTGCGACCGGGGTATGGAAAAGGGGGTGGTTAGTGAGTGACTGAGGTAAGAGTCGGCGACAACGAGCCTTTCGAGAGCGCTCTGAAGCGGTTCAACAAGAAGGTTCAGCAGGATGGCATTCTCTCGGAGGCCCGGCGCAGGGAGCACTTCGAGAAGCCCAGCGTAAGGCGCAAGAAGAAGGAAGCCACCAAACGCCGCAAGACATCCAGGAGTTCTTAGCTGGCGGCAGCCAGGATAAGGAAGATCGAGGCCGATGCTTCAGGACAGGCTAGCAGATGATCTCAAGCAGACGATGAAGAGCCGCGACAAGGTGCGCCTGTCGGTGATCCGCCAGCTGCGGTCCGATGTCAAGAACGCCGAGATCGCCAAGCAGAAGGCACTCGACGATTCCGATATATTGGGCGTGATATCCAAGGCAGCAAAGCAACGCCGGGAGAGCATCGAGGAGTTCAAGAAGGGCGGCAGGCAGGACCTGGTTGAGGCGGAACAGGCCGAACTGGTTATCATTGAGGAGTATCTACCGCAGCAGATGACGCGCGATGAGGTAGTGGCAGCTGCGCGCAAAGTGATCGAGGAAGCGGGCGCGAGCGGTCCGGGTGACAAGGGCAAGGTAATGCCCAGGCTTGTCAGCGAACTGAAGGGAAAGGCCGAGGGACGCGAGATAAACGAGGTAGTGACGGAGCTTCTCAGCAGCTGAGAAGGGGATTCGAGAGCTTGGTTCGGGGAGCAATGGTACAAGCAGCGGTCTTGTCGGTTGTTCCCTTTTTTATGTTCGGTAGAGGTCAGACATGAAGGGGTTCGAGACGCGTTTCGGAGTCCTGGTATTCCCGGGTACATGGAGCGACCAGGACTGCTATCACGTGCTGGACAAGGTGCTGGGGCAGAAGGTGGAATACGTCTGGCACAAGGAGACCGACCTGTCGGGGTTCGACTGCGTGATCCTGCCGGGAGGTTTCTCGTACGGAGACTACCTGCGGCCTGGGGCCATAGCCCGTTTCTCGCCGGTCATGCGTGCTGTCGACGAACTGGCGAGTACGGGCAAGCTCGTCTACGGCATCTGCAATGGTTTCCAGATCCTGTGTGAGGCTGGTCTGCTGCCCGGAGCCTTGATGAGAAGCCGCCACCTCCAGTACCGTTGTCAGTGGGTGAACCTGCGCGTCGAGAACGATTCGCTCCCCTTCACCAACAAGCTGCGAAAGGGCCAGGTCATCCGAATACCCATATCGCACTACGAGGGCAACTACTACGCCGACCAGCGCACGCTCGACGAGCTCGAATCGAACAACCAGGTCGTATTCCGCTACTGCACCCCCGACGGCGAGATCACCGACGCAGCTAACCCCAACGGCTCCATCAACAACATCGCGGGCGTAGTCAACAGGGCCGGCAACGTCCTGGGGATGATGCCCCATCCTGAGAGGGCCTGCGAAGTCGAGGTCGGCGGCACGGACGGCTGCCTGATCTTCGAGTCCATCATCGGTGAAGTGACCACGCGGGCTATGGGCTGCATAAAGCCGGTATAGCCCTTGACAGACTAGAACGTTTGTGCTAGCATTCCGCTCGAACTAGGAGTAGTCATGCCTATCTCCAAGGAAACGCTTGACGAAGTCGCGCTGAGTGAAGACGAGTACAACCTGATCGTGCAGCGGCTGGGCCGCGAGCCCAACCTCGTCGAGATCGGTCTGTTCGGCAGCCTGTGGAGCGAGCACTGCGGCTACAAGCACTCCAAGCTCCTCCTGAAGATGCTGCCACACTCGTCCCCCCGGGTTCTGATCGACCCCGGCAAGGAAAACGCCGGTGCAGTCGACATCGGCGACGGCCTCTGCATCGTGATGAAGGTGGAGTCGCACAATCATCCCTCCGCCATCGAGCCCTACGAGGGAGCGGCCACAGGCGTCGGCGGGATAGTCCGGGACATATTCACCATGGGCGCAAGGCCGATCGCGCTACTCAACTCACTGAGGTTCGGGCCGCTCAGCGAGCCGCGCAACCGCTATCTCTTCAACGGCGTCGTCGGCGGCATCGGCGGGTATGGCAACTGCCTCGGCATTCCGGACGTAGGCGGCGAGGTGTACTTCGCCGACACCTACTCCGCCAACCCACTCGTGAACGCCATGTGTGTGGGTATCGCCGAGAAGGCCAAGCTGGTCAGCTCGACGGCGAAGGGTGCCGGCAATCTGCTGATGCTCGTCGGGGCGGATACCGGGCGCGACGGGCTTCACGGCGCATCGGGGCTGGCCTCGAGGACCTTCGAGGAAGAGCGAGAGCTCAGGCCCACCGTGCAGGTGGGAAACCCCTTCCTCGAGAAACTGCTCCTCGAGGCATGTCTCGAGCTCGCCGAGACCGACTACATCGTGGGCCTTCAGGACCTGGGCGCTGCGGGACTGACAAGCTCGGCTATCGAGTCAGCCTCCAAGGGAGACAGCGGAGTTGTGATCGATGTAGCCAAGGTCCCACGGCGCGAAGAGGGCATGACGCCGTATGAGGTCATGTTGTCTGAGTCCCAGGAGCGAATGCTTGCCATCGTGAAGAAAGGCCGCGAAGACGAGGTCAGGGCCATATTCGGCAAATACGACCTGCGCTCCGACATCATCGGGTATCTCACGGACGACGGCATCGTACGCATCAAAGATGGCGACGAGGTCGTGGCAGACGTGCCCATAGCGTACCTTACCGATCCGCCGCTCTACAAACCCGAGGGCATCAAGCCATCCTGGATAGACGAGCTGCAGAGCCGAAATCTCTCAGGCATCCCGGACGTTGATGGCAATGCCTCCTCAGTCCTTCTGCAACTCCTGGCTTCGCCCAACATCGCAAGCAAGGAATGGATATACCGGCAGTACGACCACCAGGTAATGATAAACACACTCGTGCCACCGGGGAGCGATGCTGCGGTGCTCCGGGTCAAAGGCACGCAGAAGGGCATCGCCCTTGTGGCGGACGGCAACGGACGCTACTGCTACCTGGACCCCTACACGGGTGGCGCAATTGCGGTGGCCGAGGCCGCACGCAACCTCGCCTGCTCGGGGGCCGAGCCGCTCGCCATAACCGACTGCCTGAACTTCGGCAATCCGGAGAAGCCCGAGGTCTATTATCAGCTCGAGCAATGCATAAGAGGGATGACAGAGGCCTGCGTCAAGCTCAGCGTGCCGGTGATCAGCGGCAATGTGAGCTTGTATAACGAGACCCGGGGCGAACCGATCTACCCTACGCCGGTCATCGGGATGCTCGGCCTGCTCGAGGACGTGGATTGCCGGTGCACCGTCGCTTTCGAGAACGAGGGCGACGTGGTCGTACTGATCGGTGGCGGCGAGCAAACAACGGACGTTAGGAGCGGGAGCGAATACCTGGACCTCGTGCACGGGCAGGTGGCGGGAGCGCCCTATCTCGATCTCGACCTGGAGAAGCGGGTGCAGCAGTGTTGTCTTGAGGCCATCCGACAGGACATCGTCAACTCCGCGCACGACTGCTCGGACGGGGGCCTGGCGGTGGCGCTGGCAGAGAGCTGCATTGCGGGAGGCATCGGGTTCGTGGGCGAGTGGGAGGCATCGGGCAGAGTGGACACCGAGCTCTTCGGCGAGGGCCAATCCAGGATCGTTCTCTCGCTGAGTCCCGGCAAGGCCGCGGAGCTCGAGGCCCTTGCGGCGAGCCACAACATCCCAATCCGGGAACTGGGCAGGGTGAAGGGAGACCGCCTCTCGATCGGAAAGCGCATCGACCTCTCGCTCGCTGACATCTCGGACGCGTGGCACAACGGCCTCGAACGGGCACTCGGCTAGGAAACTCCCAGCGAGGGCGTGGACAAATCGTTGACAACAACGTGGAAACCCGCCTTGACCCAATCTTACCGCCGAGGAATAGAATAGGGGGCAACATGAAGGTGATCTTCCTCGAAGACGTTCCAAACGTCGCCAAGGCCGGCGAGGTAAAGAACGTCGCCGACGGCTTCAGCAGGAACTACCTGATCCCGAAGAAGCTAGCGGTCCTGGCTACAAAGGCAGAACTCAAGAAGTGGGAAGCACAGCAACAGGCTAACACCCGGCGGGAGGCCCGCCTCGAGGAAGAAGCCGAGTCTGTAGCCAAGGCCCTGAACGACACCACAGTCGTCCTGAAGGCCCGCGCCGGTGAACAGGACCGCATCTACGGCTCCATCACCAATGCCGATGTCGCCGAAGCCCTGGAGAAGGCCACGGGCCACGCAATCGACAAGCGCAAGATCGAGCTCAACGAGCCGATACGTGTGGTTGGCAGCCGCCAGGTAACAGTCAAGCTCGCCAGGAACGTAACCGCAGACATTACGGTAGTAGTCGAGAAAGAGCAAGAAGAGTAGAGGCTCCACCAATGTATCGCGATGGCGTCGAGCTCCAGCAGGAGGTCAAGCTTCCACCTCACGACCTCGACGCGGAGGAATCCGTACTCGGCTCCCTTCTCATCGACCCCGAGGCGATATACAAGGCCGCGCCGATCCTCA
>CAZGDV010000110.1:0-9114 GCA_964524995.1 uncultured Dehalococcoidia bacterium | reverse complement strand
CAAGACTCGGCGTACCCTCACCACGACTGGAATGAACGCGTCACTGAGGAATGCTACGCGCCGAACTCTGCCTCTCGCATTCTGAGTGACGAAGGACGCATTCTGGGTATCACCAACAACTATGCCAACATCAGCTTCAACTTCGGGCCAACGCTACTCTCTTGGATGGAGACGCATGCCCCTGTGGTGTACCAGGCTGTTCTGGACGCTGATCGCGAGAGCCAGAAGAGGTTCTCGGGGCATGGGTCAGCGATGGCCCAGACCTACAATCATTTGATCATGCCTCTGGCGAACAGACGCGACAAGTACACGCAGGCTGTCTGGGGCATCCATGACTTCGAGCGTCGCTTCGGTCGCAAGCCTGAGGGGATGTGGCTTCCCGAGACGGCGGTCGATCTTGAGTCCCTCGAAGTGCTGGCCGAGTTGGGCATTCGCTTCACGATTCTGGCCCCGCACCAGGCTGACAGATTCAGGCCGATCGGATCGGACGAGTGGTGGGATGCGGGCGATGGGCGCATCGATCCAACGATGGCATATCGGCTGGACCTGGGGCGCGGGCATTCCATAGCGGTATTCTTCTATGATGGCCCGATCTCCCGAGCTGTGGCTTTCGAGAGGCTGCTGGCCAGTGGGGAGGACTTCGCCCACCGCCTGTTGACCGGGTTCTCCGAGGAGAGGGCGTGGGCACAGCTAGTGCACATCGCTACCGATGGGGAGACGTACGGACATCACCATAGATTCGGGGACATGGCGCTGGCATACGCGCTGCACTATATGGAGTCCAATGAGCTGGCCCGATTGACCAACTATGGTGAGTATATCGAGTTGCATCCTCCCACACACGAGGCTGGGATCTTGGAGAACACCTCGTGGAGCTGTGCGCATGGTGTGGAAAGATGGCGCAGTGACTGCGGGTGCAACTCCGGCGGGCATCCGGGCTGGAATCAGGCTTGGAGAGCGCCCTTGAGGGAGGCTCTGGACTGGCTCCGCGACACACTGGGGCCGAGATTCGACGAGGAGGCGGGACAGATATTCAAGGACCCCTGGGGGGCCCGCGACAACTACATATCGGTGATATTGGACCGGTCGCCGGAGAACGTGGACTGGTTCCTGAACGAGCACGCTGCCGGCGAGTTGTCCGCTGCACGCAAGGTCAAAGCCCTGAAGCTGATGGAACTCCAGCGGCATCTGATGTTGATGTATACGAGTTGTGGGTGGTTCTTCGATGATGTTTCCGGGATCGAAACGGTGCAGAACATCCAATACGCGGGACGGGCCGTGCAACTGGCCGATGACGTTTTCGGCGATTCAGTTGAAGAAGAGTTCCTGGAACGGCTGGAGAAGGCGGAGAGCAACATCAGACAGCAGGGCAACGGAAAACGTGTGTACGAGGGGGCAGTGAAACCAGGGATGGTCGATCTGAAGTGGCTGGCGGCGCACTTCGCGATCAACTCGCTCTTCGAGGAGTCCGCTGAGGCAGGGAAGATATACTGCTATCGCGTGGAGGTGGATGACTACCAGAGGTACGAGGCGGGCAGAACGAGCATGGCTGTGGGCATGTTGCGCGTGTCATCCGAGATCACCCACGAATCTGACACACTGAGCTTCGGAGTGCTTCATTTCGGTGACCATAACGTGAGTGCCGGTGTGCGACAGTGGCAGGGTGAGAAGGTGTACCACAACATGATCTATGAGCTGTCCGAGGTGTTCTCGTCGGCGGATTTCCCCGAGGTCATCCGGCTGCTCGACAAGCACTTCCTGGAGTCGACATACTCGCTCCGCTCACTCTTCCGTGATGAGCAAAGGCGGGCCCTGGGTTCGATTCTGGAATCCACCCTTGCCGAGGTCGAGGCGTCGTTTCGCAGGATATACGAGGTACACTACCCGCTCATGCGTTTCCTGACCGACCTGGGCAATCCTCTGCCTCGGGCGCTCCACGCCGCAGCCGAGTTCATACTGAACACCGACCTCTCCAGGGCCGTCGGCAACGAGTCTTTGAACATGGAGCGCGTTCTGGAACTGATCCAGGAAGCAAAGGGCTGGGAGATAGACCTCGATCACGAGGGGCTCGCGTTTCTCTTCAAGCAGACGTTGGAGAGACTCATGCAGCGGTTCGTGTTCACCCCCGAGGACGACTCTCTACTCAATGACATTTTGGTGACGGTCGAGTCCATACCGAACCTGCCATTCGAGGTCAGTGTGTGGAAGGTAGAGAACATGTTCTACGAAGTCCTCTCGAACAACTACCCTGCGCTGCAGCAGAGGGCCGACGATGGTGACGAGAAGATGGGGGAGTGGATCAGCAGGTTCAGGACTCTGGGCGACAGGTTGATGATACAGCTGCCCTAGCTGGCCATACCGAGCTACCACAACAAGTGGGCGTGAAAAGGGCTCCGGCGTCGCCGGAGCCCTTTCGTTCTCGGGTGTGGCTGGGGGGACGACGCTAGGCCTTCAGGATCTGCATAGCCTCGTCGCGGTATGCCTCCATCAGGTAGGGTATGCCAGTCACCTTAGCACACTCCTCGGTCAGACTCATGAGTTCCCTCCGGGTGATCGACGGCACGCTGAAGCACCTCGCGCCGGCCATCAGCTGCTGCAGCCCGACCTTGATCTTCTCTGAGTAGCTGTAGATGCCCACCGCCCCGAGCGGGATGTTCTTCATCTCGTCCTTGCCAACGATGTTGAGTACATCCTCGTAGTTGACGAAGATCTCCTGTGGTGTGGAGCCGAACTGGCCGACGGTGTTCGGCAGCTTGCCGTCCTTCAGCCATTGCTCGATGTTCTTGCCGACCATTCCCGGGATCATGAGGGCGCGTCCCATGCAGACCGCCCTGCAGAACGGTGCCCCCATGGCGAGGGCCTTGAATACGCCGTCCTCGCTGCTGAAGCCGCCGGCGAATGCGATGTCGGGCGGGCGCTCTCCCTTGTCAGCCAGCATCTTGCAGAACTCGTAGGCGGCGGCGTGGAGGTAGAGGCTGGGCATGCCCCACTCCTCCATCATGCGCCATGGGCTCATGCCAGTGCCGCCGGGCGCGCCGTCGATGGTGAGCAGGTCGATCTTAGCCTTCGAGCTCCACTTGACGGCCATGGCCAACTCGCGGAGTCCGTACGCGCCCGTCTTGAGCGTGATGCGCTTGAAGCCCAGGTCGCGCAGGCGCTGGCATTCCTTGTAGAAGCCCTCCTCGTCAACGAAGCCCAGGCGACTGTGTCGTTCGAACTCCTTGATAGCGCCGTCTTTGAACGCGGCCTGGTTGATCGGGTTGGACGGGTCCGGCGTCACGATGTAACCGCGCTTCTGCAGCTCGAGAGCGCGCTCGAGGCTGTTCACCTTGATCTCGCCGCCGATACACTTGGCACCCTGTCCCCACTTCAGCTCGATTGTCTCGAGTCCGTGTTTCTTGCTGACGTATTCGGCGACGCCCAGCCTGGTGTCCTCGACGTTCATCTGCACGAGTATCTCGCCAAGGCCCTGGTGATAGCGCCGGTAGGTCTCGATCCGCCTGTCCATGTCGGGGGCCTTGGTGACCTTGCCGTTGGAGTCGCGCTCCAGCTGAGGATCGATGCCGCACACATTCTCGCCGCAGACCATCGTGATGCCGCTTATGGCCGCACCTATTGCGAAGTGGTCCCAGTTCTTGCGAGCGATCTCGGTGGAGCCCAGGGCACCCGTGAAGATGGGCACCTTGATCTTCGTCTTGATGTCCCATCCATACTCTGTCTCGGTGTTGACGGCGGGGAAGATAGCTGTGTCGGGATCGCCGGTTACACCCTCCGGTAGGCCAACGGCCCCCAGTGCGTATCCCTGGATATTCAAGTGGGAGTAGTCGACTGGATAGTCCTTGTCACCGCCGGCCGTGATGTCTCCGAACGGGCCGGGGTAGATCAACTCTCGGCCTCTGAAGCTGGCTTTGAATACCTCGCAGTTGCCTGTACAGCCGTCGATGCATCTGGTACACAGGCCGCTCATGGGCGCGACGCTTCTGGAGCGGTTGGTTGTTCTAGTCGCCTCGTTCGCGTTAGGCCTCTGAAGGTTCATTATCCGGTTCTCCTTCTGGTTGGTTTATTCCACGGGCAACGCGGTAGGGGCGTTGCCGCATTGTGGACGTCTGATAGGCCATGTCGACACCACGTGTCTGGTTTCGGCTTGGCCCGTTCGCTTGGCTATGCAGCCTCCTTGATCATGTCGGCGACCAGTCTGGCTATCGCCGGGGCAGATGTAAGGCCCGGCGACTCAATGCCGATCAGGTTGACCATTCCGGGCAGCCCCCGGTCCTCCTCGTGCTCGATCACGAAGTCGCGGAAACCATCTCCCGGGCCCCGCAGCTTTGGCCTGATCCCCGCGATGTCGGGCTCCAGGTCTTCGGCCTCGATGAAGGGCAGGAACGGCTTGACGGAGTCCAGATGAGTCTGCCTCTGACTTTCGTCGACGCGGTAGTCGATCTCGTCCACGTACCGCGCGTTAGGCCCCAGAAGCATTCGACCTTCAACGTCGAAGACGTTATGGATTCCCATTCCACCAGATGTGGGATCGGGCACCGGATACACCAGCCTGCTGACCAGTCTGTTCTTGCCGTTGCCTACGCTGAAGTACTCTCCTTTGCAGTAGTGAACTCTGTACTGTGCCTTGTCGATGTCGATTCCGGCGGCCTGGGCGATCTCATGTGCGTGCAGCCCCGCGCAATTAACCAGCGCTGCAGTCTTGAACTCGAATGAGCCGGAGCCGTCCTCCACCCCAACGACGTACCCGTCTACCTCTTTCGAGACCGCGACGACTCTGGTGGAATAGGCCGTTGTGGCCCCACCCTCGGCTGCCCTGGCCAGGAAGTACCTCATGAGGGAAAACGAGTCGACGACACCGCTCGTGGGCGAGAAAACAGCTCCGGCGGCCTCGACGTTTGGCTCCACTTCCTTAACCTGGCGTCGTGTCAGCATGTGCAGGTCACGGGCACCGTTTGCCTTGCCCAGTTGGAGCAGAGTATCGAGCTCTGCGAGTTCCGCTTCGTTCGTTGCCACAATGAGCTTCCCTGTGCGCTGGACCGGGAGGTTGTGCCGTTGACATAGCTCGTACAGCAGGGCATTCCCGTCGACGCACGTCGTTGCCTTGAGCGAACCCTGCGGATAGTAGATGCCCGCATGGATGGTCTCGCTGCCGCGACTGCTCGTCTCTCTGCCGAAGCTATCGTTCTTCTCCAGTATGTAGAGTGGGCTGTGCTTATCGGCCAGCCGTGCTGCGACGGCTAACCCTATGATCCCGGCCCCGACCACGGTTACGGCGGCCTTGTCCAGCGTTCGCGCACACATTGGACTTCAATCGGATGTAGTTGCCTGCTTCACCGATGGCGGATCACCGGATAGCGACCGGTATACCTTTCTCTTTCAGGTACCGCTTCGCCTGTGGTATTGATATCTCGCCGAAGTGGAAGACCGATGCCGCCAATACGGCGGAAGCCTTTCCGACGGTGACGGCCTCTACGAGGTGATCGAGTGTGCCCGCTCCGCCGGACGCGGTGACCGGAATCGAGACAGCCTCGGCCACCGCCTTCGTCATCTCCAGATCGTAGCCCTGCTTCGTGCCGTCGGCATCCTTGCTTGTCAGGAGAATCTCGCCGGCACCCAGCTTCTCGACCTTCCTGGCCCAGTCCACGATATCGAGGCCTGTTCCCTCTGATCCGCTCTTGACCACGACCTCCAGCCTGGGAAGGTCGCCGCCGGAGGCGTTCTTCCTGCCGTCTATGGCTACCACAAGCTTGTTGCTCCCGAACCGTCCAGCGGCCTCCGAGATCAGCTCCGGGTTCCGAACGGCAGCGGTATTGATCGATACCTTGTCCACCCCGATATCAAAGAGCTCTTGCATGTCTTCGGTGGTGCTGATACCGCCCCCAACCGCGAAGGGGATGGTGACCACGTTGCAGACCTTCTTCACCCACTCCAATCTCGTCTTCCTGTTCTCGACAGTTGCGAAGATGTCCAGGAACACGAGTTCGTCAGCCCCCTCGCGGCAATAGGCCTGGGCTGCCTCCACCGGATCGCGCGCGTCCCTCAGGTCGACGAAGTTGACACCCTTGACCACGCGCCCCTCCTTCACATCCAGGCAGGGAATGATTCGCACGTTACTCATGCTACAACTCCGAGAAGTGGATTAGCTCGTGGTAGTCTATCACCGTACTCATGGCATGTGTCTCGGTCTCGATCCCGGTCTCTTCGGCGGCGGCAACAGGGTTCAAGCCTCCAATCAGAATCATGCCTATTCTGTTCAGTTCCACCGGTATCTCGCAGACGGCCTCGCTGGTGTTGCCCATGACGTAGAGACCACCCACCCCGGCTGCCTTGAGCTTCGCGACAACCTCATCGGCGGTGCTGCGGCAGACGGCGGGTATCTCCCGGAAGTTGGCAAGGATCCTGCCGTTGCCTTGACGGGCTACCTCCCTTACGGAGGTCATCCTGGCCCTGATGAACACCTCCGATGGGTCAAGCGATGATCCTGCGTAGTGGATCAACTCGACGAACCGGAACGGCCGGCCGTTCCGGACCTGCAGTATGCCCCCGAACCTGGAGTCCATGGGGACACCCGCTTTGAGCAAAGCGCCGTTAATGGTGATGCTGCATACGGTGGCGAAGCCGACCTGGCCGTCCGGCACGGCGAATTCCCCCAACCTCTCCCCGGCGCGACCTACCGCGACTAGTTCGCTCACACAGAGCCCCATATCGAATGCAGGCTTCATTGCTTTCACGGCCCTGCCGAACTTGTCCTCGGGGAACAGGGAGATGTTCACCGGGATCGAGCCCGATCTGTCGATGAGATCGAAATCGGTTCTGAACGCCAGAAGCTCGATCCGGGATATCGCGAATCCTACTTTGTCCTGGACCAGAGCGTTCCTGAGTTCCTCCATCCCCTGGCTGGTTATGAGCCGGCCGTCCCGCCCAACAAGTTGTGTCAGCCCGCGCTCATCCGTCAACTTGAGGTGGTAGCGGACGGCCCGCTCCGTCAGGTCGATACCGTGAGCCTCCAACTGACGAGCGATCACCCTCGCGCCGAGAGGCTGAGTCATGTCGCTGAGCACTCTCAGAATCGTGAGTACCTTACGCTCTACATCCTGGTTCTCGGCTCTGTTCACGCGAACACCCCACAGAGGAGCGGCGGCTGGCATGTGGCTGGTGGCGGCATCCCGATATAGAGGTGAGCAGGTCACCCCTGTCGATTCTCCGGCAGCCACTTGCCGGGCGAACGGCAACCGGTTACCGTTGATCGACCCGCCAAACCGCGTAGATGTTACCATTGCGGGCTGCCGGTGTCAACAGCGATTACTCTGAGAAAAGGAAGAGTTGAATTGAGGTCCACCGGACCGGCTGTGGACGCTTGCCCCGCGACTCCGGCGAACCATAGCGGCACAAATGCCGTTGTTCTGTGGGGGATCGTCCGTAGCGTTGTGGTTCGGTTCGACGACGGGCGGCAATTGACAAGTCTTGTTTGCCGGAATAGAATCCATGACCGTGACTGACAGAAAAAAGAACAAACAGCTGGCGATACTCAGTGTTCTCCGGGCCAGTGACCGACCGCTCACCAGCTCGAACATCAGCCAGGACCTGGCCTCCTCCCTCGGCCATCTGATGAGTGAGCGTACAGTCCGTCTCTATTTGAAAGAGATGGATGAAGACGGGCTCACCGACAGGCTGGGGCGGAAGGGTAGACGGATCACGGAGCGCGGGCTCTCCGAGCTCGACTCGTCGCGTATCATTGAGCGCGTCGGATTCCTATCGGCACGGATCGACCGGATGACCTACAGAATGAACTTCGACATCACGAGCGGGCGGGGCACCGTCGTAGTGAACCTGACCATCGTTGAACCGCGTTACCTGATCCAATGCGCCGATATGATCTGCAGGGTATTCGAGGAGGGGTACGCCATGGGGCAGCTCATCGCCCTCCTTGCGCCCGGCGAGTGCATTGGCCATGTCAGCGTTCCAGAGGAGATGATTGGCATCGGTACTGTGTGCTCGATTACACTGAACGGCGTCCTCTTGAAGTACGGCATACCGACGAACTCCAGGTTCGCTGGCCTGCTGGAGATACGCGACCGGAAGCCACTCAGGTTCGTCGAGATGATTACGTACGAGGGTACGAGCATCGACCCTCTCGAGGTCTTCATCCGTAGTGGAATGACCGACTACGTTGGAGCGATAAGGACAGGCAGTGGTCGAATCGGGGCGAGCTTCCGCGAGTTCCCCGCGGAGAGTCGTGACCTGGTGGAGCACCTGGCGCACAGGCTGGAAACAGTGGGCCTTGGCGGATTCATGAGAATCGGCCTTCCCAGCCAGAGCCTGTTTGAGATCCCGGTGAGTGAGGGAAGGGTGGGCGCAGTTGTCATAGGTGGTCTCAATCCCGTATCCATCCTCGAAGAGACGGGGGTTCGAGCCTACTCGAGGGCACTTGCCGGGCTGGTCGACTATTCAAGGCTATTCAAATATGATGAACTGCCCGACAGGGTAAGGGGTTTCCTCTAGACGGAGCCTGTCCTGGCAAGTGGGCACGCCGATTACCTGTTGTGGACTGACAGATCTGTAGCCGGTGTTGGTGTTCTGGTCTTGGCACGATGAAGGGCGGAGGAACCAGCTTCGACTCCTCCGCCCTGTGAGGACTGTGAACCTGTCGGTAGCTCTAGCTCACACTCTGTCTTGACCTGCGTACTCTCAGCCCCAGCCACGCGGCTGCCAGCACAAGAACGCCCAGACACAACACTGCTGTTACTACCTTGAGGGCGAATGCTCCCTCCACCGCGAATACGCTCACGCCGACCGAGGGCAGCAGCGCCGCGCGTACAGCCGACTTGTACCCCGGATGGTCTTCGATGAGCTCCGCCACAGCCGGACTCAGCTTGTAGTATGTGGCCACGAATGCCTTTCCAGCTGGGTCTGAGGCGAGGAAGCCATCGCGGAATGTTCTGAGAGTCTCAACTCTGGGCTCCATATAGGAGTTGAATGCGGCACTGGCTACGAAGCAGCCACCTCCGGTCGGGGCGACCGCCCCGGCCACGTTGGAGTATTCGGAGAACGTTTCCTGCGGCCCTAGCGGCCCCTGCGTGTAGTTCCACGCTTTCACCATATACCAGCACCCCT
>CAZGDV010000109.1:0-9640 GCA_964524995.1 uncultured Dehalococcoidia bacterium | reverse complement strand
TTTCTAAATGAGTGAACAACCCCTCTTCGGTAACATTTTCACTTGAGTTGACACGTCGAGTCGGGCGTGCGGAACACTCGAGCAGTCGAAGGTACTGTTACCAATAGCTTCGCGCGTCGGGACTAATAGGCTATTCAAAGTGAATTTATGTGATGGTAGTCTGGAGGCAATCGGAAATCGCGTGCGAAGATACGTCAGGGAGCAGGTGTCAGATGCGCTCAAGACGCAAGAGGCGCTTCGTGACGGGGATGGTGGTTGCCGCCTGCATCGCGGCGACACTATGCCTCGCGCACTCGCTGGGCCTGTTCTGGGGGGTTCAACTCGAGAGCAACGATTTCCTCTTCAGGGCTGGAGGTCTTGGAGGAAGCCCTGAACCGGTGGAAGCGGTGGTCGTAGTGGGAATCGACAATGAAAGCTTGGACGAACTGGGACACCTTGCGTCATGGCCGCGTTCGTACTACGCAGACTTGGTCGATGTCATCAGTGGAGCTGGCGCGAGGGTCATCGTCTTCGATGTGCTCTTCACCGAGCCGACGGAGCACGACGAGCGTGTGGCCGAGTCCATAGAGGCGGCTGGCAATGTCATTCTGCCTAGTGCCTATGTCGTCGGGGCGCAAAGCCCCACCGGTGTGGGAGACGCCGTGGGCTCGGAGAGCATAACCCGGTCCCTCGCTGTGTTCGAGGAAGTGGCTGCGGGAACCGGTCACGCGAACGTCCTGCCGGATGAGGACGGCGTTGTGAGAAGACTGCCGTTGGTAATCGACAATGGTGATCACCAGGAGCCTGCGCTCTCTCTGGCTGCGGTGGCGGAGTACCTCCGACGGCCGGAGGTCAGCGAGGTTCCGATCGAAGGCGGCGTGCTTGATTTTGCCGGCCGATCGATCCCTGTGGACGCTATCAATGGCATGATAGTCAACTATGTTGCTGGTACAGTGGACGCCTCCACTCCTGCCAGCTTTCAGATGGTCTCCTTCGTCGACGTGCTGAGAGGTGAAGTGCCGGGAGAGGTATTCGAGGACAGGATAGTGCTGGTGGGCGCTACCGCTCTGGGCATCGGGGACTTATTCTGGACGCCTGCGGGCGTTCAGATGAGCGGAGTCGAGATACATGCCAACGCAGCCAATACGATACTGACAGGGGATTTCCTGAGGAATGCTTCTTCGACTGTGACGATTATGACGATTCTTGTTCTCGCGGCCTTGTGTGCTTTGGCCACACTCCGGTGGCGCGTTCTGTGGTCATCGGCCACGGCGGTGACGCTCTGTACGGCCTACTTCCTGATCGCTCTGACCTGCTTCGATAGGGGCGTGATGCTGAACATGGTCTATCCGCCTCTCGCTGTTGTGGGGTCTTTTGTGGGCGTGAGCCTCCACAACATAGCGTCCGAGCGCTCGGAGAAGAGCGAGATAACCAGGACTTTCGGTCGCTACATGTCGACACCGGTAGTGGACAAGATACTGGAGGCTCTCGAGAAGGGACAGCTGAACCTCGAAGGAGAGGAGACCGAGATAACCGTTGCCTTCGCTGACATCCGTGGCTTCACGGCTGTCTCGGAGGATACGCGTCCCCAAGAGCTCGTGAGGGTACTCAATACCTACCTTTCAATAGTAATTGCGGCCATCCTGCGAAACGATGGCATGGTCAACAAGTTCGGTGGTGACAGTGTCATGGCTGTGTGGAATGCCCCCACGCCGTGCGCTGACCACCCAATGAAGGCTGTTGAGGCTGCCCTGGAAGCACAGAGGGAGATCAGGGCATTGCAGGAGAGTGACCCCACACTGCCGAGGATGGATTTCGGCATTGGGGTGAATTCGGGCAAGGCGATAGCGGGGAATCTGGGGTCTGAGAATCGCTCTGAGTACTCAGTGATCGGTGACTGCGTCAATGTCGCCGCTCGCCTTACCGGCGTGGCCGAAGGTGGCAAGGTCTGGATCGGCACTGAGACATATGAGTCTGTTCGCGGCCGTGTTGAAGTGAAGCTTCTCGATCCGGTGAAGGTCAAGGGCAAGAGGGAGCCTGTTCAAGCCTATGAAGTGTCTGTGGTTCTGCCCGCGTCCGTGGAACCTGCCTGAGAAAGACCGAGTACGGTATCAGGATCGGTCGATAAGGGGAGTGTAACACTAATGGACTCTGTTCGTTATACAGGGTGCCAGGAGCAAACGGCCTTGCAGGCCGGGAAATCGGAAAGCCAGGTCGAAGCCGAGGCCCTCGCCCTTGTCGAGAGGGCGGTTGGTGGTGATATCGAGGCATTCGGTGAACTGTATGGAATGTACCTGGATCGCATTTACCGCTACATCTTCTACCAGGTCAGTGACAAGGCGATGGCCGAGGACCTCACCGAGGAGGTGTTCCTCAAGGCCTGGAGGAGCATAGGCAAATATAGATGGAGAGGCCAGCCGTTCTCAGCGTGGCTCTACCGGATAGCCCGAAACCATGTGATTGATCACTACCGGACGAACAGACAGCATCAGATGCTTGAAGACAACATCCTGGCAGACACCGGAGACCCGGAACGTGAGGCGGAGGGGAAGCAGACTCAGAAACAACTGCTGGAGGCTATCTCCACCCTCCCCGAGCAACAGAGACAAGTGATCATAATGAAGTTCATCGAGGATATGGATAACCGCGAGATCGAGGAGGCAACGGGCAAGAGCCAGGGCGCGATCAGGATTCTGCAGATGCGAGCGTTGGCGGCCTTGCGCCAGACATTGGATACGGAGGTGCTGATTTGAGAGGGGATGTGTCAAAGGCCTTTGAGGAATGCTTGAGGCTGTTGAAGCAGGGCTACCAGATCGCTGACTGCGTCTCCAACTACCCTGGAATGCGTGATCAGCTGGAGCCCTTGCTGGAGACAGCACAGACCGTTTCCTCCGCGCCTAGGATCGTTCCCTCAGACCAGTTCAGGTTGGAGTCAAAGGCTCGTCTAATCTCGCGTATTCGGCAGGAGGCTGCCCAGGCAGACATGGCGCAACGGCAGTCAGCTCCGGCTTCGGGCTGGCTGGGAGGCGTTTTCGGGGGCACCGGTGTGTTGGCTTTCCCCCCACGCCGCCTGTTTGCTCCCGCGATGTCAGTGATGTTCCTTGCCTTGGCGGCGGTAATGATCTTCAATGCGGTCCTGGCATTGGGCCCGGCGAGTCCCGACCTGGGATCACAGTGCACGCTGAGCCTTCTATCAGGCGATGTCGAGTACATGGTGCCGGGCACGGCATCATGGGAGGCGGCAACCGATGGCATGACCCTCGAAGCTGGCTCTCGTGTGAAGACCGATGCTGATTCGAAGGCTGTGCTGACCTTCTTCGAAGGGAGCACTATAGAGTTGGAGCCCGGTACGGATGTCGAGGTCGAGCAGGTGGAGGGGGATAGCGCTCAGAGCGCACAGATCGTGCTCAAGCAGTGGGTTGGCACGACCTGGAGCCGAGTAGTCAAGAAGGTGGACCCGGGCTCCAGGTATGAAGTCCAGACACCGTCGGCCTATGCTCTGGTTCGGGGCACCGAGTTCGAGGTAGAGGTAGACGATACGGGTGCCACAGCTGTGCGCACCTATAGCGGATTGGTCAGTGTGATTGGACAGGATCAAGAGGTATACGTGCCGGCTGGCCATCAGGTGGGCGTACAGTCCGGGCAGCCGCCTGCCGACCTGCAGCCCGTACCCGAGGCTGACAACGGACTCGTGGTAGAGGCGGTCATGCCGGCCGTGGCCTCTCTTGTCGACCCGAGTTGGGCCAGCACCGGTCACCTGCCTAGTGGAGTTGCCTTCAATCAGATCCCGCGTTCACAGTTGGATTGCTCGGATAGCGGTCTTCAGACGATCGCCATAGTCGACCCGATTGATGGAACGTACCGGCTGATTCTGAGGGGAGCGGCGGATGGCACGGCGAGAGTTACCCTGAGAGGAATCGCCTCTGGAACCACCGCGTTCGAGCTCAGCGAATCCTATGCCATGGCCACTGGTAGTGAGTGGATTGTGAGAATCGACCTGGAGTTCGCGAATGGCCGCCTGGTTGGCGCTACGCTGGGAGATATCGAACCTCTCGGTACTCAGGCGGCGGACAATGTGATTGTTGCGCCACTGGCTAAGGAAGCTGCCACCCCCGTTGGAGAAGCCGAATCCGAACAGGAGCACGGTTCCGGCAGCAAGGATGGTGTGCAACTCACCCCGACGGTACCTCCCGTTACTCAGGGGAGCGAGTCAACCAATACAGATGGCCCTGTGGCCACCGCCGGCGGAGAGCCGAGTGAGACTGGGGCCGGGGGGGCCGAGCCGGGGGGATCAGAGGGGCCTGATGGCCCGACAGGCGACGTCCCGGGCCTGATCGGGCCGAGCTACACGGTACGCCCCGGGAGCGTCAGCAGCGACAAGTACATACTCACGATCGTGGCGATCGGTGGTGGTCTGGTGACTGAGCCCGGGCAGGGCGTATTCACGTACGAGAAAGGGGCCGTAGTCGATCTGGTGGCAACACCCAAGGCTGGTTGGTCCTTCTACTCTTGGACGGGCAACGTCGAGGATAGTGCTTCGCCGATAACCAGGATTACGATGAATCAAGCCCAGACGGTGACGGCCAGCTTCATTTCTGTCCAATAGCCGAACAGGATCGCGTATGGATCTTGACATAACAAAACTCGGTCTGCTGCCAGCTGAGGAACCCGAAGGACTGGTCCCTCAGATCACGTGTGGGCTCCCGATTGCAGGCAGCAGGTTCGCCGTCCCCGTGCCTGGCCAAAACGATTTCAGACTGGGCCTTCTATACGAGGTCGGGAAGAAAGCGAGCGCGGCCTCGGAGGTGTCCAGGCTCGTTGACGAGATAGTGCCGATGACGAAGCAGTCTCTCAGGGCTGCCGCGTCGTCGGTATTGCTTCTCGATGAGGAGTCGCAGGAGCTGTACTTCGAATTCGCTGATGGGGACGTCGGGCAGGCGCTCAAGAAGGTCAGGATAGGCCTTGATGAGGGCATCGCCGGTTGGGTTGCGCGCAATGGGGAACCTGTCATCGTCAACAACGTTGCGTCCGACCAGCGCTTTCATCGGGCGGTGGATCAGGAGACGGGCTTCACCACCAGGTCCATTATGTGCGCACCGCTGATCGTGCACAGCAAGACGATCGGCGTCATCGAGGTATTGAATAAGCTCGACGGGAGCGACTTCGACAGCCAGGACCTGGAGGCTTTGGTCTCTGTTGCCTCCACCGCTGCTATGGCGATCGAGAACGCCAGGCTGCACGAGGCCTTGCTGGATGGATACAAGAGGACGGTTCGGGCGCTTGCCACAGCTATCGATGCCAAGGACCCCTACACATGCGGGCACTCCCAACGGGTGAAGGAATACGCTCTGCTGGCGGGACGGCAGCTCGACCTGCCGCAGGATGAGCTTGAGGCCATAGAGTACGCTGGCATTCTCCACGATGTGGGCAAGATCGGTATCATCGATGCCATGTTGCGCAAGCCGAGTCGCCTGCAGCCCGATGAGTGGGTTGTGATGCGCAGCCACCCCATGATTGGAGCCAACATCATCGGCGATGTTCCGTTCCTGGAGAGGACGAAGAGCCTGGTCCTGCATCATCACGAGAAGTACGACGGCACAGGCTACCCTCAGGGGTTGGAGAAAGAGGAAATCCCGATGGGCGCCCGCTTAATAGCGGTGGCTGATGCGTTCGACACCATGACTACCGATCGCGCGTACCGCTCCGCCCTCAGCGTGAGCTATGCGCTCCACGAGTTGCGGGCGTGCACAAAGACCCAGTTCTGCCCCAAGGCCGTCGAGGCCTTCATCGTCGCCCTCAGGAAGCACCGGTCGACCCCCCTTGGCTCCTCGCTGTCCTGGCGCGACGGCACTACGCGCGAATAGGGCACCCCGTCGCCCCCTTCCATGCTGCACGTGACAGGGGGACGCACATGAGCTACACTGAGTCACGACCCTGGTAACACTATGTGCTACGGCTGGGTGCAGCTGCTCCGGAGGAGGTTAGGGTATGCATGGCGTTTTCCACGATGACGACGTGAGCACGGAGATCCTTCGTGGCAGGACCATCAGCGTGATCGGATACGGCAATCAGGGGCGTGCTCAGGCGCTCAACCTGCATGACAGCGGCTTCGATGTCGTTATCGGCGTGCGCGCCGACGAGACACGGCAGCAGGCGATCGAGGATGGGTTCGATGCCATGCAGATCGGGGATGCGGCTGCAAAGGGTGATGTGGCGCTTCTGCTCATTCCCGACGAGGTGATGCCCGAGGTGTTCGCGCAACACGTTGCGCCGGGATTGCAGTCAGGCAATGCCATCTGCTTCGCTTCCGGTTACAATATGGCCTTTGGCCTCATACAGCCGCCGGAAGGGATCGACGTTGTCATGGTTGCGCCCCGCATGATAGGCGCGGGCGTGCGACAGCGCTACGTCGAGGGTAAGGGGTTTCCCAGCTTCGTTGGGGTTCACCAGGACGCGACCGGGAGCGCGCTGCAGATCGCGCTGGCCGTCGCAAAGGGCATCGGTTCGACCAAGAGCGGCGCGATGGAGCTGACCTTCGCCGAGGAGGCGGAGCTCGATCTGTTCACGGAGCAGGGCTTCGGCCCCGCCTTCGGGCAGGTGCTGCTGTCGGCCATCCAGACGCTGATCGACGCCGGATATCCCGTGGAAGCTATTATGATCGAGCTGATGCTGTCGGGTGAATTTGCCTACTCGATGCAGAAGATAGTGGAGATGGGGTTCTTCGCGCAGATGGAGCTCCACTCCCACACGTCCCAGTACGGGTCGATGACGCGCGGCGGGCGCTTCATGGACCCGCGAGTGTCTCAGGTCATGGGGGAGGTGCTGGAGGATATCCGATCCGGGGCCTTCGCCAGCGAATGGGAGGCCGAGCGAAAGGCCGGTCTGCCCGTATTCAACCAGATCAGGGAATTCAGGAACCAGCATCCCATCGCCGAGTGGGAGAGGAAGGCACGTGAGGCCTTCCGCATGTAGCCGAGGCGAATCGAACCACAATTGACAGGAGGGCCGGAGTGCGGATAGACATGCACTTCCTGGGTGCCGCACAGAATGTGACAGGGTCGCGATACTGCCTGGACTCGAACGGATTCCGCTTCCTGGTGGACTGCGGCCTGTACCAGGAGAGAGAGTTCCGTAAGAGGAACTGGGACCCGTTCCCGGTGGCTTGCGGGAGCGTCGATGCTGTCCTTCTGACTCATGCGCACATAGACCATTGCGGCCTCCTGCCGAAGCTGGTCCGCGATGGGTACAGCGGTCCTATCTATTGTACGAGTGCCACCGCGGACATAGTGAAGATCATGCTGCTGGACTCCGCGAAGCTGCAGGAAGAGGATGCCGCCTACAAGAAGAGGAGACACGAGCGAGAGGGCAGGCACGGACCTTACCCTGAGCTCCCTCTCTATACCACCGACGATGCTGAAGCCTGCTTCCCCTTGCTGAGGCCCGTGGAGTACAGGCAGCCGGTGGAGGTCGGGAAGGGGGTCAACGCCGTGTTCCACGATGCCGGCCACGTCTTCGGCTCGGCGATGCTGAGGGTCTCGGTCAAGCAGAAGGGAGCAGAGCGGATACTCCTCTTCTCCGGTGACATGGGGCGCTGGGACAGGCCCATTCTCAAGGACCCGACGGTGTTCGAGGAGGGCGACTACATCGTTACGGAGTCGACGTACGGTGACAGGCTGCACGAGGGGTCGGAGACGATTGCCGAAGAGCTGGCTGAGATCATCAACTCCACCCTGGAGGCCGGTGGCAATGTGATCGTGCCGAGCTTCGCCCTTGAACGGGCGCAGGAGGTGTTGTATTACCTGAACCAGCTTCTCATGGAGGGCCGCATCCCCCGGATCAGGGTGTTCCTGGATAGCCCCATGGCCGTCAGGATAACCGATGTCTTTGAGCAGAACCCGGAGTTCTATGACAAGGAGATGAAGAGGCTGGTGCGCAGCGGGAACTCGCCGTTCGACTTCCCGGGCCTCAGTCTGGTGAAGACGGTCGATGAGTCGAAGGCCATCAACGAGGTGCTGGAAGGCGCGATGATCATAGCTGGTTCTGGGATGTGCACCGGCGGCAGAATCAAGCACCATCTCAGGCAGCACATATCGAGACCACAGAGCACAGTCCTGTTCGTGGGGTACCAGGCCGTGGGCACGCTGGGCAGGCAGATAGTCGAGGGTGCCAAGGAGGTCAGGATATTCGGAGAGAACCACCCGGTGCGGGCCAGAATAGACCAGATTCAGGGATTCTCGGCCCACGCCGACCGGGATGATCTGTGGCGGTGGTTGACCGGGCTCAAGGGCCCACCCAGGCAGGTATTCATTACGCACGGGGAGCCTGAGACGGCCCACTCCTATGCGGGCTTCGTCAGGGATAAGACGGGATGGAAGGTATCGGTGCCGGGCTACAAGGAACGGGCGGTGCTGGACTAGAGAGTCTACCTGGCCACGGCTCTCCTCCCCACGACCTCCTGCCGCACGTACCACTGCTGGACGGCCTGGACGACCGTGTCGGGGTCGTCGCAGATTCTCAGCAACTCGAAGTCCTCTTCTGAGATGTAGCCTTGGGCCAACGCCGAGTCCCGCAGCCAGTCGAGGAATCCCTTCCAGTACTCGCTCTTGAACAGGATCACGGGGAAGGGTCGTATCTTCTCGGTCTGTATCAGGGTCAGCACTTCAGTTAGCTCGTCGAGAGTACCCAGCCCTCCCGGGATGATGATGAATGCGGTGGCGTACTTGACCAGCATTATCTTGCGGACGAAGAAGTGGGTGAACGTGAGTGACTTCGTTGTGTAGCTGTTCAGCTTCTGTTCCATCGGTAGCTCGATGTTGACCCCGACCGAGGTCGCACCGGCCTCCAATGCACCCTTGTTCGCAGCCTCCATGACGCCGGGCCCGCCGCCGGTGATAATGGAGAAACCCATCTGGCCAAGTCTGTATGCTATCGTCTCGGTGAGCTTGTAGAGCTCGTCACCGGGCTCGATCCTCGCCGACCCGTATACGCTTATGGCGGGTTCGATTCCTGAGAGCTTGTCGAACCCCTCGACCAACTCCCCCATGATGCGGAACATCCGCCATGACTCCTCTTTGGCCAGGGTGTTGATCTCGTATTCGTACCCCACTTTGTCCTCCATGTCGATCCAGAGAATCTGAGAAGATACTATCACAATGCACAACGCCTGTTCTATAGGCCTTCCGTACTACTTCAAGAGGCGTCGCTTCATGAGATGGAGCGAGACCGGGAAGAAGACGGCGGTCAGCCCCACGAGGATGCCCAGGCTCCACCAGGCCCCCGATGCGAGGTCGCCGCTGACCAGGGCCCTTGACAGGTTGGCGAATGAGGTGAGCGGTACAATCCAGCTCAGGTTCTGTACGATTTCGGGGAACTCGTCGAGCGGGAAGAAGACACCGCTGAAGAAGAACATCGGCGTCAGGAACAGGGTGAAGTAGTAGTTGAAGCTGTAGACGGAGGGCGCAAGAGCCGTGAACACCAGGGCGATGGACGAGAACATCAGGCCGGCGAGCACCGACAGCGGCAGGACCGCCAGGGCCCACCACGACTCCACGAGCCCGAATGCCGTGATCACGATCAGTATGGCGCAGGCCGTGATCAGCGACCGGGTTGCACCCCAGAAGACCTCGCCGGCAAGGTCTCGGCTATGATCGATAAGGCGCTT
>CAZGDV010000108.1:0-9733 GCA_964524995.1 uncultured Dehalococcoidia bacterium | reverse complement strand
CAAGGAAAGCTTCAACAGGGATTTCTGGATGGACAAGCTTCACTACCTCGCGGAGGCTCTTGATTCCAGCGGACAGCGGGTGTCAACCGTCACTTCGAAGGCGGGTCACTGCCTCTATTGTGGCATTGTCGATGAGGAGAAGGCCAGGTACATCGTTGCTCGCCTGAGCAGTACAGACATGGCGTGCGGCTGGGGCATATGCACCGTCAGCCGCAGAGACGACAGATTCAATGCCATGAGCTATCGGGGCGGCAGCGTCTGGCCCCACGACAACTCCCTGATCGTCGCAGGCATGAAGCGCCACGGTTACCATTGGGAGGTCGAGGAAATCGCCACTCAGCTGTTCGAGGCCAGCCAGCACTTCGACTACAATCGCCTCCCCGAGCTCTACTGCGGCTTCCCCAGAAACAGGGAGGCACATTCCGTGCCTGCTGAGTACCCGGTTGCCTGCAATCCCTACGGCATGGCCGCAGGAAGCGCCATCCTGCTGTTCCAGTCGATGCTTGGCCTGGAGGTAGACGCCGCTGCCAAGCACTTGTATCTGACGCCCCGTCTCCCCAATTGGATTCAGCACGCCACTGTGCGGAACCTTCGCATCGGTGACCATACGGTCAATCTGCACTTCGATCGCCGGGCGGATGTCACCCGCTTCGATATCAGCGACAACGAAGCAGGGGTCGAAGTGATCATTCCTCCAGGGTAGAGCCACACCCGCCCCAGCCGTAACGCTTGGCCCTGCAGCAGCCTGCCCTAGACGGTGAGCAAGCGTTCCAGACGCTCCTCACTTGGCACAGGCCCCACCAGCGCGAGATTCAGTTGGCTTCGCCGCACGAGGTCTCCGGCGATCCTCTGGACGTCCTCCGACGTGACTGCGTCCACCAGGGATACTACCTCGTCGACCGTGCGCACGCGCAAGGTAAGCAACTCCTGTCCGCCAATCCAGCCCGATACATTCCTGGTATCCTCCATCCGAAGCAGGAGACGTCCCTTCCCCATCTCTTTGGCCTTCGTCAGCTCCTCTTGCGGCACAGGAACATCCCGTAGTCGCGCCAGTTCGCACAGCACAGCCTCCAGACCTGCCTCCAGGTTCCGCTGATCAAGACCAGCGTAGACTGTAACGGAACCACAATCGTGGAAGTAGTTCACATGACTGTGTACCTCGTATGCCAGTCCGCGACGCTCACGCATTTCGAGGAAAAGGCGACTGCTCATGCCCTCACCGAGTATCACGTTCAATATGTCGAGCACGAAACGGTCCCGGTGCATCGCCGGCAGACCATGAAGCGCGAGACACATGTGGGTTTGCTCCGTCTGTCTGCGTTCGACAGCGATCCGGGGGGCCTCCTGGCTGTTGTCGGCGGGGAGCCAGTGGCACCGTTCGCCGGCCGACCACCCTCCGAAGACGCGCTCCACCGAACCGAGCGCCTCACCGTGGTCAATATTGCCGGCAATGCTGATGACGGCATTGCCGGCAACGTAATGGCTCGCCAGGTACTCCAGTATCGAAGTCCGGTCGACGATGGCAACGGTCTCCTTGTCCCCCGCAACATCCCTTCCAAGAGCCTGCCCCGGCCAGAGCACCTCGTCTATGAGAATCTCGGCCCGGTTCTGGGGGTGGTCCATAGACATGTTCAATTCCTCTATGATCACCCGCCGCTCGTTCTCGACATCATCAGGGTCGAGCCTCGAACACATCAGCATGTCCCCGAGGACATCGACCACCACGTCAAGGTGCGCCCGCGCCGCTTTCGTCCAGTATACTGTCAGTTCCTTGTCAGTCCCCCCGTTCAGGACACCTCCCACGCTGTCGACGGCCTCCGCGATCTCCTTCGACGACGGCCTGCGCTCGGTGCCTTTGAAGCACAGGTGCTCGATGAAATGGGACACACCTGCCTGATGGGGAGCCTCATACCTGGAACCGACGCCCATGAAGACGCAGACACACACCGACATCGTGTGAGGCATACAGCTCGTCAACACCCTCAAGCCATTGTCTAGGACAACCCTGTCGTACATCTTGTCCCTCGCTCACACTCAAACGGGGCGCATCATAGCAGAAGAGGGCTTCACAGCCCCCCAGCCGCGCGCCGGCACATAAGGACTGGGCCTCTCAGACCCACACAGACTCTCAAGCAAGCGCGCAGCCGCGCTGACTCTAGAACGGCAACAGGGACTTCGCCGCCGACCAGACGGCAAGACGCAGCTCCTTGTATCTCATCGCCCTCAGGATCGAAGTCCCATGCCAGTCGAATGAGAAGTCCGATGATTGAAGCATCGCATCGTGTACGCCGTTCCTAGCTATTATGTCAAACATCTGGTCGATCCTGTTATCGCCCAGCCTTTCGTATAGCCTCCGTCCCCAGTATCCAATGTCCAATTCCCTGCCTAGCAGGTCTCTCCATCTCTTCTCGTATCTCCTCAGGCGTCTGGCGGAGAGGTCCCCCTCGCGCATGGCTCGATCGATCGATTCCGCCGCGATATCGGCACCCAGCAGGCCGTAGTAGATACCACCTCCCGTGGTCGGCTTGACATGGCCCGCCGCATCCCCCACCGCAATCAGCCTGTCGGCATAAGTGCGCGGCAGCGGCCTAAGTGGGATTCCGCCGTATGTAATGGTAGCCTCGTCCTGACCTATCTTGCCCTGATCAGCGAGCTTCACGAGGAGCTTCTTCATATATACTCCCGGAGTCCGCCTAGCCAGGACACCCACGAGCGCCCTGCCCTCGGATTTCGGAACCAGCCAGGCGAAGAACCCCGGTGCTACATCCTTGCCGAAGTAGACCTCCACCTCGCTCGTCCCATTGGCCGGCACCTCGGCCTGAGCACCGAGCACATAATCACCCACCTGACCGAGGCCGCTCTTTCGAGTCAGCGCGAAGCCAAACCCGTTGCCGATGATGGCCATCCGTGCGTTGATGACACCGGCCTCCCCTTGACTCTGCACGTCCGCCCTGATGCCATCGCTGTGAACGCTGATCCCTGTGACCTTCGTCGAAAGCCGGTACTCGGCCCCCGCACCGCTGGCGCGCGACGCGAGCACCTTGTCCAGCGTGGGGCGGTCGACAACGTATGCCTGTACGCTGTCTTTCACAAGCCTGATAGTCTTGCCGGCAGGCGAGTGCACCGTGCAACTGCTGCCCGAGAATGCAATCGCCTCGCGCGGGAGGTCGAAGCGCTCGAAACACTCCTTCCCGATAATACCCGTGCAGCACACGGCGTGGCCCACCTCTGGTGAGCGCTCCAAGACTACAACCTTGTACCCCAGGTCTGCCAGCCTGCACGCCAGGTAGCTTCCAATCGGGCCACCCCCGACTACGGCTGCATCATACGAGTTGCTTTCTGACATGGTTATCTCGGGGCTAGCCGTATGCTAGCACCAAAGGTGCTCAGATTCAACCTGGCGCACCCTGAGGCTTGTCTTTGCCGAGTCACACCGTTATACTAGGCACCAGTCACCGAACGGAGCTGTCGCGGTGCCCCCATACGCGTACTTCAAGGGCCAGTTCGTTCCTCTAGGCGAGGCCAAGATCGGCATAATGACCCATGCCCTCCACTATGGCACGGCCTGCTTCGAGGGCATACGCGCCAATTGGAACGATGCAAACCAGGAGCTTTACCTCTTCCGGTGCCCTGAGCACTACGAGCGGCTGGTGCACAGCGCCAAGCTGCTCAACATAGCCATACCGTTTACCGTGGAACGGCTCTGCGAACTCACCGTTGAGCTTGTCCAGAAGTCAGGCTACCGTGAGGACGTCTACTTGCGCCCCATAGCCTACAAGAGCTCCGAGATGTTCGGTGTAAGGGTCCACGGTCTCGACGATGACCTTAGCATCCTCGTCACAACCTTCGGACCCTACCTGGACACCAGCAAGGGCATCAGATGCTGCACGTCGTCATGGCGGCGGCCTGATGACCAGACCATACCGCCTCGCGGCAAGATATGCGGGCTTTATGTCAATAACGCCCTCGCTAAGACCGAGGCCGTAGAGAACGGCTACGATGAGGCCATAATGCTGACTGCAGACGGCCATGTCTCCGAAGGCAGCGGCGAGAACATATTCTTCGTCATCGATGGCAAGCTCGTGACACCCGCCAGCTATGACAGGATACTGATGGGTATAACGCGAGATACCATCATCAGACTGGCGAAGGACGAGTTGGACATCGAGACCATCGAGCGTCACGTCGATCGGAGCGAGCTGTACCTCGCTGAGGAGTGTTTCCTCACGGGTACCGCTGCCCACGTTACCCCCGTTGCCGAGATCGACCATCGGACGGTCGGTGACGGCACTGTTGGCAAGGTGACGCGCCAGCTGCAGGAACTCTACTTCGACGTGGAGCAGGGCAAGAACAAGAAGTACTTGCATTGGTGCACACCTGTATACGCCAAGGTGGCCAGTGTCTGATTCCTCCGGCGCTCTTAGACGGGTCTCGAAGCCGTTCGCCGGTGTGGAGCGGTTCCAGGGCGGTGATATGGCATCTCAGCGTAGTCCGGGTTGTAGAGGATGACGCCCGATAGCACCTCGGCCCCCGAGTTGTCCCTCATCGTCCCGACCTACAATGAATCCGAGAACATAACCGCTCTCGTTGAGAGAGTCCACTCGGCGCTCTCCGGCTACAGCTATGAGATCATTGTCGTCGATGACAACAGCCCCGACGGCACAGCCGACCTTGCGAAGTCCCTCTCCAACAAGTACCCGGTCAAGGTCGTCGTGCGCACACGGGAACGAGGGCTGGCCACAGCCGTCGTCGCCGGCTTTGCCGAGGCCACAGGGCAACTGCTGGGCGTTATCGATGCCGACCTGCAGCATCCACCGGAGATGATACCCACGCTTCTCCAGGCCGCCCGTGATGGGGCCGATGTCGTGATCGCCAGCCGCTACGTGCCGGGTGGGGGAACCGAGGACTGGAACTGGTTTCGAGAGTTCATGTCGCGGGGGGCCAAGCTGCCCGCCATACTCCTTCTACCCTCTCTACGGGGCGTCAAGGACCCGCTGTCGGGCTTCTTCCTGTTCAGGAAGCGCATCATAGAAGGCATAACCCTGGCACCGATCGGCTACAAGATACTTCTCGAGGTGCTGATAAGGGGCAAAGCAGGTAAGGTGGTGGAGGTACCCTTCACTTTTAAGGGTCGGGAGCATGGTCAGAGCAACCTGACCTTTAAGGAGCAGGTGAACTACCTGGCTCACTTGGGGCGACTGGCATGGCTCGAAGGCGACGCACAGAGGTTTCTCAAGTTCTGTGTCGTTGGCACGATTGGCTTCGGCACCAACATGGGCAGCTTCTGGCTTCTGACAAGGATAGCCGACCTGTACGACCTCGCCGCCATACCGATCGCTCTTGAGATCTCGATAATAGGCAACTTCATTCTAAATGAATTCTGGACTTTCAGAGACAAACGCACGGGAGGGGGCAAGGATGCCCTTGTCCGTGCACTGAAGTTCAATCTCATCAGTGCAGGAGCTACCGCAATATATTATGCGATCTACACACCTCTAACGAGGTTTGCTGGCGTACACGATTTGATAGCCTATCCTATTGCCATATTCGTGGGCTTGATATGGAATTTCAGCCTGAATTTCATGTGGACTTGGAAGGTTAGAGCTAGAAGCTGACAACCGCTATGATGTGGAATTTCTTCGTCAACATACACTGGACCTGGAGAGAGAAGGAGCTTTAGACCTTGCCAATTGACGTGCCGGTTGCACCGTCTTCGTGGTCGCTGCACTACTATCTGCTGGTGTTCATAGCCTCGATCGGCGTCTACCAAGTGTCCTCCACAATCGCCGGCCTGAGCGGGATCGGCTTCGTGTCCTACAGGCCACTCCGGCTGCTTCTCGGGGTCATGATCATAGCCGGGGCTTTCCTATGGTTCTTCCTCAGCGAGCCGAACCGGAACCACCTTCAACACTACGTCGAAGGCGCACAGCAGCTTGGCTTCTTCCTGCTGGGGATAGTGACCGCTTACATCGCGAACTGCGTCCTCGCATCTCTGATTCAGATCGGTGCGACGCTCGCCGCGCGGAGGCCGCGCGGCCTGAGACAATGGGACCAGGGTATGGAGACCCTCAAACATACCACTCTAATAGGCGGCATCATTGGCAGCATTAGACACCGGCGGGAGGACACAGTCTAGTGCCACCCCTGTCAGGCTGGACCCTGTGGATCACGGGCTTCGTGGGCAAGGTCCCTGCGCTGGACAACGTCATGAGCCTGCTTGTCAGCGATTTCTTCATTCCCGTAGCCATCGCGCTCGTCATGCTTCTTCTCTGGGTCGGACATCCGAACCCAGAGAAGAGGGCCAGCCTTCAGAAGACGATAATGAACGCCTCCGTCGCCATCGGCATCTCCACGCTCACCGTGCGTGTTGTCAACATGCACGACTTCTGGCCCCGCCCCTTCCTCGTGGATGACCCCGTGATCAGTGCCGCCGCGTGGCGGGCGGCAGACATCGTCTTCTACCACCCCCACGATCCCACCTTTCCCAGCAACGGGGCGACAATCGCCTTCGCTGCCGCTACGGGCGTGTTCCTGGGGCACCGAAAGGCAGGAGCAGTTATGTACGTGCTCGCCACACTATGGGTCTTCGCCCGCTTCTATGCAGGCATCCACTTCGCCTTCGATCTCCTCGGTGGCATAGTGATAGGCGTGGCCACAGCCCTCATGATCTCGAAGGTGTTCATGCCGAGGACGGAACCGATCCCGACCCTGGCCCTCAAGGCCGGCAGATTCCTGTACATTGCATAGCGCCTAACCGGCGCTCCCGACGCTGTCCGGATCAGCACACCTCGCGCGACACGTCTCGCTCACACGCTGCATGCCACACCGGTTGCAGGGCCCTAGTTGGCAGTCGAGGGTCTCCTCTTGCATCGTGGCCCGCCTGTACTCATCCCTCAAGAACGAGGGCTCGACTCCTGCGTCGATATGACCCCAGGGCAGGACTTCATCGATACTTCTCTCCTTCGCGGCGTAGAACAGTGGATCGAGCCCCGCTTCCGTAAACGCCTCCTCCCACTTGCTCCAGTTGAACTCCTCGCTCCATGCGTCGAATCTGCAACCCTGCCTCCACGCACCCAGAATGGCCCGACCCACGCGGCGATCCCCCCGAGACAGCGCGCCCTCCAGCACACTCACCTTCGGGTCATGCCACGACACCGGAACCCCGGCCTTCTTCAAGCCCGACCTCACAACCTGTATCTTCGCGCTCAGCTCGTCCTCTGATTCCTGCGCGCACCACTGAAACGGGGTGTGCGCCTTTGGAACGAAAGTCGACAGGTTCACCCTGATGTTCAACCTGCCCTTGCCAATACCCCTGATTCGTCGCACGAGTTGCACGATGCCTTCGACGTCGGCCAATGTCTCCGTAGGCAGACCAAGCATGAAATACAGCTTGATATTCTTCCAGCCTCGCTCCCACGCTGTCTCCACAGCCCGTAGTATTTCGTCCTCCCCAACATTCTTGTTGATCACCGTACGCAGGCGTTCCGTGCCAGCCTCGGGCGCAAAAGTGAAGCCTGTCTTCTTACCTTCCTGGAGCGAGTTGGCCAACCCAACGGAGAAGCTATCCAGTCTCAGGCTCGGCAACGACAACGTCAGATGCCGCCCACGGTACTTGCGTGACAGGGCGCTCACGACATCGGTGATCTGACTGTAATCGCTGGTGCTCAGGGAGAGTAGCGATACTTCCTCGTAGCCGCAGTTGGCCACGATCTCGTCCACCGCCCTGATGACCTCATCCTTCGGTCGCTCCCTCACCGGCCGGTACACCATGCCCGCCTGGCAGAACCTGCACCCCTTGGAGCAGCCCCTCTGTATCTCAACTGCTCCACGATCGTGCACAACCTCCATGAACGGCACTATCGGACGCGTGACCGCCGGAGGCAAAGCATCGACCAGACGCCGATTCACAACCAGGGGAACACCATCCTCGATCGGCGATACTGACGAGACCGTCCCATCATCGTTGTATTCCACACGATAGAGCGACGGGACATACACACCCGGTATCCTGGCCGCCTCGCGCATCAGGTCCCGCTTGCCCAGCATACCGTCACCCTTCCGCCGTTGGAGCAGGTCGACCAAGGCGGGGATAACCTCCTCACCCTCCCCCAACACGAACAGGTCCACGAAGTCCGCCATCGGCTCAGGATTCAGCGCACAGCTGCCGCCGGCTATTACCAGGGGATGCTCCTCGCCACGCTCAGACGCCAATAAGGGAATACCAGCTAGATCGAGCATGTTCAGAGCATTGGTGTAGGTCAGTTCATAACCCAGCGAGAAGCCGACGACATCGAACTCGCTCAAGGCTCGCCTCGACTCAAGACCGAAGAGGGGCACCCCCTCGTCGCGTAGCCGCTTCTCCATGTCCGCCCAGGGTGAGAAGACACGATCAACAAGAACGCCCGGCAGGCCGTTCAGCAGGTCGTAGATGATGGCCAGTCCGAGGTTACACATGCCCACGTCGTAGACATCCGGGTAGGCCAGGGCCACTCTCAGGACAGCCGAGTCCCAGTCCTTCACTATGGCATTCCACTCACCCCCCGTGTACCGGGCCGGCCGAGTTACGCCACTTAGGAGCCTATCCAAGTCCACTTACTCTGAACCTCGCAACACGTATCGCATTATAGCTGCGGTCGATACCCAAGGCAACTTGAGCCGATCTAGTGTCATCGCCAGCAGCGTTCAATGGTCAGGTGTCCGGCATGTGCTTACCTCGAACCCTGAAGGGGTTGACTTGAAGCTCCGCTCAGCTTACCCTAGCTTAGCCGTGAGCTACGACAAGCCGGATGCCCTCCAAGAAGGCCAGGCGCAGGCAGACCTGCCCAACGGCCCGGAAACAGCCGCGCAGCCGCCCGCCATCAGCCGCAGGAAGCGTATGGCATACATGGGGTTGCTGGCTGTTGCGGCCATAACCATCCTGCTCGTCACGATCCTGGTGCAGAAGCCGACAAACGCCGAGGAGTACGTCAAGAGCGCAGGCTACACGGGTGTATTCCTAATGGGCATCATGGGAAGCGCTGCGCCCGTTTGGCCGCTGCCGGGTTCCTGGGCCGCCTTCATAGCAGCCGGCCTCGGCCTTAACCCCATCTTCATAGGCCTCGCGGCGGGATTCGGCGAGCCCATCGGCGAGATAGCATACTACCTTCTTGGCTATGGCGGCGTCTCGCAGCTTCCTACACAGCGATGGAAGTGGTACGCCAGGATACAGAACTGGATGCGGCGCTGGGGCGGGCCGACTATCTTCCTCGTGTCTGCCATACCCAACTTCTTCGTGAGGCTGGCCACGACCGCCGCCGGCAGCCTCCATTATCCACTATGGAAGTTCTTCCTCTTCTGTTGGGCAGGCAAGACGATCAAGTCCTTCGCCTTCGCCTTCGCCGGCGCCGGTCTCTTTGATGGAATCAGGAACTGGCTCGGCTGGTGACCACCTGACCTCCTGCTCGTCCGTTCGCTCGTTTAGGTGTATAATGGCGTCGTCGCTGCTAGACAAGCAGGAACGCTCGATGCGCGCCCTGAGACTGGCCGCCGTTCTGTGGCAGGGCTTCTTATAGCTTTCTAATTCCATACTTGCATAATCCTAACACGCCACCACTAGGATTAACGTAGACGGTCTCCAGTCATTGTAGACATGGTTGCATGTTGGTTGCTCGAGGTGACCGATGCGAATCGCTCATTAGTGCCACAGCCCCAACACACAGCGAGGTTAGCTAATTGGCCGAACAACTCGTCCTGG
>CAZGDV010000107.1:0-9753 GCA_964524995.1 uncultured Dehalococcoidia bacterium | reverse complement strand
ATGGGCAACGGCACCATAGACGTTCTCGCTATATCGTCATGGGAAAATGGTACCAGCCTAACGAAAACATCTACATTAAAGGACTTAACATATCGTTACGACTGCGTTACAATTGGGGTCATTGGCGACTCGGCGAATGGGGACTGCGGGTGAAGGCGTTTCCAGGAGCTTCGCGTTGTGGTCTTGACAAAACTGATCGTTAGGAGTATCTCTTGTTTGGCATGTGGCTGCTGTGGAGCCGAATGGACGTGCCGCAGTGGCCCGGCCGGGTTGGGTATGTTGGGTGGAGCAAGGTGGTGGTGGGGTTGACAAGAGGGCCAAAACGGCGATAATGGTTGGGCAGTCCGAGGCAGTCCGCCGCGGACTTGACAATTGAATCACGAGTAGCTGCCAGTCCGTGCCGTGATTCGACCTTGCCTCTGGTGGCTTAGAGCGAACCCGAGGTGATGAGCCTGCCATGACGCCGCAACGATGGGGAAGGTGGCTTTCATGAACTGTATGCCCGGGTGCGACTGTGAGATGCCGGTCGTCGCCACCGCCTCATCAATCCACAGCCTCTTCTGTCAGCCTCTTCCAGCATGGCTTAGTACCATCTCTTCATAGATACCCACCGAAAAGGGCTATTGATGGCTGCTGGCAGGTTTGCTAAGGTCTGAGCGGGATAGGTGTACTGTCTGTATCTCGTGGCTTCCGACGGGTCGCGTTCATGTGGGCCGACAAGGGCCACGAGGGGAGCCGTTCCCAAGTGTTAGGATTTCCGCTCGGATCACGGCAGAGCAAGCCCCGACGGGGGACAAGGGGGGCCGGGAAGGACTCTGTGGTGGACCTGCTGTTGGCAGCTCGACCTAATCCTAGTCATAAGGAGTGTCAGTGATGTCCCGGAGAAGCCTTTCTCGTTTGCTGAGCCTCTGCCTGATTGCGGCAATTATGCTGCTCGCGGTGCCTGGTCTCCCTGTGGTTCTTGCCCAAGAGCCAGCCCTGTCCGTGGAGCTCTCCTCCTATATCGTCAAGGACACCTCCGGCACTGACGTTACAGGAGAGCGCCTGCTCGCAGGTGACACGTACACGGTATCCTTCGAGGTTGATGTGAGTGCCAACCTTCCCGACACCAAGCTGGCACTAGCTACGTCGCTGGAGAAGGCAGAGGATGTGTACTGGTCTCTTGAGAATGAAGACGAGTACCAGGGCGTGGATACCGAATCCTGGCAGCCCGGACAGTCCTCCATCGAGTTCGACGCAGTCCAGGGAGCGGCACAGTTCGTGCTGGTGGGCACCGTGCCCTTGACGTACACCACCGAGGAGCTTACCGACGGTGAGAGCAGTGTCACACTTCACAAAGTGAAGTCTATCCCTCTTCTGCGGCTGTCGCTCGGCACTGAGGGAGAGGTCCTCAATGAGCAATTATCAGAGGTGGTCGACCAGACCATTCTCGCTTACCAGCAGACGCTTACAGAGAAGAACAGCCTGCTCCAGATGGCATCAGCTGACTCAACCTACTCCGAGCTCGCGCAGGACATAGTGACCACCGCCGAAAGCCTTTACAGCCAGGGATTCGTCGTGACTGCCCTTGCCTTGCTGGATACACTCCCTGCGATGCCCTCGGATTTCCCCAGCGTTGCGGAGTTCGAACAGGAGCGTGCAGGGAAGCAGAGCCTTCTGCAGGCTACGGATTCAGAACCCAAGTACAAACAGCTTGTCTCCGACGTTATCAGTGTTGCCTCGGCTCTCAGCGCCGCTGGATTCACAGAGGGCGCGATGGACCTGCTGGATATCCTGCCGAACAACGCACTGGACTTTCCGGAGCCTATCTCCGAGAGTTCGTCGTTAGTCTACATAATAGTGATTGTCATTCTAGTCATAGGGCTGATAGCCTTCCTCGCGCTGCTTCTGCGAGCCAGATCGAATGTGAGCTTCGTTCGACAGCAGGTGGAAGAGGAGACGGGAAGACTGGACGTCCTTCTGGTCAGGATTACCAAGGTGGACAAGCAGCTTGCTCGTGATGTTGAGCAAGTCAAGGAGCAACTTGAGAGGATCAGTGGGAGGTGAAGACATGAGCCGCACTGTGAGCTACAACTCGTCGCTACAGCTCGTTGGGCTTGGCGGTACCGGCGTCAACATTATCGAGGCCTTCATCAACAGCCGGAAGGTTCTCCTTCCCATCCTGAAGAAGGAGGGGATCAGGGTTTCCTGCCTGGCAATCGATGTTGCGGACCACGATATCCAGAGCCTGGAGGAATCCGCCAGGGCCCTCTCGGAAGCGCTGAGGGAAGAGGGTATTCCCTCGGACAAGCTGTGGCTCACGGCGAAGTCGGTCAAGTTTCCCACTCCCGAGAGCATGTTCGATTTTATCAACAAGTACCCCGAGTATCTGAGCCGGGAAGGGGTGAAGATAGCCGGAGAGTACCAACCCTGGCTGTCGTCGTCCATGGACATACCTCCGCTGGCCGGTGGAGTCGGCAGGAGAAGGGCGCTGTCCAAGGCAATCTACGGTCTCAACTACCACCATCTCAGACTGCTCGACAGCTACATGGATGGGTTCAAGGAGCATCTATTCACCTCGACCATCCAGCCGGTGGTGTTCGTGATGTATGGCCTGGGGGGTGGTAGTGGCAGTGGTATGGTGCTGGACTTCACCAGGCACTTGAGGAAGAAGCTTGGAAGTGGCGTGCCGATAATCGGCGTGTGTGTTCTGCCGTGCACGGGCGACGATCCACCCGCCAAGGGGACGTCGGCCTACGGCTCACTGGTGGAAGCCGGTATGGCGATCGACCGGCAATCCAATCTCAAGACGATGAAGGAGTTCGGGGCTGCGTACGAGAACCCCTTCAGCGCTTTCTTTGTGATGCCACTGGGACCGGCCTACAGCAAGACGGCCAGTCTGATCGACGCCAAACGCATAATAGACGACGCCATAGTCGATGTGCTGACGAACTCCCTCAGCTTTGATCTGGCCGATCTGCTCAGCAATATCGGCTCCAACATAGACATGGGGGGAATGTGGCTGCACCTGATCTCGACGCTGAGGATAAGCTTCCCTGTGACCGAGTTCATAGAGCTGACCAAGGTATACCTGGAGCGGCTGGACAAGGTGCGGGCGCTTCGTCGCGAGAAGAAGGAGGTCTTCGGCGGCACGCACCCAACGGAGACCGGTGGGGTCAACAAGGTACTGGGTATCTGCAACCAGGAGCTGAGGGAGGTCTACAGGCACGTACTGATCGAGTCGGGGAAGTACAGCGCGGACGGCTTCGACGATGCTGTCGAGAGCATGGTCAACGCTGATCGCTCCGTTGAGGCAGAGTACATCATGCATCTCAAGGGGGTTGACGATTCCGTCAAGACCCAGGTCAATGAGCTGGGACGCCCGGTGATGGCGATCGGGCTCGATGCGCCGGACGGTACGGTGGAGTCCATGATTCGTAAGCAGGCGTCGCGCCTAATCGAGCTCGGAGCCTGCATCTCGAAGAACTACGGGGAGTTCCTCGATGAGGTCGACGATATCCTCGAAAGCCTCAGAGACACGCTGCCCAGTGCTCAGCAGCTTACTGCGAAGGAGGTACAGCTGGTCCAGGATGTGTCGGAGCTGGCCTCGATGATAAGGGACTACCTGGGCAGCCTGAGATTGTACCTTGAGACCAAGAAGCTGGCCGACAAGCTGGAGAAACAGCTGCAGAAGGCCGAGGAAACCGAATCGCAGCAGGTATCCCTGGCCAGGGTGGAACAGATCATCAACCCGGAACTCGTCGTGCTGTTCTCTCTTCTTTCCTCGATGTTCACTCCGGTCAGCACGCAGCTCAAGAGCATGGATTCGCTGATGGTCAATTGCCGCCGGGTGAGGAGGGTACTGGAGGACGAGGCGGCGCGCGTCAACTCGGACATCGACAATCTCGAGTTGAACCGCAAGGCGAAGCAGGTGGAGCGGAGCCGGGCTGACAGAGAGGTGAGGGGCATAAAGATGGGCTTCTTCGCCAGAGGCAGGAAGAAGCTGTGGGAGGAGAGAAGCAGGAAGCTCGGCAGGTCGCTTGCTTCTGTAGACGAGGGCCTGCGGCTTCTCGAGGACGATCAGGCCAAGGTACAGGACAAGATGTCGGTGTATGCCGGCATCGAACGGAGGTTCGAGGTCAACTCCGAGTACCGGAAGCTCCTGACCGCGATATCCGACCTGTCCAACCGCCACTACGAGAAGATGAACGAGATGGTGAGGGACAAGGGGTTCTATGATCGCACGGCGGAGCTGACCGAGGAGGTGCAGCTCCGGCTGATGCAGAAGATACTGATGGAGGATGAGGCTTCACTGTCCAGTGAGAACATACTGAACGAGATAATGGACAAAGATTATCTGAAGGAGTACTTGTCGAGCGTACTTGGTATCTTCCGGGTACCTGGGATATTGGGCGTCACACCGGAGTACAAGACCGACTACATATGGTTTGCGGTCGTGTCGCCGCGCGGCATATGGGATCACGATCTTGCCGCGGACGTCAGGGCCACGTTCTCCGGCTATGTCAAGTCCGATGCGTCCAGGAGCATAGCGATACGGGAGATAGACTCTGTTGATCCCTGGACGGTCAGATTCATGGTGATAGCTGCCAAGGCGGAGCCACAGGTTCTCGACTGCTACGGCGAGATGAAGCACATTTATGATCAGGCCACGCAGGAAGAGAGGATGCTGGCTCACTCCTTCCTCTTGGAGCAAGGGGCCCATCAACCGAGGGAGAGGGAGCCCGCAGAGAACGCGACTTAACGCCAGTTGGCTGCGCGCCGCGCGGACTTCCGCCTGGTAGCAGCGCCAAGTACGGGCTGCGGTGCAATGGAAGACACCCTGACACAACCAGAGTCAGAGCAGCAGTCCGATGCGGGGCTGCTCCGACAGCACTGTCAGGTCACGAAGAGCGAGGAGACGTTCAGAGCGTTGCTCGTGAAGGCAACGATGTCTCTGGCCTTCTTGGCCACAAGCCTCATTCTCTACTACTCGCTCCCGTTCTACCCTCACGCCATGTCGGTCTTCTTCGCGATTATGCTCGCTGTTGTCGCTTTCCGCTGGCCTGCGGCGGCACTCGCGGTGATGCTGGTCCTGGCAGCTCCGGCATATGCCTATCAGCTGGACGGAGCCATGTGGGCGCTGGGGGTCATGCTCGCAGTGGCCGCGATTCTCCCCTTCTGCGTTAGTCGGCTTCCTGGTGCGATTGTGGGCTGTCTGGGGGGGGCGGCGGCTGGTGTGCTACTTCTATCACCCTATTACCTGCTGTCCCTGCCCCTGGTAGCCGGTGCGACACTGAGCCGGCTGAGGGCGTCCGGGATGGCCGGTCTGTGGGGAGTTCTGATGCTCCTTACCTTCTACCTGCCGTTCCTAAGCGTACAACAGGCAGCTGGAACGCAAAGCGGCGTGGTGCCCCTGCTGGCCTCTGTAGACTGGGCTCGAAGGCCGCCGCTCGAGTATCTCGGCCTTGATCCCCTCAAGAGTGCGTTCGAAGGTGCGGGGAGCGGTGACTTCTCGGGTTTCTCGGCCTACTTCGTGCAGGGATGGGGTGGCATTGCCCTCGTCCTGACATTGGTGCTGGCGATCATAGGAGTGCCGGCCCTGTTGAATCTGTCCAGACTGGCGAAGCACAGCAACGCACTTATTCGGGGACTGATGCCCCTGTTCTCGCTGCTGGCCATTGAGCTGGTTTTCCTGATACCTCTCCAGTTGCTCGACAGGCCGCTGCGGTACTATACGGGGTTCGACCAGTGGGACAACATAGCGGTTCTTACGGGAATCATGCTATTCATGGGAGGCGTTGGATTCGGCCTTGTGTTCTGGATAAATCGGCGTGATCTCAGGGTAACGCTGGCAAGTGACGTATACGGTCTGTCCCGAGAGCTCGAGAACTTGGTGGAAGGTGCGAAGCAGAGCCTGCAGCAGGTGTCCTACGTGTGTAGGGGCAAAAACCTCAATGACGAGAAGGCTTCGGTGGCCCAGTGCGAGGAGAAGGTGACATTGACACTCGAGAGCCTCAGCGCGCTCGCGGTGCCCAGGCTCGAGGTTACGCGCAGTGAGTTCGTCAGCATGAGAGACCAGCTGCACGGTATCCAGGTTGAACTGCAGAACAAGCTCTCCAACCACCTTGACGATTGTAGGCGCTCGTACAAGGCAACGGTGGAGGGAGCCCGCGAGTTGGGCATGCCTGTAGCCCAGGACGCGATCGGGCCACGGCTGTTCTCGCCCGAGGCAGACGACTACGAAAGCATCCTCGCTGAGCAAGATGAATTGAACAATGCGTTCCGGGAGCTGGCAAGCGAGCTGGTTGCGGCCGGGGAGATGTTGGCAGAGATCGTGAAGGAGGAGATCGACCCGGAGTTCTCGCTCACCACGATAGACATCGGACGTGGCTTCCTTGATCAGGGCCGTTACGAGGAGGCAGCCAGGACGATCCTCGAGGACCTTCAGATCATCGATGGTAGGATCGAAAGCCCAATCGGAGTGCTCGCTGCCAGGATAATCACAATGGCGAGCCAGTTCAGAGAGGTGATTGAATCTCACGTTATTCCAATGTTCGAGGCAATAGGGGACCAGGACTCGGTCGTCAAGTATGGCGATGTCATGGAGGAACTCAACGAAATCGGCCGGGCTGTCCAGGGCTCGCGCACACTGGCCGACCTGATTGGCATTGTGGAGCAGAGCCGGCGGCTGTCCGATGCGGCCATACTCACGGTGACCGAGCTGAAGAGCAGGGCGAGCAGCCTTGAGAATGCCAACGACAACCGGTGCCCTTCGAGGTACAACTGGGGCAGGAGCAGCCACATGGCAGGTGACGTCCAGCAGTTGCTGCAGGAGATAGAATCGGAATCGGCCGGCCTCACGATCAGCAGCCGCTTCAGCGTCATAGAGAACGCCGTGCAGGCTGCCGAGCAGCAGGCCAAGCTCATCAGGAAGTACAGCCAGGCGAGCGAGTTCCTCATCAACTACCCCAACGTAGAATACGTGATCGAGGACAAGCTGAAGGGGGATGGCGGGGTGGTGAAGACCGATGTTCCTGTTAACCCGAAATACGCGGTGGAGTACCTCAAGCTCTTCGCGGCCAAGCACCATGACAATGTGCTATTCGATCCCAAGACCGGTACGCTCAGGATCAAGGGTGCCAGAAGAGCGAGCCAGGATGAGACGCAGAAATGAGCGATGACAACGGCAGCACGACCTGCGTGGACGATCGACAGCGCCCCGTGGCTGTGGTGAAGAACGTCAGGCTCGAAGGTGGTGGCAAGGGGCAGCTGCTGCTGACCGAGCGTGCCTTGGTCTTCGAGGCCAGGCGTGGATTCTTCTCGAAGCCTCGCACGGAGCTCGAGATAGACCTCTCGGCGATCTCGTCTGCTGTGATGGACGAGGAGTCCAAGGCGCTGGTCGTGGAGTGGCTCGACGAGAACCAGGAGTACTCTGCCATCAGGATGTATCTACCGAAGGGCAAAGCTGCGGAAGACTTATGCCCGGCCCTGAATGAGTCACTGGAGCGGATCAGGGCAGGGGAGGAACTGGCCAGGCGGAGGGCGGCGTACGTCGATTTCCTGTGGGGTACTGCGTACGATGTGTGGTGCGTCACGGGCCTGCTTGCGGGTATCATCGACGGCCTTACGCGGGAAGACTGGCAGGCTATCGACGGTCTCGTGCAGGACATCGAGTCGATGGCCATGGATGGTTCAATTGTGCCCGGTGTCCCGATGCAGGCCCTCAGTGACGCCGTTCCCAGTCGTGACGGGCCGCTCGTACTGCGCAGGCTGCTGGATGTCCTGAGAGGGCTTGGCAGCACATTGAACAATGAGCTGTTGCCTGCCGAAGAGTGGGGGGAGTTGGTGCTGGAGGACCTGCCGGGGCTCAAATGGAGAGACATCCGCTACATATACCTGTTTGAAGTGCGCAGTCGACTGCTGCACCCGATGCGGAGGCTATGTAGCCAGGAGGAAGTTGACGGTGCCGTACGCCGGCTGGGCAAAATCAGCCAGCTGCTGGGCGAGACACTGTCCGAGGAACAGCAAGACGTTGTCTCATGGGATAAGTTGGATACCGCAGAGCTGGAGAGCGAAGTGGATAACATGGCAGTGAACCTTGAACGGGCTCTCGAGTCCAGAGTGGGAGTTGCCTGAGTGGCGTCGCAGGACCTGGGAGGCCAGACCGTAGCTTGTCCGCGCGGGCATGAGAACCGCTGTGGTGCCGAGTGGTGCGCCACTTGCGGTATGCCTGTGGTCGACTTCGATGTCGAGCTGGAGGACGTCCTGGAGATGCTCTCCGGCTGGGAGAAGCATGTAAGCTTCACCAAGGAGAAGGTGTTCATTGGGGTCGGTGACCAGGGATGCAGGCTCGTAGCTTGTTTCCATCAGGCATGGGCCAGGCAGTTGAAGGCTTCGGACTTTCTGCTGATCGAGTCATCGGGTGACGGTCACGCGCTCCCTTCGTTGGAGTCCGTGTCTCCTCCGGGGGGTGATAGCAGGCTCCGGCCACCTTCTCGACACCATATTCCCGGATCGCTCAACAAGCAGGTAGGCTACTTCGGTCTCGGCGAGCGGTTGGCGACCGCAGACCCGGGGATAAACGACAGTCTGCTCAAGACCGGGATACGGGATTCGAGCAGGAAACAGGTCATGTTGATGGTGGCGGCCCTCGGTGGTGGAACGGGTGGTGGGGCCAGTCCGCACACCCTGGAACGCGCTCGCGCTCTCAATCCCAACTGTCGCAGCCTGGTAATGGCTGTGATGCCGGCCGGAGACGAGCCTGACAGCGCTCATTTCAACGCATTCTGTTCACTCTCTCGTTTCATCAAGTCCGACGGCGGGCCTCTGGCTGACATGATCCTGCTGGTCGATCACGAGAGGTTGATGCGGCTCAGGGGCGTCGACAACAAGGGAGAGGAGGTATCGAACGACGAGCTGGTATCCCACATGCTTGCGGTGTTGACCGGCGGCATCGCCGACGGCGGTCTCAAGCAGTCGGACCCTGGCTATCTCGCGAGGATGAGCCGGTCGATGGGTATTCATGCCTTTGTGCCCTGTCTGGCCGTTGGCCGCAGTCTGGAAATCTTCGGGAACGTTACCAATATCCTGGAGAGCGCTCTGGCCTGTCCGTTGGCCCCGATCGATTGTGATTCCATAGCACTCTCCTTTGTTTTGGTTCAAGCCCCGGCTAGAATCGCCCAGTCCATCCCCGAGGAGAAGCTCAGGGCCGAGTTGAACAGGTGGAACAAGGACAAGTTCGCTAACCTGAGGGGTGGGGTGATACAGGTAATGCACTCCGAAAGGGGCTCAGATCGCATAGACGTCTGCCTCCTTCTGGGTGGCACGAAGCTGGAGGTTGCCGCCAAGCGTGCGAAGGACGGCTTCGATAGGTTCAGGTCGGTTGTCGAGAGCGAGTCCTGGGAGAAGGAGTTCGCTTCGAGCAATGGGGCTGTGCGCGAGGCAGACCAGGCTGTGCGTTGGTACGATGGCAAGCTGGATGACACAGGGTCCGGGACCGAGGGTGTGTATCTCTGGACCGACCAGAACGGGCAGGATTCCGAGGTTCGCGCTGAGAAGGAGCCGCCTGGCCGGTCAGAACCGTAAATAAGAGGACAGCGGGGTTGGTTTGCGTCGCTGTCGGTTGCAGCATGGCACATCCGGTCTTCTCTTTTGTATTGAGTTGCAGTCGTAGCGAAAGGTACGACCGCTTGACATCCATTGCCCCGTCCAGTAGTATTCGATCGGCCCCGGTCCCAGTATGATTTTCAGGCAGTGAAGTCTTGCCGACGACGC
>CAZGDV010000106.1:0-9908 GCA_964524995.1 uncultured Dehalococcoidia bacterium | reverse complement strand
CGACATCGCCGAGGCGGGTGGTGTTGCCAAAGGGGAATCGTTCGTGCACACCACCAGGCTGGTCGACACAGGCATCTATTCCGTGGTCAGGCATCCGCAATACACGGGCGGGATCTACTCCATATTCGTCACCACGCTGCTGTGGTATCCGCACTGGCTGTTCGCCGTGTTGGGTGTGGCTGGCGCAATGCTTACTTACCTGAGTACCATAGAGGAGGACAAACGCCTGGTCGAGCAATTCGGTGACGAGTACATCTCATATATGAAGAGAGTGCCAAGAATGAACGTCTTCCTGGGGACAATAAGGCTCCTCCGAAGTTGAGACGGGGAATAGTCGGGGCAAGTGAATCCTGCACTTGACAGTAGCTTCATGATGTGGTAGAAATAAAAAATCCTCGCACACTGCTAGGTAGTCCTGCACGTGGTCTTTCGGCCTGATCAGGGGTTTCAAGTCATTGACTGGAGGTGAGATATGTTTGGTCTTCTGAAGCGAATCGAGGACGAGAGGCGAATCCGAGTAAGAAGAGCGACGGGCAAACGTGCTCTCGGAGGGACTAAGTTTCTCGCCCTTCTGCTCTTTTTCGGACTACCTGCACTGCTCTACCCAATAGGTTGGGCATTCATCGTATTGGCGTTAGTCCTTGGCTTGGTTTTCACCGTCTTGATCGTCACGGCTCCGCTTGGACTGACGTTCCTGTGAGGTATGCCTTGTTCGGTATGAGCTTATCCCCAAGTGTCAAACAGACTTGCCCCTAGACGCGGCTGTTCGGGTGAATCCTACTGGGTGCCGCCCTGGGGGCCTATGCTTCGCGCTCTCTCCCGCCCCTCTTCCTATTCGCCTACACCTTAGGTCGGTTCAGCTCTTTAGGTTGGCATAATCACAGGGGCCTACCATACGTGTTATAGTTGAGTATCTCAAGCTGTTGTCAGGTTGGCTATGGTCATAGACGGACATGCACATGCCGCAGGCGACTTCGCAGACGTGGAGAAGCTGGTGGAAACGCTGGACAGACTCGGAGTGGATAAGGTTGCTCTTTGTCCTGGAATGAAGAACAACACAAGCTTATGGCCACTTCCGAATATCCCCATATCTGCTGTCAAGCAACATCCCCTCTATTCACGTTACTTCATAAACCCTGGTATCAGGTTCTCCTACAACTATGTTTTCAGAGATAGAGGCGATGGTAATGAGTTCGTCTATTCGTTCAGAGACATCCAGATAGAATCATCCAAGTCTATTGGGCAGACCCTCGAAAACCTGGCTTCACGAAGAGAATGGAGACTGACTTCCAGAGATGGGATTTCAAAGGGGTCAAACTCCATCAAGTATGTACCCCATTCAAGATTGATGGCCCTGAAGTCAACCTCATTGCGGAGTTTGCGGGGAACAACCGACTACCAGTATTCATCCATCTATGGTCTGACAATGAAGCTCGTAGAATGGCGGGTGTGATAGACAGGCATCCCGACACGGATTTCGTCTTACTTCACTTGATTGGTGTTGAGGTACTCGGCAAGTACGCTGGCAGTCTCCCTAATATCTACCATGACATCTCTCCCTATTCATACGTAAGTGACCAGCGGGTCAAGCTTGCAGCAGACACATTTGGCACTGACCACATGATATTTGGCAGTGATACCCCTTTTGACGGAGATTCTCAAAGAAGAGTAATAGAGAGAGTGAGAAATATGGCTATCTCCGATACTCAGAAGGAACAGATTCTTGGTGGAAACCTGGCAAGGATATTGAAGCTCTAGCTACGCCTCGCTGGCGTTTGGTCAGCGATACTATGACAGCGCAGCTTCCCAAGTTATGGTGCCAGGCAGAAAGGGTTAGGTGGTCTGGTGGGATTGAATGTGGGCCCGGCAGGATTCGAACCTACGACCAATCGGTTATGAGCCGACCGCTCTGCCACTGAGCTACGAGCCCGTGTGTATCGTTATGTGAACTAACCAGCAAGCTCCAGGACCGTCGCCGCCCCCTGCCCCATCCCTACGCACATCGCAGCGAGACCGTACCTGTGCTGACCCCTGACCATCTCGTGCACCAGGCTGGTGATCAGCTTGGCCCCGGTGCACCCCATCGGGTGCCCCAGCGCCACCGCCCCCCCGTTGGGGTTGACCTTCTCCTCGTCCAGGCCGAGCTCCCTCATGGCGACCAAGGCGACCACGGAGAAAGCCTCGTTTATCTCGGCGACCCCTATATCATATACAGTCAGCCCTGCCCTGTCGAGCACCTTCCTCGCAGCTTCGACAACGCCCAGACCCATCAGCTTGGGATCGACGCCGGCCACGGCCATCGAGACGACCCTCGCCTTGGGCACCAGGCCCAACTCCGCCGCCTTCTCGCGGGACGCGAGCAGGACGGCGGCCGCGCCGTCGCTCGCCATCGACGAGGTAGCCGCCGTGACTGTGCCGCCCTCCTTCGCTATCGGCTCAAGCGCTGCCATTATGTCAAGAGATGTGTACTCACGGGGGTTCTGGTCTTTGTCGATGAGCCTGGTGCCCCCATTCGATGGCACCTCAACAGGCATGATCTCGCCAGCCAGCAGTCCCTTCTCCTGTGCTGCGACCGCCTTCCGGTGGCTCGTCAGCGCGAAGGCCTCCTGCTCCTCCCTCGTGATGCGGTACATCTCGGCCAGGTTCTCGGCGGTGAGCCCCATCGACGATGAGCTTCTGTCCACGAAGTCGAAGCGCCTCGGGTTCAGGTCTGCGCCCGCGCCCTCCGGCAGGTGAGTCATGCTCTCTATGCCGCCGGCTATGAAGACGTCTCCGTTTCCGGTCATGATCGCCTGCGCGGCGCTGTGCACCGCCGTCATGCCGGAGGCGCACTGGCGATTGATCGTCTGGCCTGCGACAGAGAAGGGCAACCCGGACATGATCGACACATACCGCGCCACGTTCATGGCCTGCTCGCCCGTCTGGGTGGCGCACCCAAGGATCACGTCCTCGATCTGGTCCGCTGGCACACCGGTGCGCCTGACCAGCTCACGCACGACAATGACGCCGAGCTCATCTGACCGGATGTCCTTGAACCAGCTCTTGTCCGGGTGCCCCCTGGCTATGGGCGTGCGGACTGCGTCTATTATCAGGGCCTCTCGCATCACTTCCTGCAATCAGCGGCGGGAATCCATCTGAGGCATTGAGCCGCAACTGAGAACCGTCTGCGAACCACCGGGCGGCGATCCGCACGGGGTGCTCCGCTCCCCCTAGGACCCGGGGTTCATCTCCCTGGTCAACTGGCGGTAGTACTCCGCAGTACTTGCCACGCCGTCCCTGAACGAGACCTTGGCGGCCCAGCCTAGCTCGTCACGTGCCTTGCCGGAGTCGAGGCTGATCCGGTAGACCTCGCCCTTCCTCACCGGTGCGTAAATGGGCCGCTCCTTGTAGCCCAGCGTGTCGGCCAGGGCATCAAAGACCTCCTGGTCGGACGTCTCGACGCCCGTGCCGATGTTGCACACGACATCCTTTCCCCGGTCCAGACTGATGACGTTGGCTTCGACGATATCGGAGACGTGCACGTAGTCCCTGGTCTTGTCACCGGGGCCGAAGATGGTCGGCTGCTTCCCGGTCAGCATTTGCGTGGCGAATATGGCCACCACCCCGGCCTCCCCGAAGGGGTTCTGCCTCGGCCCGTACACATTCGCATACCTCAGCATTACGTACTCGAGGCCGTACAGCACCCCGTACAGGTAGAGGTAGTGCTCGACGGTGTGCTTCGACACGCCGTACTGGGATATGGGCCTGATCGGGTGGCTCTCATCGACCGGGGAGTAGTCCACGTCGCCGTATACCGCGCCGCCGGAGGACGCGTAGATCATCTTCCTCTCGCCGTGCTGCTGGCAGTTGACCAGCACGTTCAGACTGCCGAGGATGTTGTCCCGCGCGTCCGCGACAGGGTCATCAGAGGACTTGCGCACGTCTATCTGTGCGGCATGGTGATTCACCACCTCCGGCCTTGCCTCCTCAAAGACAGACGACAGGTCCGGGTCACAGATGCTCATCTCGTGGAACTTGACGCGCGGGTTCAGATTCACCCTGCGGCCGGTTGAGAGGTTGTCTACCACCGTAACCTCATGCCCGAGCCGGACATAGGCATCCACGATATTCGAGCCTATGAAGCCCGCACCACCAGTGACGATGATTCTCACGACAACCTCCTGATCCAGCCGCACCTACTCGACGGTCACGCTCTTGGCCAGATTCCTCGGCGTGTCTATGGGGCAGCCCCGCGCCTTCGCGGCATAGTAGGCCAGCAGCTGCAGGGCTACGGTGTTGACCACAGGGGAGAACAGCGGATCGACAGAAGGGACCCGTATCACGGAGTCCACGTACTTCCCGACCTCGGAATCGCCCTCCGGTGCGATAGCCAGCACCGGCGATTCCCTGGCCTTGATCTCCTTGATGTTGGCCATCAGGGTATCGTAGGTGTTGTCCCTGGCCACAACGGCGACTACGGGGGTGGACGGCGTCAGCAGTGCGAACGGCCCGTGTTTCAACTCACCCGCTGCATACCCCTCGGCGTGCACATAGGATATCTCCTTCACCTTGAGGGCACCCTCCAGGGCCACCGGGTAGTTGATCCCACGGGCCACTATGAACACGTTGTCGAAGCTGGCAAGGTACTCGCCCTGCTCCGCGATCTCCTCCTCCCCTTCCAACAGCTCCCGCACCTTGTTCGGCAACTGCCTCAGCTCACCGATCATGTTGCCCCGGGAACGCACGTCCGCAACTGCCAGGTCCAACGCCAACAGGTAGAGCATGACCAGCTGCGCGACAAAGCTCTTGGTCGCGGCCACACTGATCTCGGGCCCGGCCTTTATGTAAAGAGACTGGTCGGCAATTCGCGTTATGCTGCTCCCGATGACGTTTGTGACCGCCAGAGTGCGGCAACCGCTCGCCTTCGCCTTCTTCAGCGCCCTGATGCTGTCGGTTGTCTCGCCCGATTGGGTAATGAGTATCGCCAGCGTCTCGCCGAACACCTCTCCCGAGTAGTTGAACTCTGAAGCGATCTCCACATGGACGGGCACACGGGCTAGCCTCTCCATCAGGTGCTTGCCCACCAGCGCCGCATGATAGGACGTTCCGCACGCAAGCAGCAGAATCCGGTCGAAGCGTGCCGATAGGTCGATGCCGAGGTTCACAGATGGCTCCACCGCCGACACGTGGCCGGAAAGCGTGTTGCGTATGACCTTGGGCTGCTCATGGATCTCTTTGAGCATGAAGTGGTCATAGCCGGCCTTCTGGGCCTCCTCCAGGCTCCACGGGATGCCCTGCTCCTCCTTCTCCACCACCTCTCCGTTCCGGGTGAACCGCATATTCCCCTGCGTGATCACGCCTACATCCCCGTCTTCCACATAGATGACGCGGTCAGTGTAGTCCAGGACCGCAGGGACGTCCGAGGCGACGAACTTCTCTCTATCGCTGACGCCAACGATGAGAGGGCTACCGTTCCGGGCGACCACCAACTCCTCCGAATCGCTGTGGAAGACTATGAAGGCGTAGTAGCCCTCGATCTCCTCGAGGGCCTTGTAGACCGCCTGCTCCAGGTCGCCCTGGTAGTGTTTCTCTACCAGGTGAGGTATCACCTCGGTATCGGTCTCCGAGACGAACCGGTGCCCCTCTTCGATAAGGCTCTCTCTGAGCTGAAGGTAGTTATCGATGACGCCGTTGTGCACGACGGCTATCTTGCCCGTACAGTCGGTGTGCGGGTGCGCATTGACCTGCGATGGTTTTCCGTGTGTGGCCCAACGCGTGTGGCCGATGCCGATCCCGCTGGAGTTCGGGAGCAGAGTCCCCGCCAGCGTCTCGATTCGCACCGCATCCTTGCTCAGCTTGACAGAGTCCGCGTTCCGCAGTGCGATACCGCATGAATCGTAGCCCCTGTACTCCAGCCTTCTCAAACAGTTGACGAGGATTGGTTGGGCCTCCCTGTCACCTACGTAGCCAACAATGCCGCACATGTTTACATCACTACGCTTTCGTCCGGCAGGTTCCTGGAGATGACCTTGAGAGGCTGCACCGTACAATGGTTACCGATGAGCACACCGGGCATCGTCACCACGCTCTCCCCGATCTCGCAGTCCTCGCCCAGCATCGCTCCGACGTAGGCCTGCCGGTGCTCACCCTCGATCTCGATACTGGTCTCTCCGCTCTGGGTAACGAAGTGTCCGGCCGCATAGCAGCCACGGTCGATGACGGAATCGCGGATGGACGAGCCGGGTCCGATCTCCACGCCGTCCGCCACGACGCTGTTCGAGACGAGCGTGAACGGCGAAACACAGACGTTGTCGCCTATACTCGTCGAGGACAGGATGCACACGCTCGGACCTATCTCGCAGTTCTCCCCGATGATTGCAGGGCCGACGATGTATGTGTTCGACCTGATCACGGAGCCCTTGCCGATCGAGACGGTGCCCTTGATGGACACGCCGCTTTCTATCATACCCCCCGTGGAGGGAGGTGTCTTGGCCAGAGCCAGGTCGTTCAGCTTCAGCATGTCCCAGGGGTAGACCACGTCGAGCCATGTACCCGCCGCTTCACAAGCGCGGACCTCCTGTCCGCTGGCTATCAGGTCACGGATTACGGACGGTATGTCAGTCTCCTGTCCGATAGCCTCGAATACTCTATCATCGAAGACGTAGATACCTGTGTTCACCAGATGGCTCAGCGCCTCGACGGGCTTCTCGACGATATTCGAGACCCTGCCATCCTCAACCTCCACCACTCCGTACTTGGAGACGTTGTTCTGCTGCTTCACCAGTATGGTGCTGGACTCCGCTTGCAGCAGCTCCGCGATCGTGCCGGGCTCGATGATGTTATCGCCCGACAGCATCAGGAAGCTGCCGTCAACCTTGCCCTCGGCCTGCTTCAGCGCGTGGGCCGTCCCGAGCTGCTGCCTCTGATCCACGTACTCTATGTCCACACCGAAGTGCTCGCCGCTGCCGAAGTAGTCGATGACCTGCTCCCGCCTGTAGCCGACTACCATAACCACTTTGCGGATGCCGTTCTGTTCCACGGCCTCGATCACGTAGCGCAGGATAGGCTTGTTGGCGATGGGGATCATCACCTTGGGCTTGGCGGTTGTGAAGGGATGGAGTCTCTGCCCTTCGCCGGCAGCCAGGATAACGGCCTGTTCGATTCTCGACATTGCCCCTCTCAGAGCACGATGGAATTGGGGAGTATCACGCCGTAGGCGAAAGCGCCGGGTCCGATGAACGAGTTGTTGCCTATGAGACAGCCTATGTTTATGCTGGAGTTTATGCCTGTCTGAACGTTGTCCCCCATAATCGTGCCCAGCTTCTGCCGTTTCGTGGGGATACCAGCCACCGAAACATCGTTCCTGTCCAGTCTGAGGTTGGCGACCTTTGTACCCGAGCCGAGGTTACAGTTCGCCCCTATCACACTATCACCCACATAATTGTGGTGGGGTATTTTGGTACCGCTCATGATGATTGAGTTCTTGACCTCCACCGCGGCACCGATGTGGCACTTGTCCCCTATGGCCGTGCTTGGCCGGATGTAGCAGTTCGGCCCGATGTCGCAGTTGTCGCCGATACTCACCGGCCCCTCAATGTAAGAGCCCGAGCGCACTGTCGTGCCGCTCCCTATCGACACTTGATTCTTGATAGTCACGCCATTCTCGACGGTTTCCAAGTTCCGGCTCTCGATCCGCTTCATGAGCCACTCGTTGGCTGCCAGCAAATCCCAAGGATAACTGACGTCCAGCCACTGGTCAACCGAGACCCATTTCATCGCGTAGCCCTCGTCCAGCAGCATCTGAAGAGAATCGGTAAGCTCGTACTCCCCTCTGGGCGACGGCCGCGTCCGGTCTATGGCCGGGAAGATGTCCGGGGTCATGAGATACACACCGGCGTTGGCCAGATTGGTCGGCGGCCGGTATACTTTCTCATGGATCGCCACGATCCTGTCTCCATCCACCTCGACCACACCAAGCCCGGTGGTGTCCTCGGCCTCTATCAGGCTCAGCGAGATGCGGTCCTCCGCAAGGACCCTCTTGATGTAGTCCGATCGGACCAGGACGTCGCCGTTCGCCAGCAGGAATTTGCCGTCCACCCTGCCGCCGATCATCTTCACGGCGTGCGCGGTACCCAATTGCTTTGTCTGCGGCACGTACTCGATGGTGATCCCCCACTTCGCACCATCCCCGAAGTGCTGGCGTATGGTCTCATGATGGTATCCGACGACCATCACGAACCCCGTGACACCGGCTTCCTTCATCTCGATGAGAAGGTGCTCCATTATGGGGCGGTTTGCGATGGGCACCATGACCTTGGGACGCGTGTAAGTAAGCGGGTGCATCCGCTTTCCCTCGCCGGCGGCGAGTATCACAGCCTTCATCTCGACGTGCTCTCCAGCTCCCGCAAGCTCTCGTTCACGGTCTCACGCCCGAGCTCACACAGCTCTCCGGCTCTTCGCTCGTCCTTGGCCTCGGCGGTTATCCTGATCTTGGGCTCGGTACCGCTCGCCCTGATCAGAAGCCAGCCGTCGTCATAGGATAGCCTTAGGCCGTCGATCGTCTCGAGATTGCCGTCGTTTCTTGCGGCAAGCCTTCTCTGGACTATGTCCATTGCATCACTGGTGCCTGGCATGCCGCCCCGCAAGACGACGTATCTTGGGAGTTCCGACGCTAGCTCGGACAACGGGCGCAGGCTCGCCAACTCCACGATCTTCAGGGCCGCATAGATACCGTCGGGACAGAGGGACATCTTAGGGAATATGAAGCAGCCCGACGGCTCACCTCCGAACTCATCGGCTCGCCGTTCCTCTGGGGTTGCTCTCAGGACATCGGAAACGAAGACATCACCTACCTTCGTCCTGACGACATCGAAGCCCAAGTCTTCGATCAGCATCGAGGCATCGACCGTGGTCACAACCTTCGTAACCCCGAGATGGCGTGCCAGCAGTGCCATCACAACGTCACCGTTGACGTATCTGCCCCTGTCATCAACGACAGCGAGTCTGTCCGCATCACCGTCGTGCGCAAGTCCGAGATGAGCGCCCTCCGTGCTGACAGCCGCCATGAGTTCCTGGAGGTTCTCTTCGATCGGCTCGATTCCCCTAGGGAAATGCCCGCTCGGCGTGCAGTGCAGCTCCACGACGCTGCACCCCATCCGTCTGAGCAGGACAGGCGTGGCATCAGAGGCCGCGCCGCAGCCGCAATCAACGACCACCTTCAGTCGCGTGTCTCTCGGCGTATCCCCGAGTATCCTCTCGACGTGTCGCTCGACAGCACGCGGGAAGCCCTCGACAGAGCCCATATTCTCCCAGGCTGCCAGTTGATACTGGCTGTCCCCCACGAGCTGCTCGATGCGCTCCCTCTGCATGGAATCGAAGGCGGACCCGTCGGGATTCACGAGCTTGATCCCGTTGTACTCGGGCGGGTTATGGGACGCGGTTATGACTGCTCCGGCATCGAAGTCTCTCGCTGCATACGCCAGCGACGGGGTGGGCGCGATGCCGGCGTCCGCAACCCTGCTCCCCGCGGCCAGAAGACCTGACACAAAGGCCGACTTGACGGCGTCGCCCGATGTCCTCGTGTCCCGTCCCACTACGATCGATGGATAGAGCCCACCGACGGCCAACCCGACGTTGGAGGTCAGCTCAAGGAAGTCCCTGTCGACTACGCGTCTTATTCCTGATGAACCGAATAGCTTCATTTGCAGTACAGTGTCCGCACGGTCTCCCCGCCGGCCCCGGAGCGGAGGGGGTGGGATTCGAACCCACGGTCCCGGTGACCCGGAACGGCGGTTTTCAAGACCGCTACCATAAACCGCTCGGACACCCCTCCCAGCCTCGGGATTATACACTGCTGGCCTGGTGCAGTCCACCCTGCGAATTGACTGATAATAAATGTTACCGAAGGTGGTATAGTTGCCTCAGAAAGA
>CAZGDV010000105.1:0-10053 GCA_964524995.1 uncultured Dehalococcoidia bacterium | reverse complement strand
GGCATCTCGTCGAGCAGTTGCCGGGACGCCTGATCGAACATGCCCCTGATCTCGCCCTCCAGCAGCATTCTGCTTCTGTCGAGCAGCTGCTCCACCTCTCTCCTGATGGACAGCACCTCGTTCTCGGCCTGTTGTCTGGCCTCGATCATGATGTCCTGGGCCATCTGCCGTGCCTCGGCGAGAATCCTGTCTGCGTCGGCTTGCGCGCGCTCCTGGGCTTCCACCACGATCAGCTCCGCCTGCCGGTCGGCCTCCATCACCGTCCTTTCCGCAAGCCGCTTCAAGGACTCTACGTGTGCCACCGGGCTGTGCACCGACCCATGGTCGGGGGACTCGGCGAAGTCTGTCGGGGTTGGAGAGAAATCCACTCTGCCCGCGAGTTCCTGGTACTGCTCCGCCAGATGCGTGATGATGGAGTCGATTCGCTCGAGCTTCCTCTCGATCTCGGTGGTCGAGTACCGGAGGCCGTCGACATAGGAGACGACGTCGGTCTCGTCGAGACCGTTCTTGACGATACGGAATCTGCGTCCCCAGAGTTCCTTCTGTCTCTCCATGATCGCCCGCAGATGTGGAGTGTCTCCAATCCTGATTCTGACTCAGGCCGAGTGACATCTCAATGAGGCTTTCGTACTGGTGCATTGGGTAATTTAGTAGGGGATTGGAAAGCATCTGTGGGCTTAGGGTAGCAGGCAGGTGATCGGAGGACACCTGTTCGCGGGTAATGTGTGGGTCGCTCGGGCTACGAAGTGGCCGTGGGCTGACAGGTGGGGAGTGTGAAGGTAAAGGTGCTGCCCTTTCCCAACTCACTCTCGACCCATATCCTGCCCCCATGCAGCTCGATCATCTGCCTGGCGATGGCGAGGCCGAGGCCTGCGCCCCCGCGCTCACGTGACCGGGATTCGTCCACCCGGTACAGGCGATCGAATATGTAAGGCAGGTGTTCTTCAGGTATGCCCTCCCCGGTGTCCGCGACGGTGATTTGCACTGTGTACTCTGCGGTAGCGCCGGCAGACACGGTGACAGTCCCACCCGGAGGCGTGTGGTTCAGGGCGTTGTCGAGCAGATTGGAAAGGGCCTGCTCTATTCGACCGGCGTCGATTTTGCACATTGGCAGGTCCGGCTCTATCGAGGAGTGCAGGGAGACTTGCTTCTGATGAGCGATCACTTCGGCCTGGGACAGCCGCCGTCTCAGGAGGTCACCGACGTTGCCTTGCTCCATCTGCAGCTTCAACTGTCCGGACTCCGCCAGGGCGAGGTCACGGAGATCAGCCACCAGCCTGGTCAAGAGGGCTGTCTCCTCCTTGATCGAGTTGAGGTTGCCCGCGCTCGCATCGTAGACGCCGTCGAGCATGGCATCGACTGTGCCCTCGATTACCGATAGGGGGGTGCGAAGCTCATGCGCTATGTCGGCGAAGAAGCGGCGTCGCGCCTGTTCGCTGCTCTCCAGGTCCTCGGCCATTGAGTTGAAGGATGTAGCCAGGTCACCGAGTTCGTCGCTGGACCTGACCTTGACTCGATGGGCCAGGTCGCCGCTGGCGATTCGAGCAGCTCCTGCCTTGAGTCTCTGTATCGGGACCGTCAGCTGCCGTGTCAGCAGCAGCCCCAGTACGATCGCGACTGCAGCGCCCGTCAAACCGGCTATCAAGAGCGACCTGTTGGAGCGGGTGAGAAACTGGTCCTCCAGGGCTGAGCGGACAGGCTCGAACCTTCCCGGCGGAGGAGCCGAAAAGCCGTGCGGATGTCCTGTGGAGGATACTATGAAGTATACTTCGCCGACCTCTTGATCGGAGATGGCTATGCTCGTCGGGTCTGCGAGCTGCAGATCGGCCGTATTCTGGCCCTGCCACGTTGAAGCGGAGTCGAAGACAACGATTCCGGCGGCATCTGCCAGGATCAGTCGATCGTCCCCGAACAGTGGCAGGCCCTCGAGCATGTCGTCTATTCCCGACCAGCCCCCCTCGCTCTTGTAGTAGAAGCTGAGCCCTTCCGCCACCTGCTCCTCGTACAGGTCTCTTCCCTGGACCACGTAGCGCTCGAACTCGGTACTGGTCCCACGGTTGGTCAGGTATGCCGTAAGACCGACCGAGACGACCACGACCAGGAGGAGAGCCAGCGCGAGCTTCCATCTGAGACTAAACACTGGTGCCCTCACCGAGTTTGTAGCCGATTCCCCTTACCGTGAGCACGTATTGAGGCCGATCGGGGTCCGGTTCGACCTTCTTGCGCAGGTTCTTGATATGGCTGTCTATGCTGCGTTCGTATCCCTCCCAGGCGACCCCCTGGACGAGGTCCAGGAGCTGCGCGCGACTGTAGACGCGACCCGGGGACTCAGCCAGGACTCTGAGGAGGTCGAATTCCGTTGGCGTGAGCTCCAGGACGCGGCCGTCTCGCCTGACCTCGTGACGTTCGAGGTCGATGCTCAATCCAGCGAGGTCGATCCTTTCCTTCCGCTCGGTGATCTCTGTGCGGCGAAGGACTGCCCTCACTCTCGATACCAGTATCTTCGGATTGAAAGGCTTGGTAACGTAGTCGTCTGCACCCAGTTCCAGGCCCACTATCATGTCCGTGTCCTCGTCGCGAGCCGTCAGCATGATGATTGGGACGTTGGACTCGGCCCGCAGGGCGCGGCATACATCCCAGCCTGACACCTCGGGGAGCATGAGGTCGAGGATTATGAGATCGGGCGCCAGCTGCCTGGCGACTCGCAGCGCTTCCCTTCCGTCGTAGGCTACGAGGACTCGGTACCCTTCCTTCTTGAGGTAGGCTTCTATGATCTCGACGATTCTCTTCTCGTCATCGACGACTAGTATAGTCTTCTGTGCCATCGCTAGCTGACTCTAGTCCGGTTCTCTGTCGCAGATTCTCTCTTTGCGCTGGGCAATTGTCAAACGGTTGGGTGTGGAGGTAAGTCTGTTTTGTGTGTGTCTTCCTAGATTCTATTACGCTTCGCTGCCCCGATTGTGCATCTTGGGGAAGCACTCACCGGGACCATGTCCGCCTCGGCCAGACATGGCAGGGTGCTCACCCGTTGCCCCTGCCTCGCCGAAGCCGGGACAATTGCCGTCCTCAGGCGGGCCAAAGCCGGACCGGTTGATAGCTTGGGTTGCTTGTTCTGTGGCGCGCTCGAGCATCTGGTCGGCCTGCTCCTGGGTCGTCGTACCCTCGGCCACCCTCTCTTGCAGCCGCTCCTTCAGCGGGGCCACGAGCGCCTCGATCAGGGTGCTCTCATCGATTCCCTGGGACGCGGCGATCTCGGCGAGGCTAAGGCCCTCCTGTCTCTGTTGCAGGATCTCCTCGGAGCTCAAGCCCAGCAACTCCGCAAGGTTCTCTGAAAGGCCTTCACCGAAGCCAAGTCCGCCCCGGCCGAACATGGCGGGTCCCTCACCCGTTGGCCATGCCGGGCCGAAGCCGGCGCGCTTGCCGCTGTCGGCCTCCTCAGCACCCTGGGCGAAGGCCACGCTCGTCAGGGCGATCGCCAGGGCTATACATACTCCAAGGACCCCGGCCAGCAACTTGAATCTCTTACTCATCTCAGTTCACCTCCTTTCTCAGAGTCTCGTGATCGGGCCTTCCCTTTCACAATGACATAGTAGGCGTCTGGTGTGGAGCTACCATGTAGGCCTGCTGCTTTTTCCGTGGATAATCCGTGTGACCAGCAAGATCATGCCTACGCCAATAACCACGGCCAGCAGTTTGAACCTCTTGCACAACCCTGTTCACCTCGCGCCGTCAGGTCTGGTTCCTTCTTGCGGCTGGCGTCATTGCTGAGGCACCTGACCTGGCACCAGACCTGCCATTACCTGTATGGAATCTGCCTCCATCGAGCCGTCTTCGTTGAGGTCTCCCGAAGCTACGATGCTGTCACCGGGCGAAAGCTCCTCGATGCTGCCCTCCGTAGTCACTTGAACCGATGTGCTGTCGCCGACGATTACGGTGAGGGAGGAGCCGTCGCGCGTCTCCATAGTCAGGATGCCTTCCTCAATACCCGTCACAGTGCCGACAGTGCCACCTCTGCCCATGAGTAGGCCCAGGCCGTCAGTCGGCATGTTCTCCATTTCGGTTGACTGTGCGAACTCGCTGAACTGGCTTCGCAAGTCCTGTGTTGACTCCTCTCTCCCCCTGTCCTCGCCAACGGCCATTCCTCCCACGAACACTCCGCCGATGATACCGCCCAGCACTACGGCTGCGACTGCCAGGCTAATGAAGCTCTTTGATTGCATGTCTGAACCTCCAGGTTTACTCGTAGGCAAGCGCCTCTATAGGGCTGAGACGCGCGGCCCTGTATGCCGGGTAGAGCCCGAACACGATGCCGACTGCAGCAGCTACTGTGACCGCCAGGATGACGATGCTTGCCGACATCGACGTCTGCATTGTCATGCCAGCTATGTCGAGTCCTGACATCGCGGTGGATGCTATCCAACCCAGAAGCACGCCTATACCTCCCCCGATGAGGCTGATCGACGCGGCCTCCACGAGGAACTGCAGCAGTATGTCCTTGCGCTTCGCTCCTATCGCCTTGCGGATGCCTATCTCGCGCGTGCGTTCAGTTACGGAAACGAGCATGATGTTCATGACGCCAATGCCGCCCACCAGCAGCGATATGCCGGCTACGGCCCCGAGGAAGATCACCAGGGCCTGAGTCGAGCTCTCCAGCGTCTCGATTGTGTCCTGCTGGCTGGTGATGGTGAAGTCGTCATCCCCGGTAATCCTGTGGCGCTGCCTCAGGATCGTCGCTATCTGATCCATGGCGGCATCGGTCTCTTCGGCGCTGGTGACCTGGACGTTAATCGTACTTACGGTCAGTTCGCCGGACGCGGTACGGCCGGCGGACAACCTGTACTGCACCGTTGAGATCGGGGCGATGACCACATCGTCTGTGGACGTAAACCCCGTGCCGCCCTTGCTCTCCAGGACTCCTATTACCTGGAATCGGCGATTGTTAATCATGATCGACTCGCCTATCGGGTTTGCGTCTCCGAACAATGTCTCTGCCACATCGCTACCAAGTACTGCAACGGTCGAGCGTCTTTCCACGTGGTCCTCGGTGATGAACGAGCCCTCGGCGACCTCGTAGTTGCGAACACTCTCGTACTCGGGTGTGACACCCAGAATCTGGCTGTAGCTGTTCTCCCTCCCGTACTCTATCTGGGCACGTGTCTGTACCTCTGGGGCTACCGCAGCCACGGAGGGTGCAATGAGAGGGTCAGACAGGGCTTCGGCGTCTTCCAGCGTCAATGTTGCCGCGCTGCCCATGGCCATCCTGACACCTCCCTCCATGCTTGCGCCCGGCGACACGAACAGGAGGTTCGTGCCCAGGGACTCGATATTGGAGGTTATGGCCGCCTGCGTGCCCTGCCCGAACGACATCAGGGATATGACGGCTCCCACGCCTATGACTACCCCAAGCATGGTAAGGCCGGAGCGCATCTTGTTGGTTGCGAGGGCTCGCAGCGCCGTACGCAGGGTCTGTGTCAGGCTCAATGGCTGCCTCCCTCCGGTGCCGGCGATTCGTACTTCTGCCCGCTTACTGTAGTCTCTTCATTCACGATCCGCCCGTCCTTCAGGTATATGACCCTCTGGGCATGGCCTGCTATGTCACTTTCATGCGTTACAACTAATACCGTTATGTGCTCTTGTTTATTCAGCTCTTCCAGAAGTGCGATGATGTCCTCGCTGGAGCGGCTGTCCAGATTGCCTGTCGGCTCGTCGGCGAGGATGATCGAGGGGCTGTTGACCAGTGCCCTGGCGATGGCTACCCTCTGTCGCTCACCGCCCGACATCTCTGACGGGCTGTGTGAGGCGCGGTGTCCCATGTGTACCCTCTCCAGTGCTTCGAGGGCTCGCCTTTTGCTGTCGCGACCGTTGGCGTAGAGCAGAGGGAGTTCGACGTTGGCCAGCGCTGAGGTGCGGGGCAGCAGGTTGAAGGTCTGGAAGACGAAGCCTATTCTTCTGTTCCTCAACTCCGCGAGCTGTGAGTCAGACAGGTGGCCCACCTCCACTTGGTCGAGAGCGTAGCTCCCCGATGTAGGTATGTCGAGGCAGCCGATGATGTTGAGCAGGGTGGACTTGCCGCAGCCGGATGGCCCCATGATGGCGACCATCTCGCCGCCGGCGATGCGTAGGGTAAGTCCTTGTAGCGCGCGCACCTCTACGTTCTTGCCTGATTGATAGGTCTTGACGATGTCTCTGAGTTCCAACATTTTCGCCTCATCTAGCGTGATTGTCTGAATCGGTCTACCGCCCTAGCGGATGATGACCATGCCTCCACCTCCACTTGGGCCGCCCATTGGGAAACCGCCGGATGGAAAGCTGCTGGAGCTGCTAGAACTGGAGTATTGGCTCTGGGTCGTCTCCACGGTTACGAGGTCTCCTTCCTCGAGCCCGCTCACGACCTCGGTGTAGCTGTTATCGGTCATGCCAACTTCAATCTGGCGTAGCTGTGGCTGGCCGTCGACGAGCACCGTCACCGTTGGGTTATTGGAAGTACCGGTGATAGCGCCGTTGGGCACTAAGAGCACGTCGCTCGCGGATTCGACGACGATGTCGCATATGGCTGTCATGCCTTCACGAAGCTGCACGTCGTCGGGGGGCGTGATGGTTACGGTCACTCCGTATGTCATTATGCCGGATACACTCTGGCCGAACGAGGATATGCTCTTCACCTCGCCCTCGAGCTCCAGGTCCGGCATTGCGTCGAGAGATACTGTGACCGGCTGTCCCTTCATCAGGAGTGCTATATCGATCTCATCAACGGTGGCGTCCACTTCAACGACCAAGGTGCTGACTATCTCGATCGCTGCCGTGCTGGTGGTCACTGAGTCACCCGCCTCTACGCTGGCGCTGGAGACTACTCCGTCGAAGGGCGCTGTCAGGGTCGCCTTATCGAGTTTCTCGATCGCGTTTTCGAGAAGTTCCTCCGCCTCGGACACGTTGAGCCGGCACAACGCGACGTTGGAATCATCCAGCAGGGCCTTCTCCGCCTGGGCCAGGGCCAATTGAGCGCTCTCCAGCTCGATCTCGCGCAAAGCAACTACGAGGGGGTCGGCCCCTTCGAGGACCTCTTCGAGCTCCTCTTCGGCCTCTTCGAGTGCGCTTTCGGCATCGTAGATCGCATTCTCAGCGGACCGTTTGACAGACTCCAGGGCTAGCTTGGCATCCTCCCAGTCCCTCTCTTCGTCCTTGAGGTCCTCGACGTCGATGATGCCACTCATGAACTGGCTGATCGCGTCGCTGTAGTCCTCGAAGGCCTGCTGCACGGCGTACTCGGCGTTGGCTATGTCGATGGGGGCATCCGCCTGGGCACGCTCAAGTGCCTCGCGGGCCCTGGCGACCGCCTCGAGCGCGTCCGCCAGGTCGGATTCGTCGTAGGGCTCGAGCGCGTCATCGAGTGCCTCCTGGGCCTCCTCCAGGTCGATCCTGGCCTGCGCCACCGCCGCCCGTTTCGTACATGCCAGCTCGGCTTCCTCCAGATCGTCCCTGGTCTCCTCCAGATCGACCCTGGCCTGGGTAACCGCTTCCTCCAGTGCGAGGACGGACGCCGTGTCCAGTGTCGCCATAATCGTGCCGGCCTGTACCACTTCGTCCTCCTGGACGTATACGGCTTCAACCGTTCCGCTGCCACCGAAGGTGAGTTGTTCGGTTTCCGGGAAGGCGAGGGTACCGCTGGCGCTGACGGTGATGGACAGGTCTCCACGTTGTACCGCGACGGCCTGATAGTCAGCAGCCAGCGCTTGGCTGCCGGTGCCCGAGACCCAATTGTAGATGCCGAATACGCCGCCGGCCGTGCCAACGAATAGAACAACTGCCAACAGCAGCTGCCATCTCGTGATGTCTCTGAATCCTTCCACCATTGTCAGCTCCTTCACGTGCCCCGTGTTGGCAGGGCCTTGCCGCATTTGGTGCTTAGCATAGAGTGGCGATATGGAGACTTTATGGAGGGAGCCTGGAGTTTCGATGTGCTTGGCGCGGCGTGTCACGCCCGGCGCACTGTGGCAATCCGGCGATGTGTTCTGGTGGAAGGGTCAGTTGTGGCTGAGAACCTGTCTTCGCGGGCCAGCCTCGTATTGCGCGAGGGGCTCCAAATCGGTGGCCTTGGGGCCTCGGTGTGGCAAAGATGCAGAGGGGGGAGCAACTGGTTGCTCCCCCCTCTGCGCGGCGGCTTGTCTACGGACTACATTACTTCGACTACGGTATCTACGGGGTCTGGTCTCTTGAAACGAGAGGCCGTCCTACCACTTCAGCATTATCGGCTTCTCGGCAGGAAGTCCCTTGACCTGGTCTTCCGGCTCGATGTGCAACTGATCGAGTACCTTGAGACGCAGCTTGTTCAGGATATCGTGGAACTTCTCGCGTTCCTCGGGCGACATGTCCGACGTGAGTCCCTGTACCAGGCCCTTGAAAACCTCGATACCCGGATCGCAGAGCTCTTCACCTCTGGAGGTCAACCTGATTTCGGTGTAAGGGCGCCCCTTGCGCTTTGGCACCCTCTTCACCAGGCCCTCCTTTTCCATCCTGTTGAGAAGACCGGCTATGCTCTGTGCCTCACGGGCTACCAGGCGGGATATCTCGGCCGGCGTGAGGATGCCGGGATAGTCCCTGCAGGCCCAAAGGACGGCGGCCTTCTCTGGGGTTAACCCCACCTTCGCGAGCTTGGTCTCGGCGATCTTGCTGACGACGGTCCACGTCTGCCGGAGCAGGGTGTAAGTCGTCATAGTGGGGTCGACGAAGTCCATGTTGTACACGTTGCGGTTCCTCCTTGTCGGTATTTGTAATCCTACGAGTTTCCTATAATACTGGCCCTAAGTAACAGAGCCGTAACAGCATAATCACAAATTCGTAACAGATGATAAGAGCGGAGCCTCGTGGCTCAGGCAATTCAGTGCTGCGGATTGCCGTCGAAACAACGTCAGGCCTCTTCTAGGCAGGCTTGGCCAGCGAGTATCCCACACCGGGTTTGGTTATTATGAGGGTCGGGTTGCTGGGGTCTTGCTCGACCTTGGACCTCAAGCGCTGAATATTGACTCGGAGGCTATGGACAGCTCCTGGATAGTCCTCTCCCCATACAGCCTCGGCGAGGCGCGAATGGGTCACCACATGTCCAGAATTCCTCATCAGGTGCTGAATGATACGGCCCTCGATCGTCGTAAGGCTGATATCTCTTGAGCCGTGCGTAAGCTGTGAGGTGGTGGGCTCGAAACGTAGAGGACCGCAGACGATGGGTGTCTCCTCATCCGGCTGAGTCTGCTTCCTCAGCTGTACCTTCAGCCGGGAGAGCAGCTCCATCTGCCTGAAGGGCTTCGCGATATAGTCGTCTGCCCCCAACTCGAGTCCCTTGATAACATCTGCCTCATCGGCCTTCACCGTGAGCACTATCACCGGCACCGATGAGAACAGGCGCACCTGCCGGAGCACCTCGAACCCGTCCATATCCGGAAGCCCGAGGTCGAGTATCACGATGTCGGGCGTCTCGCTTTCGACGGCCTCGACCCCCTCTTCGCCAAGTCTGGTGGACACGAGGCGGGCCTCAGGCCAGTGTATTTGGAAGGCTAGTGAGATCGTATCGACGATTGTCTGGTCATCTTCGATGATCAGGACTCTCCAGAGTTTGCTCTCATCCCTCGGCTCGACGACTTCCTCTGCTGCGCGCTGTAGAGGGAGTGAGAACCCGAAGACCGACCCCTTGCCTATCTGGCTCCTGGCCCAGATGTCTCCATTGTGGAGTTCGACCAGCGTCTTGCACAACGCGAGCCCGAGTCCGAGACCCCCCTGCCGCCCGAAGCTACTCTGTAGCCGGTAGTATGGTTCGAACAGGCGGCTCAGCTCCTTGTCGGGCAAGCCTCGGCCGGTGTCCTGGACTTCTACGACCACCGATGAGTCGATCTCCCTGGCATGGAGCGAGATCCTGCCCCCTCTCGGGGTGAACTTGATGGCGTTGTCCAGCAGGTTCAGTATCACCTGCTGCAAACGGGGGGCGTCGCCCTGGACCTGCGGGAGGGCCGGGGGAACGCTTATGTTGAGCGTCTGCCCCTGGGTCTCAGCCACCGGGACCATGCG
>CAZGDV010000104.1:0-10266 GCA_964524995.1 uncultured Dehalococcoidia bacterium | reverse complement strand
TTCTTTCTGAGGCAACTATACCACCTTCGGTAACATTTATTATCAGTCAATTCGCTTGATTGACTCTCTGACGGTTGTCGTGTAGGATGCTAGTGCGTAGCGCACAGAATGGCTTCAGCGGGCTTGGTGTTGGAAGAACGTAGAGCACTCAGGCACTGCTGTGCGAAAACCATGTCCTGCGCAGAGGGACGCAATGATCAAGAAATTGAAGATCGAGCATTTTAAGGCCTTCCAGGAATACGAGCTACCTTTTGACAGACTCAACTTGCTTGTTGGAAGCAACAACAGCGGGAAGACGACGGTATTCCATGCCTTGCAGCTATTTTTCTGGTGTCTCGACCGAACTCCGGCACCCAGAACCGACGCAGAGCACCTGGTGATCCGCAAGACGCAGGTTACTGAGACAGATGCGGTGCCGAACTCCGACCTTGCAGACTTGTTTCATAAACGGACGCTTAGGTCGGGCAAAAGGCCCGCCAACATAGGCCTGACTATATCGACTGACGAGTTGCAGGACGTCAGGTTCGAGATATACAGTGCTTATGCGCGGAACTTCATGATTGGTGGCTGCGACTTCCGGCTCACAGATGAACAATACGATCGTCTACGCGGCCTCAAGCCCATCTTCATACCAGGAATGGTTGGCATAACGGTGCGGGAGGACCTTGTACGTCCGCTTGCCCAAGAACGGATGATTCGCGAAGGGAATCAGAACAGTGTGTTGAGGAACATCTTGTACCAGCTCAGTGAGAAGCCGGATGAGTGGAATCAGTTCCTTGAGATAGTAGAGCCTCTTTTCAGAATCAAGGGCATCCAAATCCCGTTCGATGCAGCTAGAGACCAATGGCTGAAGGTCAACTACCGCGAAGGGCGAAAGTGGTTTGACCTTGTCTCGGCCGGTTCTGGATTCCTACAACTTGTGAACATACTGGGTTTTCTCTACCTCCATGGACCGAAGGTAGCGCTAATAGATGAGCCTGATTCACATATGCATGATGACCTTCAGAGACTGACGTTTCGAGTTCTTGAACGACTGTCCGAGGCACGCGGTATCCAATTCCTGATCGCCACGCACAGCTCCACACTCATCGACGAAGCCGACCTAGCCAAGGTTCTTCTCGTAGACAGTGAGAAGAAGAGTCCCGTCACACTCGTCGATCCTACTGGGCCGGTTGAGGTGTTGTCGGAGCATGGCATCGAGTTCGTACCTTCGAAAGTGATCGAGATGCTCCGCACTCGGAAGGCGCTTTTTGTGGAGGGCAAGGATTCCGACTACAAGCGATTTATTGGTGTGTTGGGCGAGTCTCTATATCCCGGTTTCTCTAGAGCAGCCGCGGGACTGACTGTCATACAGACTGAGGGGCAGTCGGCCAAGTGGCCGTTCGATGCTATTGCGGCTTTCGAGCAACTGGTCGGTGTTTCCCTCGACTATGTATATCTCTCGGATCGTGACTTCCTGCTGAACCATCAGGTGGAATCTCGCGAACAAAGGGCAAACACGGATAGGCGAATGCTGTTCCACACGTGTAGGAGAAACCGTGAGTGCTATCTGCTCGAACCAGTCGCTCTTTCGCGTCTCTTGACATCAAAGTGGGGGGATAGGGGCGAACAGGTTGATATACCTCATGAAATGACTGTTGAAGGCTTGACAGATTGGCTCTTGGCATTCGCGAGAGGAGATGAGGATGCGGTGAGGACGAACCTTATGTTTCAACAGGAGCAGTACGTCCGCTCGGATCGCGCTGAGAGGCTGAGCGAGTTGCATGCCTACTTCAGGAGTGTATACACCGACAAGGTAGCGAACGGGGAGATCCCTTGGACTCTCTTAGACGGAAAGAAGGCACTCACAGCAGTGAGGCGTCATGTGCAGGATACGTTGCACATTTGCTTCAATGACAGGGAAGTACTGGAGGCGTATCGTGCTGACGAAACACCGGACGATATCATTGAAGTGATAAATTGCCTGGCTACCATGCTTGGAGTTCCGACTCGTGGCTCTGGAGCTCACGCAAGTGACTTGCCGAGTTCAGAGTGCTTGGCCGACGGTGATCATCATGGAATAGAATCAAGCACCCAGGGCGAGGCTGATGATGGGGGCGGTGATGGTGCTATTCAAGGACGCCTTGTCTGAATGGACCGACATGTTGACCTTCTCTGCTCTTGTCGAGTATTGCCCCGACACCGGCCTCTACGTCGGCTACATACCCGGTTTCCCCGGCGCTCACTCCCAGGGCGCGACCCTCGATGAGCTTAAGGCTAACCTCACAGAAGTAGTCGAGATGCTGCTTGAGGACACTGAATCAGGAGTTGGAGGTATCCCTGGTGACTCCGTTACAATAGTGCTTGAATACCCCGATTCTTAATTCGTGCAGATGCGAGGTAGCCCCATGAAAGCACTTGTCCTCAACAGGATCACCGACCTCTCGAAGAACGAGGCCCCGCTGGAGCTGGTGGAGATGCCCGTCCCCGAGCCGGGCGAAGGCGAGGTCCTGCTCAAGGTCTTGGCGTGCGGGGTCTGCCACACGGAGCTTGACGAGATCGAGGGCAGGACGCCCCCGCTCTTCTTTCCTATGATATTGGGCCACGAGGTCGTGGGGCGCGTCGAGAAGAGAGGCAGGGACGCCGCCAGGCACAGCGTGGGCGACAGGGTGGGCGTCGGCTGGATCTACTCGGCGTGCGGGAAGTGCAAGTTCTGCCTCTCGGGCAAGGAGAACCTCTGCCCCGAGTTCCTGGGTACGGGCAGGGACGCCCACGGCGGCTACGCCGAGTATATGGTTGTCCCCGAGGACTTCGCCTACCCCATCCCCGACGTCTTCACCGACTCCGAGGCCGCGCCGCTCATGTGCGCTGGTGCAATCGGCTACCGCTCCCTGCGCCTGGCGAACCTGAAGGACGGGCAGAGCCTGGGCCTGACCGGATTCGGGGCGTCGGCCCACCTGGTGCTGATGATGGCGAGGCGCAGATTCCCCAACTCCAGGGTATACGTATTCGCCCGGAGCGAGAAGGAGCGCGAGTTCGCGGTGGAGCTGGGGGCGGTCTGGGCCGGTGACACAACCGACGAGTCGCCGCAGAAGCTGGACGCGATCATCGACACGACGCCGGTATGGAAGCCCATCGTCGAGGCCCTGAAGAACCTGGAGCCCGGCGGCAGGCTGGTGGTCAACGCCATCCGCAAGGAGGACTTCGACAAGGACTACCTGCTGAGGCTGGGCTACACGGAGCACCTGTGGCTGGAGAAGGAGATCGTGAGCGTGGCCAACGTCGCCCGCAGCGACTGCAGCGAGTTCCTGCAGCTTGCCGCCGAGATACCGATCAAGCCGGAGGTCCAGGAGTACGCTCTGGAGGAGGCGAATACCGCGCTGTTGGAGCTGAAGACGCGCAAGATACGCGGGGCCAAGGTTCTGCGTATCGGGTAGGGCCCAGAACGTAGAGGAGGTGGGAGCCTGTGGAGATGACTCTATACCATTATCGGGCCAAGGTTACAGCAGTCTACGACGGCGATACGTGTACTCTGGACATCGACCTGGGGCTGGGGATCATAGCCAGGGGCGAGAAGGTGCGGCTGTACCGCATCAACGCCCCGGAGATCAGGGGCCCCGAGAGGCCTCAAAGCCTCGTGGCGCGGGACTTTCTGCGGGGCAAAATCAAGAACAAGACCGTCCTTGTCCAGACCGTCAAGGGCAAGGCGCGCGACATGAAGGGGAAGTACGGGCGCTACCTCGCCGACATCTGGCTGGAGGAGGACGGGAGCTGGGTCAACATCAATGACCTGTTGGTGCAGCAGGGACACGCGGAGTACAAGGAGTACTAGCGGCTCCGACACGCCGTGGCTGTGGGTCGGGGTGTATAATGTAACCGAACAGCCAATGGAGTCTTGGGTATGAAGTACAGAGTGGTAATCGAGAAGAGCGACGATGGGTACAGCGTATGCTGCCCTGGTCTGCCCGGATGCTGGTCGCAGGGTGCCACCGAGGACGAGGCCATTGAGAACATAAGGGATGCGATTGGTGAGTACCTTGCCGCCGTACAGGAGTCGACCTGTGAAGCTGCCTCTCGTTTCTTACCGGGTAGTCAGGATTCGAATGGCGTGCAATCAGGTCCCTGTTGTATACTAGCCCCGGATGAGCAGCGAGACTGTATCTGACGACCGCCCGACGATCATCTTCGACCTGGGAAACGTGATCCTCCCCTTCGACCACATCGAGGTATCGCGCAAGATCGCCGAGATGTACGGGCTGGAGCATGGCTTCGTGCACAAGGCGCTCTACAACTGGGAGTTCCTCAAGCCATTCGAGGAGGGCAGGATTACCCCGGAGGAGTTCGTCGAGCGGTGCTCCCAGCAGTTGGGCGTGACCCTTGAGCCTGCGTGGTTCAAAGAAACTTGGTGCGACATGTTCCGGGAGAACACGGCCGTGATAGAGATGATCGAGGAGCTTCGGCAGGACTACCGGCTTGTGCTGCTGTCGAACGCCAGCGCTTGGCACATCGAGCACATCAGGGAACGGTACGGCGTTCTCGACCTCTTCGACGACCATATCTACTCCTTCGAGGCGGGCTGTATGAAGCCCAATCGCAGGATATTCGAGCGTGCCATCGAGCTGTCGTCGGGCTCCGGCCCGGTCGCCTATATCGACGATGTTGAGGCATTCGTGATTGCTGCGAGGGAGCTGGGCATACCCGGCGTGCACTTCCAGTCCGCAGAGCAGTTGCGTGCGGAGCTTCAGGACATGGGCATTCTCTGAGTGGGGAGGGGGCATGAGCGTAGACAGGCAGCAGGCGTTGGGCTGGGACGAGTACTACATGCAGATCGCCATCGCCGTCAGGGAGAAGGCCAACTGCCTGGGACGGCGTGTGGGAGCTGTGCTCGTCCTGAACAACAGGATCATCTCGACGGGATACAACGGCACGCCCGAGGGCATGACCAACTGCCTGGATGGCGGATGCAGGCGTTGCGCCCATCCCGAGGAGTTCGAATCGGGCAAGGGGTACGACCTTTGTATCTGCGTCCACGCCGAGCAGAACGCCCTGCTTTCGGCGGCGCGGTTCGGCATAGCGGTCGAGGGAAGCGCCCTCTATTCCACGATGCGCCCGTGCTTCGGCTGCACCAAGGAGCTTCTGCAGGCAAAGGTACACGCGGTGTACTACCTGCACGATTGGGCCTATCCCGATCCCGACATGCAGCAAGAGTACCTCGGATTGCAGGGCAGTTTCGATGGCGGCGTTCACCAGGTGCAAATCGATGATCCGCGCGCCGGTTGGGCCAACGGCCTCGATTGAGCTCATGTAGCTTCACCTATGGTCAATTGGGACTCTATCTATAAGGAAAAGGGCGCCTTTCAGGTCGAGGTCTCGCCCCGCGTCGTGGCCGGTGTTGCTTCCTTCAAGACCTATGGAGCCAGGCGTGTTCTCGATCTGGGCTGCGGAACGGGCAGGCACACGCGCTACCTGGTTGATCAGGGGTTCGAGGTATTCGCATGTGACTCGTCCTCGGAGGCCCTGGACGAGGCCGCACGGCTTGTCCCGGAGGCCACGCTCGGGAAGTGCGAGTTCACTTCCTTACCCTACGCGGACTCTTTCTTCGATGCCATCTTGTGCAATCATGTCATCCAGCACGGGTTTCTCGACGACATCCGTAAGGCTACTGGGGAGATAGTCCGGGTCCTCAAGCCCGGCGGCCTCCTCTTCCTCGTCGCCGTGTCTACCAGCCACCCCAAAGCCCTCACCGGGCGCGAAGTCGAGCCAAACACCAGGATCGACACCGATGCACTGGACGGGCACCTCCCCCATCACTTCTTCTCCGAAGCCGAGCTGCGCGAGCTGTTCTCCGACCTGGAGGTCGTCAGCCTGGAGCACGTCGAGCGCCCCAGTGAACTGGAGCCTTCCAGGTGGTCAGCCGCGTGGGAGCTGCGCGCCAGGAAGCCATAGGGCGTCACACGCTTGTTGACACCGCGCCTTTGCATCTTGTACGATATCTCCACCGAAGCAACAGCTTCAGCTGCCTGTGTGGCGTGCTTCCTCGAGAGGTGGATAGTGAAGACCTACAAGGTCGTGGTAGAGAAGAACCCGGAGTCCGGTCTGTATGAGGGGAGCATTCCGGGACTCCCTGGAGCGCAGTCAGAAGGACGGACCCTGCAAGAGTTGAACGCGAATCTCCGCAAGGTGGTGAACGAGCTGCTGAGGGAGCTGGAACCGAGCAGGACACCGGACTTCCAGTTCCTCAACGAGATGACGCTGTATCGCGACTAGTCGTGCGGAGTCGCCTCGCTCTCCCTGGATTGGTAAAAGGGGGAAGCGTCGCTTCCCCCTGAGTGTGCTGCGAATCCCGGCAGTCCAGGCTAGTTCTTCGAGCCGAGCACCTTCTGCATGGTTGACCCTATCTCTGCCGGGCTCTCCGTCACCGTCACACCGGCCGCGCGAAGGGCGTCCATCTTGTCCTGGGCCCTGCCCGACGTCCCCGTGATGATAGCGCCCGCGTGCCCCATGCGCCTTCCTGGAGGGGCACTCGCGCCGGCGATGAAGGCGACCACCGGCTTGTTGACATTCTTCTTGATGAACTCGGCGGCCCGCTGCTCCTGGGAGCCGCCGATCTCGCCGATCATGACGATGGCCTCCGTCTCGGGGTCGTTCTGGAAGAGCTCCAGCGCGTCCACGAAGACGGTGCCGATTATGGGGTCGCCACCCAGCCCGACGCAGGTGGACTGCCCGATGCCGAGGAATGTCAACTGCCCCACTGCTTCGTAGGTCAGCGTCCCGCTCCGCGACACGACGCCAACGTGTCCCGGCCTGAAGATATCGCCGCTCATGATGCCCGCTTTGCTCTTGCCCGCGGACAACACGCCGGGGCAGTTGGGGCCGATCAGGCGTGTCCCTTTGGCCTTGATGTAGTTGTAGACCATGACCATGTCCAGGGTCGGGATGCCCTCGGTGATGCAGACCACGAGGGGGATACCCGCGTCGGCCGCCTCGAGTATGGCATCGGCCGCGAACGCCGCGGGCACGAAGATGATACTGGCGTTGGCCCCGGTCTCGGCCACTGCCTTGTGCACTGTGTTGAACACCGGTATTCCATCGAGGTCGGTGCCGCCTTTCCCCGGCGTCACGCCCGCTACGACCTTGGTGCCGTACTTGACACAACGCCGGGTGTGGAAGCTGCCCTCGCCTCCGGTTATACCCTGAACAAGAAGCCTCGTATTCTCATCGACTAGGATACTCACAGCGAACCCCTTACTTCGAATTCCCGGCAGCCTGGACGGCCTTCTCGGCGGCCTCCTTGAAGCTGTGGGCCCTTATCAAATTCAGTCCCGACTGGGCCAGGATCTCATCGCCCTTCTCCACATTCGTCCCCGCGAGACGCACGACCACCGGCGACTTGATGGTCATCCTCTTGTGGGCCTCGACGAGACCTTCCGCAATGACGTCTGTCCGGGCCATGCCGCCGAAGATATTGATCAATATGGCCTTGACGTCCGGGTCGGAGTTGATGATCTCGATGGCCTGTACTACACGCTCCGGGTCGTTGATGGTGCCGATGTCGAGGAAGTTGGCGGCGTTGCCGCCGGCCTGCTTCAGCAGGTCGAGCACCGCCATGGCCAGCCCTGCGCCGTTCACCAGGCAGCCCACGCTCCCGTCGAGCTTGATGTAATTCTCGATGCCCTTGGCCTTGGCCTCCACCTCCAGCGCGTCCTCCTGCGAGGTGTCCCTGAGGGCCTCAACGGCCTTCTGGCGATACATCGCGTTGTCGTCGAAGTTAAGCTTGGCGTCAGCCGCCAGCACGCGCCCGTCCTTGGTCACCACCAGCGGGTTGATCTCCGCCAGCGAACAGTCCTTCGCCTGGAACAGCTTGTACAGGTTGGCTATCGCCTCGGTGGCGGGCCTGATCTGTTCCTTGCTCAGGTTGAGCCCGTAGGCCAGCTCCCTGGCTATGTAGCCACGCGCGCCGAGCGCCGGGTCGACGTTGACCTTCAGTATCTTGTCCGGCGTGGTGCGGGCCACCTCCTCGATGTCCATGCCGCCTGCCTCGCTGGCCATGATGACGGGGACGCCCGCTACGCCGTCGATCACGATGCCGAGATACAGCTCCCGGTCGATCTCGATCGCCTCCTCGACCAGCACCGCCGAGATCGGCACGCCCTCGGGGCCGGTCTGGTGGGTTACCAGCTTCTTGCCGAGCATCCCGGCGGCGGCCTTCTCGGCCTCGTCCGGTGAGTCTACGACCTTGATGCCGCCGGCCTTGCCCCGGCCACCGGCATGTACCTGGGCCTTGACCACGACCTTGCCTCCGAGATCGGCCGCTGCCTTCTTGGCCTCGGCCGGCGTCTTCGCAACACCGCCCTTGGGCACGGGCACGCCGTATTCGGCCATTAGCTGCTTCGCCTGATACTCATGAGCTTTCATCTGTGGGACTCCTCGTTCGCCTCGACTGCGGGCATGAAAAAAGGAGCAACCCGATGTCTAATCCGGTGCTCCTCTCCACAACCCTGGACCCAGCCCTTCGAATTGGCCAAGCACTATTCTATTCTAGCACGGCGGGCTGTAGACGCGCAATTCACCGTCCGCCGGTCGTGTTGACTGTGCGAATCGGCAGGTGCTAGAATTGGTGCGGCGATCAGCCTGCGAGCACTACATGGTGGGCGTAGCCTAGCGGTTAAGGCGTCAGGTTGTGGCCCTGAAGATCGAGGGTTCGAATCCCTCCGCTCACCCCATCCAACTCTCCAAGCGGCCACACCGCAATAGCGTGCGCTCGTAGCTCAGTGGATAGAGCATCGGTCTTCGGAACCGAGGGTCGGGGGTTCGAATCCCTCCGGGCGTACCAGAAATCGAAGCTGAAAACGCTGTACTGCCACCACCCCATGGCCTGCCAATGGTCGTTCTGCTAGTACTCCGCTGATGAGCGCCCTCAACGAGCTCATGCCGACGAGCGGAATAGCGGAGGTATTACCCGGCCAAACGATACTACTATGGTGGAAATTACCATCGAGTAGTTTACGGCTCGGTGCGGTGCCACTAGTATCATGCTAAGGGACCTCTGCGTCCGTGTGACCGGCAATGGAGATGTGCCCGGATAGTCGCGGGGCGTAGCATCCCAAAAGTGAAGGATCGACCTCGATGCAGGAAATCGCCCCGGTCATTGCGTTGGTTGGTGCCATCGTCTTTCTGGCGCACCTCTTCACGGGCGTCTTCAGTCGCACCAAAATACCCGACGTCATCTTCTTGATCTTAATCGGCATTTGCCTCGGGCCCGTTTTCGGTCTGGTCTCGCCCACCCAATTCGGAGGGGTGGGTCCCGTCTTCGCCACGATTACTCTCATCATCATTCTGTTCGAATGTGGCCTGAGTCTGAAGCTGAGCACGCTGCGCTCCGCGTTGGGCGGCGCTATCAAGATATCGACTATCAGTTTCCTGCTTACCACGGCGATTGTCGCCGGCCTTACGTTCTGGCTGACGGATCTGGAGCTGATAGCGGCATTCGTTCTGGGGGCCATCGTCGGCTCTACGTCCGAGGCGATTGTCATCCCTCTGGCCAGACAACTGAAGATGACCGAAGAAAGCCAGACTATGTTGTCACTGGAATCGTCGGTGAGCGCCGTCCTCAGTATCATCATCACAGTTGCCCTGGTGGAGACATACGAAATAGGCACGTTTCAAGTCACGTCCGTCACCGGCAGTCTCCTGGCGTCATTCCTTGTGGCGGTTGTCCTCGGCATGATTGGGGCCTGCACCTGGTCTCTGCTGCTTCACAGGATACATGCGGCAAAGAACACCATTTTCACTACCCCGGCCTTCGTCTTCGTGATCTACGGCATTGTGGAGATACTGGGATTCAATGGTGCCATAGCCGCCCTTGCCTTCGGCATCACTGTCGGAAACATAGCGCCGATACACTCGTTGATCTTCGGGAACGACAGCGGCAGAGAGTACGCCGGCCTGACCGATATGGAAAGGGTGTTCTTCGGTGAGGTTGCGTTCCTGCTCAAGACCTTCTTCTTCGTCTACCTGGGGATATCCCTCGAATTGACGAGTTCGTGGCTGATGGTCCTGGGATTGGGGCTTACGGGCGTGGCTCTCATCCTGCGTATCCTCACAGTGAAGATATCAGTGAATAGCTCAATCCCGGACAAAGATGCTTCGATCATGGCGGTCATGATACCCAGAGGTCTGACAGCGGTAGTCCTGGCCTCCATCCCGCTCCAGATGGGGATGCTCGGCGGCGAGCTGATCAAGAACCTTACCTACAGCGTGGTCCTGATCAGCATAGTCATGACTTCC
>CAZGDV010000103.1:0-10408 GCA_964524995.1 uncultured Dehalococcoidia bacterium | reverse complement strand
ACCGTGTTCGCTATGTCCAGAAGCTTGTCTATGTCCTCATCACGCCCCTTGCCCTGCGTGATCCTGGTCAGTATCTCGAGCATCTGCCTGGTTCCCACGCGGCACGGCACGCACTTGCCGCAGGACTCGGCTTGCGTGAAGCTCAGGAAGTACCTGGCAATCTCGACCATGCAGGTGGAATCGTCCATGACAACCATGCCACCGGACCCCATGATCGACCCAAGGCGAGCCAGGGCATCGTACTCGACGGGCACGTCTAGGAACTGCACGGGTATGCATCCCCCTGACGGGCCGCCGGTCTGGACCGCTTTCAACTGCTTGCCACGAGGAATGCCGCCACCTATGTCGAATATGATCGACGCAAGGGGCGTGCCCATCGGTACCTCGACCAGACCGCTGTTCGCCACCTTCCCCGTCAGTGCGAACACCGCCGTCCCCTTGCTGTTCTCCGTACCCAGCGCCGAAAACCAATCAGCACCGCGCTCGATGATGATGGGTACCGTCGCCACAGTCTTCACGTTGTTGATGATAGTAGGCTTACCATCCAGGCCGGACTGGGCCGGGAAGGGTGGGCGAGGGCGGGGCATGCCGCGTTTACTCTCGATGGACGCGATCAGTGCCGTCTCCTCTCCACAAACGAAGGCTCCGGCACCTTCCTTGACGTTGATCATGTAGTCGAAGCCCGAGCCGAGTATGTCCTTCCCCAGAAAACCTCTCTCCTCAGCCTGGCGCAATGCCGTTCGAAATCTGCTCACAGCGAGCGGATACTCCGCGCGCATGTAGATGTAGCCCTCGGATGCGCCTAATGCGTATCCGGCGATAATCAGGCCCTCTATCACCGCATGCGGGTCCGCCTCAAGGATGGATCGGTCCATGAACGCCCCGGGGTCGCCTTCGTCCGCATTACAGATCATGTATTTAGGCTCGCCCGGCGCGCTACGACAGAATCCCCACTTGCGAGCGGTGGAGAAGCCGGCCCCTCCCCTGCCCCTCAACCCCGATCTTGCGATCTCCTCGATCACGCCTTCCGGCGTCATACTCAGGAGCGCCTTCTCCAACCCCTTATAGCCGCCGCGACCCAGGTAGTCATCGACCTTCTCCGGATTGATGTGTCCGCAATTGCGCAGGATGACTCGCTGCTGCTGCGCATAGAACCTGATGTCAGCATACTGGGGCACAGGTTCCCCCGTCATAGGATCGCGATAGAAGAGGCGCTCCACCGGCTTGCCGTCGCGAAGATGAGAGCTGACTATCTCCGCCGCATCCTCGGCCTCGACGTGAGTGTAGAAGGTACCATCGGGCTCCACGACCACATTGGGGCCTTGCTCACAGAAGCCATGACAACCAGTGAAGTCGATCTGGGCATTCCCGACTCCCTGCCGCTCAACTTCCGCCTGGAGTGCATCGTAGACCGCTCCAGAACCCGCTGAGAAACAGCCTGTTCCCTGACATACCAGGACTGTGCGATGGCCCTGCATTTCACTCACCACCTTTGCTGTCGCCGAAGAGCCGGGCCACCTTCTTGGGATTCATGTTCCCGTGGGTGTCCTTCCCGATAACCAGGTTCGGTGCCAGGGCGCAGACACCGATACAGGCGACGGTCTCCAGTGTGTACTCCATGTCATCTGTCGTCTCTCCTTCATCGATCCCGAGGTTCTGCTTCACAAGCTTCAGAATCGTCTTCCCGCCACGCACGTGACAGGCAGTCCCCCGACACACCCTGACCACGTTCCTGCCACGCGGCGTTGTGTAGAGCTGTTCGTAGAACGAAATGACCCCTTGTACCTCCGCCGGGAACAAGCCGAACGCCTGCGCTATCGGGCTGACAGCCTCAGGCGGAATGTAGCCGTACTCGTCCTGGACATCCTGTAGCAGGGGTATTAATGGCCATCTTTCGTCCCGATGGCTGTCCACGATCTCGTCTATACGTTTCAGGTCAGGCTTCTGCGCTTCTTGCCTACTGCTCATGGAATCACGCCCTTTCTACCGTTACACCGCAGGACTTCAGCGCTGGTGTCTTGGACCGGGGATCAAGCGCCGTACCGAACAGACGATTCACCAGATCGCCCGCAGCCGAGTAAGGCATGAATACGACCCCTTCAGGAAGATTACCGACGCGTTTAGCGACCGTGACAGCATCGCCCTCGGGCGACGCAACCTTCACCTGATCGCCGTCATCTATTCCGAGCCTCTGAGCATCGGACTCGCTGATCTGCAAATGCGGTGCGGCAGCGAACCCGGCCAACCGCGCCGACCATGAGCCCCGCGAGCTCCCGCCAGCGCGACTATTGTCACTTCCCGTCAGGAGCGTGAAGGGATACCCATTCGCCCCTACGCTCGCAGCCGTTGAGAACTCCACGGGAGAAAAGCGGCCGAACCCGGTGGGGAAATGCCCCTTGTACAGCCGCCTCGCTTCGAGGCGACCTCTGCTCGCTTCCCCACGATACGTCTCGGTCGCCTCAGCGCCCGACGTCGCAGACTGGTAAAGTTGCACCATCTCCTCGATCTCATCCATCACCTGCTGCGGTGTGGAGTACGGCATTGGCTTCCCCATGGCCTTCGCCAGGCGGATCATGATATCCCAGTCCGGCAAGCTCTCCCCCACCGTCTCTATAGCCGGCTGCAGCCGCTGAACCCGGCCCTCGAAGTTGGTGAAGCTGCCCTCCTTCTCAGCGAAGCTGGCGGCAGGCAGCACCACGTGTGCTAGCTTGGCCGTCTCGGTCATGAACATGTCTTGAACAACCAGGAAATCCAACGCCCCCAGTGCTGCGGCAACGGCATCCGGTTGGGGTAGCACCGAAACCGGGTCCTCTCCAACTACATACATCGCCTTCACTCGCCCTTGGCCTGCCGCTTCGATCATCTCCGTCAGGGTCAAACCGGACTCCGCAGGCAGCTCGACTCCCCAGCGCTCGGCATACCTGGCCCTTTCGTTACTCTTGTCCACACACTTGTATCCCGGAAGCAAGTCCGGGGAGGCCCCCAGATCCGAGGCCCCTTGGCCATTACAGTCGCGTTGCATCACATAGAGGCCGCCTCTGCGACCGACGTTGCCCGTCAGCATCGCCAGATTGGCGAGTGCGGTTACGCCGTCGGTGCCTGCCGTGTGCTGTGTGATTCCGCTCCCGAATACGATCGCCGCCCGATTCGCGCCCGCCAGGGTGCGCGCAGCTTCTCGAATGGCATCTGCCGGCACGCCGGTCAGGCTCTCCACATGTTCGGGAGTGTAAGTGCCTAGAGTAGTCTTCAACGCCTCGAAATTGTCCGTCTTCCTGGCAACGAACTCCTCGTCCATCAGCCCCTCGTCGACGATGACGTTGGCGAGGCCATTGAACAAGGCGATATCCGTCCCCACTCCAGGCCGGAGCTGCAGGTATGCGAATCTCGAAAGTCTGGTGAGCCTGGGGTCCACCACAATCAGTCTCGCGTTGTTGTGCCTGACAGCACGTTTGACGGCGTAGCCGACGACAGGTGCCGAGGATTCGAGGTCAGCCCCCGCTACAAGTATCACTTCAGACTGCTCGAGACCATCCAGGGTACTCGTGGACCCGGGGAATCCCAAGGTCCAGCCCAGGCCCAGGTAGCTCGCCGTGTTGTACAGGCGTGTGCCGTTGTCTATGTTGTTCGTGCCGAGCACGGCACGAACAAATCTTTGGAGAACGTAGTTCTCCTCGTTGGTGCATTTGGCCGACCCGAGGGCCGCCAGAGAATCAGGGCCGTGCTCGGCCCCGATCCGGTTCAACTCCGAAGCAACACGATCGAGAGCTTCCTCCCACGTGACCTCTTCGAACCCGTCTTCCTTCCTAACGAGAGGCTTCGTCAGTCTGTCGGGGCTGTGCACGAAATCGTACCCGTAGCTACCCCTGACGCACAGCGCACCGCCGTTCACGCTACCATTGGTATCCGGCCTGACCCTTACGATACGGTTGTCTTTCACGTCGAGAACAATGCGACAGCCACACCCACAGAGCGGACAGATGGTCTTCACCTTCATCTGAGCGGTACCCCTGTACGCCCGATCCCTCTCCATTAGCGCACCCGTGGGACACACGGCCACGCAGGTGCCGCAGAAGGTGCACTCTGATTCCTCGAGAGGATGGTCGCCTAGCGTGGCGGGCTTCGAAGCGAAACCACGGTTCATGTAGTCGATTGCACCCGCTACCACGATCTCGTGGTCCACCCGGATACACTTGGCGCATAGGATACACTTGCTCAGGTCCCTTTCGATAAAGGGATTGACTTCTTCGATATGTGAAGGTTGTGGAATCTTGTAGAAGTCGATGACCCCGATGCCCAGGTCGGCCGCAATCCTTCTCAGTTCACACTCGTTGCCTTTGTCGCAGACCAGGCAGGAATCGGGATGGCTGGCGAGCATGAGCTTCACTATCGTCTTGCGCCTGTCGAGCACCTTATCCGACTGGGTATTGATCACCATCCCAGCCTCGATCGGCGTCACACAGGAAGCGAGGAGCCTGCCGGATCGCTCGTCTTCGACGAGACATATCCTACAGGCTCCTATCGGTGTCAGTCGCGGATCATGGCACAGTGTCGGGATGTCCACGCCGGATTCGCGCGCCAACTCGAGCACGGTAGTCCCCGGCCTTCCACTGACTTCTCTGCCGTTCAGCGTAATCGTGACCGGTTCCACTAGTCAGCCCTCCATATTGAGCCGCTTGGCCAGTGCTTGTCGGACACAACTCACCCAGGCGGCACAGGTTACCTAGACTCGTGCCGTGCTGGGCCAAGCTTGCGGTCGGGCACTCAGGTCATAGACCTGATGGCTGACAGGAGTTGCGTGCTGGCACTGCCTTTGGGGATGAAGTCGTAGGCACCTACCTGGCTGCTGGCCGCTACGTTCGCTTCATCGTCGTACTGGCTCAGCATCAACACCTTTGTTCTCTCGCACTCCTTGCATATCTGTTGTGTAGCCTCGAGGCCGTTCATCCCCGGCATGACGATGTCCATCAGAACCACGTCCGGTGATAGTTGGCGCGCTTTGCTGACGGCATCGGCCCCATCGACAGCCTCACCCACAACCTGTATGTCTCTCTGTACGCCGAGCAGAGCCCTGATGCCATCTCTCACAATGGCGTGGTCATCGACTACAAGCACCCTGATCCTCTTCGTCTCGAGGTCCACCATCTTGGTGATCAGGGGCACCAGACCGTGAGGGTCCACGGGCTTGGCGAAGTAGTCCTGTGCCTCGATCCTCAGGCCTTCGCTCCTACTCCAGCCCTTGACCATCTTATGCTCCGGCGCAGCATCGATCACGATCATGGGTATATCCTGGAACGGGGGCGTCTGCCTGAACCAGCGATGCAAGAGATACGCCTCGCCTCTGGGGGTGATGGTACCTACGATGACCCCATCCGGCTTTTCGGAATGGGCCATCTCCTGTGCCTGCGTCCTGCTCGTGGCAACCGCTACGACATAGGACTGGGTCTCCAGTGCGGTGCACAGACCGTCGCAGAACTGAGCCTCATCGTCTACTATGAGGATTCTCTTCTTCGTCTCCATCTCTCCACTCCTTTCGGCTGTCCGACCTCGTGGGCAGCCTCCGATACTCCAGGGTTGCCACACTATAGAGCACAATATGGAGTTGCGGTAGGGGGAGTTCGCCTTGGTTAGTGGGGACGTTGTCCCTCGATTCGACCGGGGGTTTTCCCTCGGGTCCTGATGAAGGGACGACCTCATCCGAGGCCATACGACGAGCTATTGAGACTACTGTGGACTGGTCTTCGGGAAGAATGCGGGGGTTTTGCCCTATATGTTAGACGTCTATGATACCTTTGCGAACAGCGTACTTGACGACGTCTACACGGTTATGCAGCCCCAGCTTCCCCATGAGGCTGCTCTTATGTCCTTCCACCGTCTTGGGGCTGATTACGAGAACGTCGGCGATTTCCTGGGTAGTGTACCCTTCGGCCACAAGCTTGAGGACCTCCCTCTCACGGTCGGTCAGTTGCTCATAGGGGTCGCTTCTGCTCCGAGCGGCGGAGCCCTGCTGATAGTCTTCCACCATTAGCTTGGCCACAGAGGGAGACAGATAGGACTCGCCCCCGTACACGTGCCGTATCGCCGACGTCAACTCAGATGAGGCGGCAGTCTTTGAAATGAACCCGCAGGCACCGGCATCGATGAGCGGGAATACATACTCCTGGTCTACATACTGGGTGAGGGCCAAAACCTTGACCCCTGGGAACTGCCTGCATATGCGGCGTGTCGCCTCCAGGCCCCCGAGCACCGGCATCGCTATGTCCATGAGCACAACGCTCGGTGCCAGCTCATTCACCATGTCCAGCGCTTCGCGGCCGTTGGCGGCCTCGCCAACCACCTCTATGTCAGGGGCAAGCGCCAGCAACGCGCATATCCCGTCCCTCACAATGGTGTGGTCGTCAACCACCAGTACCCTAATCTTCCCCAATAGGTGCACTCCGTGTCAGCGGTATCCGCACGTTGATCTTGGTTCCCTGTCCCGGCTCCGAATCGATGTTGCAGACGCCACCCATCAACTTGACTCTCTCTTTCATCCCGAAGACGCCGCTGCCCCTGCCCATGTCATCCACACTCGTGAGCTTCGACACGTCGAAACCCTTACCATCGTCCTCGATGCGCATCGTCAGATAGTCCAGCTTGTACTCCAGCATCACTGCCGCGTTCTTCGCCGCCGAGTGCTTGGCTACGTTCCCTATAGTGCCCTGCGCTATACGGAACAACCCGACCTCGATCTCGGGAGGCAGCGGCCTGTTGTTGCCCCTCGCCTCGACAATGACGTTTATCCCTATAGGCGGCAATATGTCCTCCGCGAACCGGCGTATGGCGGGGACCAGTCCCAGAGTGTCCAGTAGGGTTGGCCGCAGCTCATGGATCAGCCGTCCCACCTCGGTACTCACCCGTGCCGCGAGCGACTGCGCCTTCTTCAACTGCTCCCGGAAGCTGTCATCGATCTGATAGGACGACTCGGCCGTCATGACCAGGGCCTGCAGGCTCAGAGCCAGTCCCGACAGGGTCTGGCTGGTCTCGTCGTGCAACTCACGCGCGACCCGTTTCCTCTCCTCCTCCTGCGCCACGAGGATGTGCTGGGCCAACCTCTGATATCGCTCCCTTCCTTTCCTTAGCCGATCGTACAGCTCGGCCTGCTCGATGGCGACACCAACCTGATCGCCGATTGCGTGAAGCAAGTGCATGTCGTCCCTTGTGAAACCATGGGGCAGACGGCTGGCGACGTTCAGCACCCCGAGCACGGAATCCTTGGAGCGCAGTGGTACGCTCACGAAAGCCTTCAGCCCCTCGGTGCTGATCAAATCCGGCAAGGCGGCCCGGGAGTCGATCGAGATATCCTCCAACAGAACGGCCCTGCCCGTCTGTGCCACGCGCCCTGCTACACCCTCGCCCACCCGAAGCTGCATCTCGCTCGCGTACCTGTCTGATAGCCCCCGGTGAACCCTGTAAGCCAGCATGCCGGTCTGCTCGTCAATCAGCAGTATTCCGCCGATGTCCCCATTCATCATATCTAGTACGGTATCCAGCGCCACCCCGAGAATCGCGTCAAGGTCCCGCAGGCCGCTCACAGCAGCCGATACCCTACTCAAGGCCAAGAGCTCCTGGTACGGGCTCTCGATAGCCTTCTTGTCTCCCGCCTTTTCCCGTGCAGTCATATGCGACACCTGCCGTTTCGAGTGCGGAAAGCGTACACGAATCGAATTGGGTTGTCAATCGCTCTCCAGACCGCCACCCGGTCGCCCTTAGCTAGGTTTCCTTGACACCATATTATGCCTATGCTATCTTGGTAGGTGGCTTTGTCACAGGTTATCTCCCCCGATCAACCAGACAGAAGCCATTTTCATGCCTATAGGAGGAGAGGCTGTGAACATAATCGTCTGTGTCAAGGAGATCCCCGATCCTGAGACTCCCGCTTCCGCCTTCAACATCGATCCCGCCGCCAAGCGGGCGATCCCCGCGAAAGACAACCCACCGGTCATGAACCCCTTTGATGAGAACGCTGTCGAGGCGGCGCTTCGCATCAAGGACGCCACGGGTGCTACTGTGCGCGTCCTGAGCATGGGCGAGCAGTCGGCCGAGAAAGTGCTCAAGCACGGTCTGGCCATGGGTGCCGACGAAGCTTTCCTGCTCAACGACCCCGCGTTCAACGATTCGGACAGCGCGTCCACAGCCTATGCGCTCGCCCAGGCGATCAAGCAGATGGGCGAGTACGACCTGATCCTGTGCGGTCGCCAGGCGGGTGACTTCGATATGGGCCAGGTAGGCTCCGGCCTCGCTGAACTCCTCGGCCTACCGAGCGTCACGCCGGTCCAGAAGATCGAGCCGACGGACGGCAAGGCCAAGGTTGAGCGTGTCATACCCGATGGGCACGAGGTCGTTGAGGTACCGCTCCCGGCCGTCATGACGGTCAGCAACGAACTCGGCGAGCCCAGGTACGCCACCCTGAAGGGCATCATGGCAGCCGGTAAGAAGAAGGTAACGGTCTGGACCGCCGGAGACATCGGTGCCGACGCCTCCAAGATCGGCGCTGCAGGGGCCCGAACCAAGATGCTCGAGCTCTTCATCCCGGTCCGCGAGGCCAAATGCGAGGTAATCGAGGGTGAGAACGAAGAAGAGACGGCGGTGAAGCTGGCCCTCAAGCTCAGAGAGATCAAGCTGATCTAAGCAGTTCCCACGAGTATTTAGGAGGTACAACCAATGGCAGAAGGAAAAGGAGTGCTGATCCTTGGCGAATGCGCCGATGGCAAACTGGCCTCTGTGTCCACGGAGCTGCTCGGCATCGGCAAGAAGCTGGCCGGCGAGCTGGGTGAGGAGCTGGTTGCGGTCGTACTCGGTGATAATGTCGGCGACGCCCCCAAAGGCGCAGTCGCCTTCGGCGCTGACAAGGTATATGTGATTCAGAGTCCTCTCTTGAAGGAATACACCACCGATCCCTACGCCGCAGCAATGGCCAAGCTCTGCGGGGAGATCAAGCCGAACATACTGCTTATGGCCCAGAACGCGATAGGCCGCGACCTGGCCCCGAGGCTGGCTTTCAAGATGGACACCGGCCTTGCCACCGACTGCATCGACCTGGCCATCGACGGCAGCACCAAGCTGATGAAGATGACCAAGCCGGTATACGGCGGCAACGCCGTCGCAATCATAGTCTGTGAGAACACGAAGCCCCAGATGGCTACGGTCAGGCCTAAATCTCAGGAGCCTTTGGAGCGGGACGACTCCCGCAGCGGCGAGATCATCAACTACGACGCCGGGCTCGATGCCTCCCAGGCAAGGCAACAGTTCGTCGAGAGGAAGATGACCGAGGTTGAGGGAGTCAAGCTCGAGGACGCCGAGGTCGTAGTCTGCGGCGGCAGAGGAATCGGCGGGCCCGAGAACTTCCCACAGCTCCAGGAGCTGGCTAAGATGCTCGGCGGCGCTATGGGCGCAACCAGGCCGCCGTGTGACTCAGGGTGGGTGCCCACCACGATCCAGGTAGGACTGACGGGCAAGATCGTCACGCCAACGCTCTACATCGCGATCGGCATCTCCGGAGCGAGCCAGCACCTCTCCGGATGCTCCGGCTCCAAGAACATAGTGGCCATCAACAAGGACCCCGAGGCCAACATCTTCAAGGTGGCGCAATACGGAGTGGTCGGCGACTACAAGAAGATCCTTCCGCCCTTCGTAGCCAAGGTGAAGGAGCTGCTGGCAAGCTAGTCCGGGAATGCGCTGAGACAGGACGAACGTATCGAACGGAGCAGGGCCCTAGCCCTGCTCCGTTCTTATCTTGAAGCGGCTGTACCTGCCATGCTTGTCACTGGTAACGCCGACAATGGCGACGCCATCGAGGTTGGGTAACGTCGTGACGTGCTTTTGCGCGGCCCTCCCGAGGGGCTGTGCGATCAGGACGCCAAGCGTAGTGGCCAGGACGACCTCCGGAAGGCTGCTCCAGCCCCTCTTGCCACGCATCGCGATCATCGACGCCACTCCCGCCAGCAACCCGGCCACAACCAGATTCGTGCCGCAAAGGGGCGAAACGGCGAGGCTGTGCTCGCCCTTCTTCAGTCTCGCCAGGCCCTCGTTCGCGGCATCCGACACGGCCTCGGCGGTCACGTTTCCGTACACATAGAAGCCATCAGGTGCCGCCCGGCCCATCAATCGGACTCCCGGGCCGAGTCTCGACATCAGCACCGCGATCGTGGCATGCTCGAGGGCATGGTTCTTGCGTATCGCTGTTACGAAGTCACTCTTCATCGCAGTCGCCTCACGTCCTATGCTACACCGTTGGGTCAGCCACAGCAAATGGTCGTCTACTCGACCTCGCCAACCCGAGGGCGATGCTGCGTCTGCCAGAACCTGGCGAGGACTATCGTGAAGAGCACCACGCCCGCCACCACGCCTCCCACCCAGCCCAGCTTCGTGA
>CAZGDV010000102.1:0-10439 GCA_964524995.1 uncultured Dehalococcoidia bacterium | reverse complement strand
TGCTGGACCGCGGCATCTTCGACGACGTCCCCCTCGACCAGATACGCGAGGCCCTCCTCGCGCGCAACATGCTCACCCGCGAGGAGTTGGAGCGGGATGTGGGGGCGGGTAGCGTTGACTGGTCGGAGCGCTACGAGATGCCATAGCGCTCTCGTACCTGTCGTAAGAATAGATTGAGTTCATCTTTTATCACTGGATGGACAGGCACGAACGCCATGCCCAGTTCCCCTGTGGCAAGGTTGTGTAAGAAGTTCCCCATCTCCGACTCCATAGCATTGGTTGTCGACGACTTATTCTCTAGCAAGACCGTCAGCCCTTTGTGCGGTGCCAGCGCGCAAAGCTGTTGAAATGTTCGCGGGTCCATTGTATGCCAGTCGTAGTGTTCCACTTGGGGTTCGCCCTTTTTAAGTTCTTCGGCAACAATGCTCTTGATGTACGGGGCGTTTGCAAGGTAATAAGGATCAAGCGTTAGCACGACAGGATGAAATCGCCCCGTGATTTTGTCCCTCAGTGTCTCTAAACCGGGACAACCGTTCCGGATGTCTCTTTCTGTAAGGTAGAGTTGTCGGACGGCATGCGTCACAGAGCTCTTGCCGTCCTTCTTCCCGACATCAGTCAGGTCATTGCGGAGTAGCTCCCTGTCCGCAGTGAACTTCGTCTTGAGCTTCAGGCGTTTAGTCTTGCATTCGATGAGCACGGCGTCTCCGTCCTTGACAACAATGAAATCGCATGTAGATACGCGATCGCCATTACGCATGTATTCCTGCTCGGGGATGACTTCATGGTCGTCGCCGAGTGGTTCCAGAATCCTGCGGGCATAGTCCTCAAAAACGTAACCAAAGAACGTGGCAAATTGGCGCCCGTGAGTCTTGATCATGTCGTAGAAAGCCTGCTCCGTTGCCCTTCTGAACAAATAGGGCAAGATTGGAATCATCCAACTGTTGCCATCCAATCTGATGATTGGCCAACTCACCAATGGGTTCGGGTTGAATGTCTCGTGGGGGTCCACGTTGTACGTCGATGATCGAGCGACGCTGTTGAAATCATGCGGGTTCAGGGAGAACATATCCAGGTAGTGTTCCATGTCGATGTCGCTGATGCGCTTGCTCAGGTCTCCAGCTCTTATCGGGCCCGGCAGCATGCCAGTGCCTTTCTGCTGGATGCTCCCCCAGATGGCCAGAGTGATATCCCAGACTTGATCGATGGTAAGTCCGGTGGCATTTTTGTATGCCTTGTTGATGTCATATCCCCTGCTGCTCCCCACTGCCTGAGCGCATGTCTGGTACAGAAGATGCGTGCGGGCTAGGACATCCCCATCTCCGTACAGATCGGGGAATTGCTGGTAGGCTAACCTGATCATGAGCCTATGGAAACTCTCGTGATTGTTGACGGGGTACGCATTGGGGTCCTGATGTCCCACGACGGATTGGGACAAAGCAACCAAGTCGTCCAAGTCAAACTGGCGCTGGCGTCTGGAGCGTCGTTTCTTCTCGTAGAAGTGGAGCACGAGCTTGCATACGAAGGCTAGTTGGAAGTGACGGAGATGTAGGCGTTCGTCCAGATTGTGTTTGGCTAGTTCCGTAGCGAAACGCTGAGGGTTCGTGACTCTGCGGGCGCTGACTTGTGATATGAAGTCGAGCACCATGTCGGGGTCATACCGGCGCAGACTCTGTGCAACTTGCTCAACAGGCTTATACATACGACTTCGCACCTCATCGATGGTCGTAGGCATTGCTATTATAACTCTTTGATTTGATGATCGCGAGTTTTGCTCTGTTGACATGGTGAGTGTGGATGCCTAGGATACGTGCTGGAGGGAGTCAGTAGTCCGCAGCAGTTCGTGGGCTGAAAGTGGTGTTTGACGATGGAGGATGATGCACGGGACACCGATTTGCACTTGACTTATCGCGAGATGGCTCAGGACGCCGACCGCGAAGCCGAGGCGTTGGAGTGGGCGGAGGCGACATGCCTCGATGTGGCCGACGAGGATGACCAAGTGGCAGGGTCTGGTATGGCGAGGTACCCCAAATGAAATCCTATCGCAAAGAGCTTTGGTTCAATGTCCCGAGCAGGCGGGGGTTTATCAACATCACTCCGCAGGTCGAGGAGTGCCTGCGGGAGAGCGGGATCAGGGAGGGGCTGGTGCTGGTGAACGCCATGCACATCACGGCGTCGGTGTTCATCAACGACGATGAGAGCGGCCTGCACCACGACTACGAGGTCTGGCTGGAGGGGCTCGCTCCCCACGAGCCGGTCAGCCATTACCACCACAACCGGACGGGCGAGGACAACGCCGATGCCCACCTCAAGCGCCAGGTCATGGGCCGCGAGGTCGTTGTGGCTATCACGGACGGCCAGCTCGACTTCGGCCCGTGGGAGCAGATCTTCTACGGCGAGTTCGACGGGCGGCGCAGGAAGCGCGTCCTGGTCAAGATCATCGGCGAGTAGGCTGACATGGATCGACGGTCTTCATCCATTTCTCCTATTGCGTGTTACCAGGCCTCTGTGTATCATCATTGTAGATACGGAATGGAGGTGGCGGGTTGAGAACACGCGTTCAGAAGTGGGGCAACAGTCTTGCGGTGCGCATCCCCAAGCATCTCGCGTCAGAGGCAGGGCTGGATGTCGATGTCTCGGTCGATATGTCGGTCAGTGACGGCAAGATCATGCTTGAGTCTGTTGGGGAGCCATCGGTGACACTCGCCAGCCTGCTGGATGAGATCACGGAGGACAATCTTCACGACGAGCTAGATACCGGTGCCCGCGTAGGCAGGGAGGTCTGGTAGAGAGTGGCCCATGTTCCCGACCGCGGAGATGTGGTGTGGATCACGCTCAATCCCCAGACTGGTCATGAACAGGCAGGCCGCCGTCCGGCTGTTGTACTCTCGCCAGCGCCCTACAACCGCAAGGTAGGACTAGCTATACTCTGCCCTATCACCAACAAAGTCAAAGGCTATCCTTTCGAAGTAGTTCTGCCGTCCGGGTTGGACGTGGGCGGCGCGGTCTTGAGTGATCAGGTCAAGAGCCTGGACTGGCGTGCCCGCCAAGCCGAGGTCATCTGCAGGCTGCCTGAGGCCACGGTGTGTGAGGTGCTGGGGAAACTGGGTACTCTGCTGAGCTAGGCTGGTCTCTGCTGTTTGGTTGACTTGGTCATACTTTCACACCACCGTACCGCTCCCACTCGCTGTAGACGCAGCCGCAGTATCCCTGGTGATAGAGCCCCATCTCGCGCGACACGCGGTGGCTCTCCCGGAAGCCGGGCGTGAAGTCCTCAAAGCGGAAGGGCACCCCCAACTCCTTCCCCGCAGCCTCGCCCGCCTCCCGTATCAGGTCGTGGTCCTGGTAGGGGCTGATCAGGAGCGTTGTGGTGAAGGACTCGAAGCCCTGTTGAGCGGCGACCTCGGCTGTCTTGGTGAGGCGCATCCGGTAGCAGTCGGCGCACCGCTCGCTCTCGTGGCCGACGACAGCCCTGAAGTACTCGACCATGTCATAGCCGTCTTCCACGATAAGCGGCGTATCGGTTGCCTGGGCGAACTGCTGCATAGCCTCGAGCCGGCGCTGGTGCTCGCGGAAGGGGTGGATGTTGGGGTTGTACCAGTACGTGGTGACGTCCATGCCCTGCTCTCGCAGCGTCTTCACGACGTACGTACAGCAGGGGCCGCAGCAGGCGTGAAGCAGAATCGAAGCCATATGTACGTTTCCAGGATAGCTCCAGCAGCGTCGCTACCAGAGGGTCGGTTGTTCTGAGGGGCCCTTGCTGCAGGGCAGACCCAGGTGCTCGTATGCTGAGGGCGTCGCAACCCTGCCGCGCGGAGTCCGTTCCAGGAAGCTCAGTTGCAGTAGATACGGCTCGTAGACATCCATCACGGTGTCCGCCTCCTCACTGATAGCGGCGGCAATGGTGTCCAGGCCGACCGGCCCGCCGTTGAACTTCTCCACGATCGTGCGCAGTATCTTGTGGTCCACGTCGTCGAGGCCGATGGAATCGACCTCCAGCTTTGCCAGCGCTTCGAGAGCGACATCTCCGGTTATGACGCCGTTGGCCCTCACCTGGGCGTAGTCCCGCACGCGCTTGAGCAGTCTGTTGGCAACCCTCGGCGTGCCCCGGGCACGCCTGGCTATCTCTCGCAGGCCCTGATCGTCGGCCTCGACGACGAGCAGTCTCGCCGATCGCTCCACGATCACCTTGATCGAGTGCTCATCGTAGAAGTCCATTCGATAGACAGCGCCGAACCTGTCCCGGAGCGGCGAGCTGAGCATGGCGAATCTGGTTGTAGCTCCGATCAGGGTAAAGCGGGGCAGGTTGAGGCGGATGCTCCTCGCGCCCGGCCCCTTGCCCATGACGATGTCCAGGGCGAAGTCCTCCATGACAGGGTACAGGACCTCCTCGACGACGCGTGCCAGCCGGTGTATCTCGTCGATGAACAGCACGTCTCCCTTGTCGAGGTTGGTGATGATGGCTGCCAGATCGCCGGGGCGCTCGATCGCCGGCCCGGAAGTCACCTTTATGTTAACTCCCATCTCGGAGGCGATTATGTACGATAGCGTCGTCTTGCCCAGTCCCGGGGGCCCGTACAGGAGGGTATGATCGAGGGTCTCGCCCCTGCCGCGAGCGGCGGCCATGGCTATGGCGAGGTTGTCCTTGACCTTGTCCTGGCCAACGAAGTCAGCCAGCTCCTTCGGGCGGAGCCCACGATCGAGTATTGCATCGTCGTCCCTTGGCTTGGCTGATACTATCCGGTCCACTCTGTGACTTCCTCTCAGCTACGTCCACATTATAACACCTCGACGTTCTGTTGCAGAGCCGCCCAACCCAACCTCGCTCCAATTGACACTCTGAGGGGTATGGGCTACACTTTTCGAGGTAGGTCAATACCCCATCCGGAAGGAGCATTGATGGATACCTCCAAGAGCAAAGCGGAGTGGAAAGAGAAGGTACTGGAGCCCTCGGTCAAGAAGTTCCCCGAGCGCGAGGAGCACTTCATGACGACTTCGGGGATAGAGATCGAAGACGTTTACACCCCTGAGGACATGGAGGGCTTCGACTATAGCGCCAAGCTCGGCTTTCCGGGCCAATATCCCTTCACCAGGGGCGTGCAGCCGACCATGTATCGGGGCAGAATGTGGACGATGCGCCAATACGCGGGATTCCAGTCGGCGGAGGCAACGAACAAGCGCTACCATTACCTGCTGGAACAGGGACAGACGGGACTCAGCGTTGCCTTCGACCTTCCTACCCAGATCGGCTACGACTCGGACAGCTCGAACGCCAGGGGTGAGGTGGGGAAGGTGGGTGTCCCCATCTCCAGCCTCGAGGACATGGAGACGCTGTTCGACGGCATCCCCCTGGCCAAGGTCAGCACCTCGATGACGATCAACTCGACCGCGCCTGTACTCCTTGCCATGTACATAGCGGTTGCCAAGAAGCAGGGTGCCGATGTCTCGAAGCTGAACGGCACGATTCAGAACGACATACTCAAGGAGTATATAGCCAGGGGTACGTACATTTACCCGCCGAGGCCGTCGATGCGGCTGACGACGGACATCTTCGCCTACTGCGCGGAGAGCCTGCCCCAATGGAACACGATCAGCATCAGCGGCTATCACATCCGGGAGGCCGGTTCCACGGCGGCACAGGAGATCGCCTTCACGCTGGCGGATGGGATCGCGTACGTGCAGGCTGCAATCGACTCCGGACTGGATGTCGACAAGTTCGCCGGACGTCTCTCGTTCTTCTTCGCCGCCAATACAAATGTCCTCGAAGAGGTGGCCAAGTTCAGGGCGGCACGACGCCTGTGGGCCAAGATCATGAACGAGAGGTTCAAGGCGAAGGACCCGCGTTCGATGATGCTGCGCTTCCATACCCAGACCTGCGGGCACACGCTCACCGCCCAGCAGCCTGACAACAACGTCGTCAGGACGGCGCTGCAGGCGCTGGCAGCGGTACTCGGTGGGACGCAGTCCCTCCACACCAACTCTCGTGACGAGGCATACGCCACACCGAGCGAGGATGCCGTAACTCTTGCCCTCAGGACACAGCAGCTGCTGGCCTATGAGAGCGGCGTTGCTGATATCACTGACCCGCTGGGTGGCTCGTACTACGTCGAGAGCCTCACCGACGCGCTGGAGCAGCAGGCCGCCGACTACATCAAGAAGATCGACGACACGGGCGGAGCCCTCTCTGCTATCGAGCAGGGCTTCCAGCAGAGGGAGATTCAGGAGAGCTCATACCGTACCCAGAAGGACATCGAGATAGCCAAGAAGGTGGTAGTCGGCGTGAACAAGTTCGTGTCTCCCTATCCTGAGATCAAGGGGCTGCTCCGTGTCGATCCGGCTGAGGCCGAGAAGCAGACCAAGCGTCTTGCGTCGCTGAGAGAGCGCAGGGACAACCAGAAGGTAACCGAGAACCTGAACAGGCTCAAGGAAGCCGCTAAGGGCAACACCAACACCATGCCAGCGGTCATCGAGTGCGTCGAGGCCTACGCGACGCTGGGCGAGATCTGCAACACGTTGCGCGGCGTCTTCGGCGAGCAGCAGGAGATACTGGTAATCTAGACCGGGCACTCACGCACAACCGTAGCGAACGGAGGAGAGTATGATCAAGAGATTGGACCACGTATCCATCGTCGTGCGGGACCTCGATGAGGGATTGAAGACCTTCGAGGGCCTTCTCGGGGTCAAGCACTCGCATATCGAGGAGGTGCCTGATCAGGGGATCAAGGCGGCGATGATTCAAGTGGGAAACGTCGAGGTCGAGCTGATCCAGCCTCTTACCGCGGACAGTGGGGTAGCGAAGTTCCTCGAGAACAAGGGCGAGGGCATTCACCACGTATGCTTCGAGGTCGACGATGTGGACAAGGAGCTGCAGTCCCTGGCGGACGGCGGTATCCAAGTGCTTGACAAGCAGGGCCGGAAGGGCCTGGCCGGCAAGATCGGATTCGTCCACCCCAAGTCGACCAAGGGCGTGCTCATCGAGCTGGCACAGAAGGTCTAGGGAGCAGGTGATCACCGGGCTCAGCTTCGTCGGGATACTGGTATCCGATATCGAAGCGGCTGTTGAGTTGTATTCGAGCATCCTCGGGGTGGGGCCCTGGGAGGCCGGGGTTATGAAGATGCCCGGTGTGAAGGCAGCGATGTTTCCTGTCGAGGGGTGCTCCGTGGAGTTGCTGCAACCCACCGTTGGCCCCGAAGCCGAGGTCGGCGGCGACCTTGCGAGGCTGCTGGCCAAGCGCGGGGAGGGTTTCTGCAGGCTGGGTGTCTGGGTCGACGACCTCAACGCAGAGACGGCGAGGCTGAGGGAGGCGGGCTTCCGCATAGTCGATCCTGGTGACTATGCGGGCTTCGGAGAGGGCATGGGTGCCAGAATGGCTTTCGTCCATCCGAAGTCGGCTTCGGGTGTGCTGGTGGAACTCGATCAACGAACATAAGAGAGGGTAACCCAAATGGCAGACGAGCAGAAGATCAGGGTCCTGGTGGCAAAACCCGGTCTGGATGGCCATGATCGCGGGGCGAAGGTCGTTGCACGGGCGTTGCGCGACTATGGCATGGAGGTCATCTACACAGGGCTCAGACAGACGCCGGAGATGATAGCGCAGAGCGCGCTGCAGGAAGACGTGGATGTGGTTGGCGTCAGCATTCTGTCGGGCGCTCACCTGGAGCTCTTCCCGGTGATAGTCGAGCAATTGAAGCAGAAGGGCCTGGATGATGCGGTAGTCGTCGCCGGCGGGATCATACCCGAGGAAGACCACGACGCACTCCGCAAGATGGGGGTGGCGGGCATCTTCGGACCGGGGGCGCCCACAGGCGACATCGCCGATTTCATTACGGATACCATGACGAAGAAGAAGGCGAGCTAGTAGCCGCGAGGCATTCGGTCGGCTCATAGGTGGTGTGCGGACATGTCGGGCCATTCCAAGTGGGCGCAGATCAAGAGACAAAAGGGCGCTGCTGACGCCAAGAGGGGCCAGGTGTTCACCAAGCTGGCCAGGGAGATCACTGTGGCCGCTCGCCAGGGCGACAGCGATCCGGCAGCGAATCCGAGATTGAGGCTGGCTGTCCAGAGGGCCCGCGACAACAACATGCCCATCGACAACATCGAGCGGGCCATCAAGCGCGCTTCCGGATCGACCGAGGCTGCCAACCTGGTCGAGATGACGCTGGAGGCATACGGCCCCGGCGGAACAGCCATACTTCTGCAGGCTCTCACCGACAACAAGAACCGTACAGTAGGTGAAGTGCGCAACGTCTTTAGCCGCGCGGACTGCAGCCTAGGCGAGAGCGGCTGCGTGACCTGGATGTTCGAGCCCAAGGGCGTCATTGTGGTGGAGGCGGCAGGTGTCGACTCGGAGGAACTGGCTCTCGTGGCCATCGACGCCGGGGCGGACGATGTCAAGATCGAAGGTTCGGCAGTGGAGATTCACACTCAGCCCCAGGAGATGGAAGAGGTCAGGAAAGCCCTCGAAGGCCAGGGGATTGCTGTCTCTTCCGCCGAGCTGCTCCAGGTGCCCACCACGATGATCACGCTCGATGAGAAGTCGGCGCTTCAGTCCCTCAGGCTGTTGGACAAGCTCGAGGAACTGGACGATGTCCAGCATGTTTTCACCAACGCCGATTTCCCCGAGGACGTGCTCGAGCGCTACCAGGGCTAGCGGTGCTGCCATGTCCTGCCGCATACTCGGGATAGACCCAGGGATCGCGATCCTCGGCTATGGGGTTGTTCTGGAGGAAGGCGGCGAGCTGTTCAACGTCGACTATGGTTGCCTGACCACTCCTTCAAGCCATGCGACCGCCGAGCGCCTGCGTAGTCTGTACTGGGGGCTCTTGCGCATCGTCGATGTCCACAGACCCACGGAGATGGCCGTCGAGCTGTTCGTGGCGCGCAATCTCAAGACGGCGCTGGCCGTGGGGCAGGCCAGGGGTGTGGCGATACTTGCTGCGGCCAACAGCGGAATCCCGGTCCACGAGTACACTCCGGCGGAGGTCAAGCAGAGGATCTCCGGATTCGGACGCGGGGACAAGAGACAGATTCAGGAGATGGTGAAGATGCAGCTGCGGTTGGAGTGCATCCCGAGGCCGGACGACGCAGCCGACGCTCTGGCTGTGGCGATATGCCATGCGACGCAGAACAGGCTAGCGAGAATCATCGGGGGCGGGCGCTAGATGATTGTCGGTCTCGAAGGGAAGCTGGTTTCGAGAGCCGAGGACTCGGCAGTCCTCGATGTGAATGGCGTGAGCTACTGCGCGCAGACTTCAGCAACCACCCTGGCGGCTCTGGGGCCGCCTGGCGACAGGATTCGACTGCATACTCACCTGCAGGTCCGCGACGATAGCCTGGCCCTGTATGGCTTCGCGACGCTGGATGAGCTGAAGGCGTTCCAATTGCTGATCAGCGTATCAGGTGTGGGGCCGAAGGTAGCTTTGGCGATCCTCTCCGTCATGAGCCCGGACCGGTTCGCCCTGGCCCTGACTTCGGGGGATACCGACGCCTTCGGTCATGTCCCGGGGGTGGGCAAGAAGACCGCCGCGCGCATCATACTGGACCTCAAGGGCAAGTTCGAACAGGACATTACGCCGGTACGTTCCATCCACGAGGACGTGAGGCTGGCACTGATGGGGCTGGGTTACTCGGCTTCGGAAGCGGCAATTGCTGCGGCAGGAATCCCCGATGCCGAGGACCTGACGCTGGAGGACAAGATCAGGCTGGCGCTGAGGCATTTCGCCAAGACTGCGTAGTCGGCCTCGTCAAGACCATAATCCCGGCGCAAGCCAGGACACGCCCTGCAGAATCAGGATGAACCTCGCTATCTTTCCTAGTAAGCATGCCACCAGAAACTTCCACAGAGGATACTTCAGAATGCCGGATGTGCCACCTGCCAGGTCGAACAGCGGGTTTGGGACGAATGACAGAACGAGTATCACCAGAAAGCCCCGACGTCGCATCCAGCCCTCCAGTCGCTGGTAAGTTTGTCGGTTCTCCACGGCGACCTGTCCGCTGTATCCGGCCATGTAGCCCGTAATCTCGCCGAGCGCTGAGCCTGCACCGGCGGCCAGTCCCAGCAGGACGGGATTGTACACGGGGCCGGTCACGGGATCGTGTACAGCGCCCAGTGCGACGATCAGCACGATGCCCGGCGCGGGCAGGATGACAGTTGCGCTGGTTATGAGCGCGATGAGGAATGCCCCGAGGTAGCCGTAGGTCTTCAGGCTCTCCAGTTGGTCGCGGAAGACGAAGATGCTGGCCGTGAGCGCGATCACGACAACGATCGCGAGTACGCGGAGACAGAACTTCCGGGATCGGAGGGCTGCCCCCAGGCCGCGACCGGCCTCGCCGGCGGCTGGAGGGACCGGGGCCTGGTGCTCGAAGGCGGGAGTGTCATGTCGGGACTCGTCCTTCTCCATTGCGAAGCGGCCAACCGTCAGCGACAACGCCCTTGAGCTGC
>CAZGDV010000101.1:0-10576 GCA_964524995.1 uncultured Dehalococcoidia bacterium | reverse complement strand
CTCGGCTCCCTTCTCATCGACCCCGAGGCGATATACAAGGCCGCGCCGATCCTCAAGGCCGAGGACTTCTACCGGGACAAGAACCGGTGGACTTACGAGAGCTGCCTGCTCCTCTATGAGCGCAACGAGGCGATAAACCAGATCACCGTTGCGCACGACCTCGCCCGGCGGCAAAGGCTGGAGGCGGTCGGGGGGCCACCGTACATCAGCCACCTCGTCTCGCAGGTTCCCACATCCGTCCACATCGAGCACTACGCCAACATCGTGCGACGCCTGTCCATGATGCGTCGCCTCATCGTTGCCTCGAATCAGATATCCTCGATAGCATACGAAGCGCCACCTGACGCCGAGGACGCGCTGAACCGGGCGGAGAGCATCCTGTTCCAGCTAAGGCACGGCGAGAGCACGCGCGACTTCGCGCACATAAGGGAGGTTCTCGACAGGTATTTCGAGGAAAGCCATCTGGCCCACGTGGACGACGGCTACCTGCCTCGGGTCCACACCGGGTTCGTCGACCTCGACAAGCTGCTGGGCGGGCTGCAGCGGTCCGACATGATCGTTCTCGCAGCGAGGCCGAGCCTGGGTAAGACCAGCCTGGCGCTCAACATCGCCCTGAACGCAGCTACGAAGGAGAAGGCAAAGGTGGCCGTTTTCAGCCTCGAGATGTCCAAGATGGAGCTGGCTTACCGGTTCCTGTCGGGCGAGTCCGGGATAGACATACAGAGGCTACGTCTCGACCAAGTCACCGAGAGGCAGCGGGGCGAAATCCTGGATGCCATTGGGCGGCTCTCCGAGACATCGATATACGTTGATGATTCGCCCTTGCTCAGGGAAACCGATATGCGTAGCAAGGCCCGGCGCTTGCAGAGCGAGAAGGGAATCGACCTCATAATCGTCGACTACCTCCAGCTGATGCGCTCCAGCAGGCATACGGACAACCGCGTCCAGGAGATGAGCGACATCTCCCACTCGATGAAGGAGATAGCCCGCGAGCTCGACGTGCCGGTCATCGCTGTCTCCCAGCTGAGCAGGGCCGTCGAGGGCCGACATCCCCACACGCCCATGCTCTCCGACCTCAGGGAGAGCGGGTCGATCGAGCAGGACGCCGACGTAGTGCTGTTCATCTACCGGGACGACCACTACTACACGGAGGAGGAGTGGGGGGAGAGGTTCCCCGACAGGAGCTACCCCAAGGGGATCGCCGATCTGATCGTGGCCAAGCACCGCAACGGCCCGATCGGCAGGGTTAACGCCTTCTTCCGCGAGAAGCTGGCCAGATTCGAGAACCTGGAGAGGACCGACGCCAACAGGCCGACCCTGATATGACGGAGTTCAGCGGCTTCCCGGCCAGGGCGCAGTATACGCCTATCCCTAACGTGTTCTTCAGTACTGTCTTGCCTCGCATCGGCGATCTCGCGGAACTGAAGGTGATACTACACATCCTATGGACCGTGTACAGTAAGAAGGGGTATCCGCGCTACGTGACCGAGACCGAGCTGCTCGGCGATCCCGTGCTGATGGGCGGACTACAGCACGAGGAATCGCCCCCGGCGGCGCTACGCCGAGGCCTGGAGCAGGCAGTGAATCGGGGCACGCTGCTCCACCTGCGCCTGTGGCGAAACGGGGAGAACCACGAGCTGTACTTCGTCAACACTGACTCCGACAGGCAAGCCGTTGCGCGGATCGAGAGCGGGGAGCTCGACCTCGGTGCGGAGGTCGCGGCCGAGCCGGAGCCTGTGCCGTCGGGGCAGCCGAACATCTTCGCACTGTACGAGCAGAACATCGGTATGCTGTCCCCCATAATCGCCGAGGAGCTGAAAGAGGCCGAGAGCACGTACCCGGCGTCCTGGATCGAGGACGCCTTCAAAGAGGCAGTCGATCTGAACAAGCGCAATTGGCGATACATATCGCGCATACTGGAGAGATGGGAAGCGGAAGGCAAGGACCATGGAGAATCTAGGCGACATACTAAGGCGGAGTCTGACCCCGAGGAATACTACCGAAGGTACGGACACCTCCTGGAGCGGTACAGACACGGAGGAAGGTGAGCCGACCTGCCCCATCTGCAAGGGCAAGCGCTGGCTGAGCCCCGACGTGCCGTATGACCACCCCGACTTCGGCAAGCTGTTGCCGTGCGAATGCACGGTGCGGCAGATGGCGGATGAGCGCCTGTCGCGTCTCGAACGCTACAGCAACCTCGGTCCGCTGACCCGCTCGACCTTCGAGAGCCTGCTGCCCGAGGGCCGCAGCAGCGATCCAGAGAACCGGCAGAGGTTCTCGGCGTGCTTTCGAACGGCCCAGCAGTACGCCGACGAGCCGAGGCGATGGCTCGTCCTGACCGGCCCCAGCGGCTGCGGCAAGACTCACGTGGCCGCCGCGATAGCGAATCGGAGGCTGCAGAACGGCTACCACGTCTTCTTCGTCTTCGTTCCGGACCTACTGGACCATCTCCGGATGACCTATAGCCCCAACAGCGATGTCGCCTATGATGACCTGTTCGAGCGGGTACGCAACGCTCCCCTGCTGGTGCTGGACGACCTCGGGAGCCAGAACTCGACTCCCTGGGCCGAGGAGAAGCTGTTCCAGATACTCAACCACAGGTTCAACGCCGAGCTGCCAACGGTCGTCACCACGGACAGTCTCGACGGTCTCGATGAGCGGCTGGCGGTAAGGCTGCGCGACCCCAGCGTCGCTCAGATATGCGAGGTGGAGAGGCCCCAACTCCCGCTGCTCCAGCAGGTCGGAGGGGTGACCGTCCAGTTCCTGGCTGACAAGACGTTCGAGACCTTCGACGTGCGCGGCATGAACGCGGACAGCAAAGGCAGGGAGAGCCTTCGCACCGCCTTGGCGGAGGCGCGCCGCTTCGCCCAGTCACCGGAGGGCTGGCTCGTTCTGCTGGGTGTACACGGGTGCGGCAAGACACACCTGGCGGCAGCAATCGCTAACTATGAACTGGGCGCCGGCCGCCCCGTCTTCTTCGCCGTTGTGCCCGACCTGTTGGACCACCTCCGTTCAACGTTCAGCCCTGAGAGCAGGGTAACCTACGACGAGCTGTTCGAGGGCGTGAAGACCAGCCCGGTCCTGATCCTGGATGACCTGGGGATGGAGAGCAGCACGCCGTGGGCGCAGGAGAAGCTCTATCAGATACTGAACTACCGGTACAACTCGCGGCTGCCCACGGTCTTCACCATACCGGGCTTCATCGAGTCAATAGAGGGAAGGCTGGCTTCGCGCCTGGTGGACCCGAAGCTAAGCATTCTGATTGCCATCTCAGCCCCGGATTACCGCAGCCAGCTCGCTCCCACGGAGCGTCCGTACGGACCCAGGCAGCGCCACAGGGGTTAGGCGCCCTCAGAAGACCCCACGCATGACAACCCTGGTCCTTACTCTTCGCTGTCCTGGCTTGCGGCTGGGGCTGTCTCCGAGGGACGGCGCTTGTACAGCCAAATGAGCATCGGCACCGACACCAGCAGCACCAGGATGGAGACCACCTGAGCCTCCACCAAGCCGAAGAGGAAGGGGTCGTTGTCGCGATACATGGAGATGAACAGGCGACCCACGGAGTAGGCGATCAGATAGACCAGGAAGAGAGCTCCCTCTCGCTTCAGCCTCCCCCGCAGCGACCACAGTATGCCGAATACGATGAGGTCCCAGATCAGCTCGTAGGCCGCCGTCGGGTGCACGGCCTGGGCGACGCCGTTCTGTATGGCCTCGGAATTGGGGTGTGTATAGAAAACTGCCCAGGGCAGGTCGCTCGGCTTGCCGTAGCAGCACCCGTTGATATTGCAGCCCACCCTGCCTATCGCCTGGCCGAGGATCACGGCAGGCGCGACGAAGTCCGCGATCCTGCCGACCGGTAATTTCCTGATCCTGCCATAGGCTACCCCAACCAGCGTCGCACCGATGATCGCCCCGAAGATGCCCATGCCCTCGAAACCGACTATGCCCCGGAGGTTGTCCGGGTAGTAGAGGTGCCACTGATCGATGACGTGTATCAGCCGCGAGAAGACGATGCCGCCCACCAGACACCACGGCGCGGCCGATAGTATCTGGTCCCTGGTGACGCCTATGTCCTTTCCCCTGGCCCACAAGAGCGGCAACCCGATGACTACAGCCGTACCGATGGCGGCAATTATGCCATACCACCGTATCGTGAACTCGAGAGTGAGCACGGAGAATATGGCGATGGCAGCTACCAGTACCAAGGGGGATATGATGAGAGCACGCGCGAGAGGACTCCTGTCATCCAGCTTGTACTTCTCCATGAAAGCCGAGACCAACAGCACGAAAACAAGCAGTGCTCCCCCGACCCCACCGAGTATCCAATACCAGTGAGAGCCGATGTCGAGAACACCGTCTAAAACGAACGCAACGGGGTCGATTCCGATCTCAATCATGGGTGGTTCGCAGAGAGCCCGAACTCAGAAAACACCACGGTGGGCATCGTCGGTTGGGTCGTATCTCTGCGGTTATCATAGCACGTTGCTGGCTTCGAAGGGAAGCGAGGATGGCAGGTTGCGCTTCGCGCCACCTACCCTACGTTTCTCATCTGGGGAATGGCGGTGCGAGAGTCCAGGAGCTTCCGGCCGCTTCTCTTGTCATGTATTCACAACACATCCACGTTGTTAGTTTCAGGCCTCCACCCGATTGCTCAGCCGCAGTCGCCTCATTTTGTCGTAGCAATCCCTAATGAGGTCCATCTGGGCCCTAGTCACCCGTGAGCTTGTCGTCAGCCAATCGTCCATGCGAGTTACTGCATCAAGTCTTCTCCCAGCGCTGACAAGGGCACCAATCTCTCGTTCAAGATGAGCAGGAGCACTGCGCCCAACCTCCGCCGACACGAAGATGCCAGCAGCGCTCGACGGCTCGATTTTGAGGACTCCGCCACCATACGTTCGGGACGCAAGTTCAATAGACAACTGAGAGATGGACGTCAGCATAGAAAGTTGTATTCGCCTCTTCGTCGAATCGTCGATCGTGTCATTGAAGTCCACCCCATGGACAGTGTTGGTACTCAAGAGGCCGTCTGGGTTCGAGACAATGTACGGCACTTCCTTGGTCATGTATGGGAGAAAGCCATCAGGAGCTGTGCATTGATTGATGCAATACCATTTCGGCCTGCGCTTGGGATGATACTTCAGATGCACGCCAGCCTTTTCTCCGGAACACACATAATCACTGACCGTTTGGGGTATATCAAGAGAGTCGGGAATGCATAAGAGAAAGTCATCCACTCCATCCTGACGTAGTATCAACGACGCCAGGCACCTTGAACTTGTCACGATTGGCTTCAACAAAGAGTCGGGCAAGCCCAGCGTTCTCGATTGTTCGCCCTCGAGGATGAAGAACCCATTGTCACCCGTAACCACCCCAATTCGAATCGTGGCGACATCCTTCAGAGGCACAAAAGCCAGACGTTCTACCAAGAAGGAGAATACGTCATGTACCTCTGAAGGCACCATAGCCTTCCACGGCGATTCGAGCCACAAGTCGTCGGAGACGGCCCTCCATTGAATCTCGGAACCCGGAACGCCGAATGAGTAGCCCAAGCAAATCGTAGATGCTCGCGAGCCAAACCCTTCCGCAATTAGCACTGTCACCCGTTCCTCCGCTCCATCAAACAGCATCTGCCCTATGACAACAACCCTAATGGTTCGAAACCTGCCCATTAGGAACTCTCGAACCGACTTGGCGTAGTCCGCTCGCAGAAGGGACCAGGGCAGTATCGCTACGAGGCTGCCCTCTTGGCGCAAGAACCGCGCGGCGTGCACCAGGAAGTATGCCCATAAGTCGCTTGTTCGCGGCAAAGTGGAGGCACCTGCGGTACCGTTCCGCATGCGGTCGATTCTGTCCCGCGGAATCGCATGGTGCCTCACGAACGGCGGATTCATGATGACTGTGTCAAGACGTTCATCAGGCGGAGAAACATCGAGGAAATCGCGAATGACCACGTTGTCTTGGCCAATCAGGTCCACAACATGATCGACCGTCGAGGGCTCAATCTCGTAACCGTACAATTGCTGGCTGGGCTGAACACAACCAAGTGTGCGCAAGCGTGAATAGGCGGCTGAAAGCAAAGCCCCTTCACCGAAGCAGGGGTCCAACACCGTCTGATCAGCTTGGTGGATACCACAAGTCGCGACGAACTGAGCGAGTTCGGGTGGAGTCAGATAGATACCGTTGCTCTTCCTCTCATTCTGATCGATCATAGCTTGTCTAGGACTATTTCATGGAGACCCTGCCGAACCGAAAGGCCGAGATGGTCGGCTCCCCTTCTCCAGTAGTCCTGCCACCACAATTCTTCGCTATCGAGTACCAAACTCCTCCATCTTTGTTCTTCTTTCCATCTTGCCAGAGGGGTCTCAAACTGCCTGAGCCCCAAGTCGAGGACGAGGGCCAAGTCCATGGGAGGATACATAATCCGGGGAAGCTCCAGGAAATGCTCAACGCAGTAGTGCCAATCGTCAAAGCCATCACCACCAGGGAAAAGGCCACCATACTGCAAGTGGGAGGGACAAAGGCCTGCGGGCCCAGCAGTTGGTTCAGGAGACCAATCGAAATGGAATCGCCGGACAACCCTCACCCTATCGGTGCACGTACCGAGACAACAAGATTGAGTGTTCAACTCCGAAGAACCCTCCGACCTAGCATATGTGGCCACGTGACCCGAGGACGTCCTGAACGTGATGCAGAACGAGAAGGACGACCTTATCAGGGCACTCGAACTCAACTCCACCAAGCCGCCAACCACTAGTCTTGGACGGTGTCCACGGAGCTTCTTATCTTGCACAGGGATCTCGAATTGTGGAATCGACACCTCCCCGGATGGAGTCGATCGTAGGTGACTGCAGGCTTCTCTGAGATACCCAGCCCGATTGGGTCTGAGCCCTTCATACCGTTCGGGCGATAGCTCATTGAATAGACGATCTTCAGAGATGAATCTTATCGTCTCTTCTAAGTGCCTTCTGCGCCTGCAAAGCTCTCTATCACGTCTGGGCATGACTCTTCATAAGCCACAAGAGGTATCAGAGGTCAAAGGCCCTATACTCGTCGAAGTACAGCTCTTTCTTCCTGCGAGGGTGTGGACGGCTGCACTTGAAATGAACTGGGCGACTGTCCGCTTCGTTTTCCAAACTCACGCCCACCGTTTCGGGATTTCGTTCACCACAGACCCCACACTTTGCCAAATCTCCCTCACCCACCTCGAATACTTGTGGACCGATCTTCCGTGGATCGCTGCTGGCAGCTCCATGAGCATTTCCGTGTCTGAACACCAAGTCGTTGAGCTTCGACACCCACCAACGTTTAGGAGTAGTCTTCGAGAAGACCCCCTCATACCTGGCCTCTTCCAGCTTATCGATAAGCCTCCGGAAGCCGTCATCATTGACACCCAGGTGCGTAGCAGCATACAGCTCGTCATAAAGGATTCCAGGAACTGCCAGTAGCAGCCCACGAACCCATGCAGCGAATGATATCGCGTCGCCCACATACAGCCGGTCCGATGATTCGGAGCGGCGCAACCCTTCTCTCAACCCCGTTGGCAGAACGAGCCTGAGCCGTTCGGTCTCGTCTTGAGGCGGCTTCAGTAGTCCAATCAGAGCCCCGAGATCGGCTTCCTTACACTGCCTGATTGCACGGTAGTCCAATGCATCGTGATACAGTATGTTGGCTCCTTCCGATTTGAGGATGTTCAGGGAGAGAAGCCGATCGAACGTTGCTCTGGCTGCCCGAGTCTCCTGACCAAGTTCCGGTTCGTCCTCCGCATCGGTCTTCGCGGTAACCATGTAGATCGGATGCTCAGGTAGGGTCTCGCGAATCTGGCCAGCTACTGTAAGCCCTTTATGAGCGAACCTATTGCCCTGCTCATCGTTACTCCGGTCCAGGTAGTAATCCAAGAGAAAAAGGTCGGGTTTGGCATCCTTCCACTCTGCATCCCCAAGGACGCTTTCCAATTCCAGCGGGCTCAGAAGTTCAACCTTGAGGTTTGGTCGTCGGTGTTGCAGGTTCTTAGCGTCCTCCCGGCGACTCGTGTCGTCGTCAACCCAGACTACTCGTACTTCCTCGCTCAAGGTATGGTTACCTCCACGCAGGTTACCCAGGGCTCCTCCGCGTCCACGAAAAGTGCACTTCCGCCGTACGCCTCGGCGATACTTCTGACGATGTCCAGGCCAAGCCCACTGCCCCTTCCAAGGGCGGCCAGGTCCGGGTCAGCTATCCTGTCACTCAAGGGTTTGTAGAGTCGGCCCTCCACGTCGGAAGTCAGGGGTTTGAACACCTCCTCACGGTTCTCCTTCCTGAGCCCGATCCCATCATCAAGCACTCGCAGAATCGTCCGAGCTCCTTTGCGCACGCCTTCAATCCGCACTCGTTTGCCTTGGCCCGCCAGGTTCGCCTTGACTGCATTGGATACCAGGTTGACTGCTATGGAGAAGAGTTCCACCTCGAGCATGGGGCCCGCTTTCAACGAATCAGGCACATCCACCTCAATCTCGTCCATTCCGTAGTGCTCCGTCAGGTAGCGGAATCCTTGAGCCACCTGGATGCACAGAGGCCTCACCAAGATCGTTCTCCTATCGGTGTCCGCTGTCTTCTGAGCAAGCGCCCCGAACATGTTTATCTGCTGCTCAAGTCTGGTCCTCGTCACTCTCAGCGAATCTGCAAAACTGTTGAACTCATCCCTGAGTGCACGAGGAAGATCAGAAGAGATTCTGTCCAACGTATTAGCATGGGTGTCCAGTTGGCTGATCAAGTTCTTGACCTCGTGCGAGAAATTCAGCATGAGGGCCCCAGTCGACGCAACTCCCCTCAGAATGGCCAAGTATGTCTGTGTCCGGTCAAACGAGAGATGGACGATCTGCCTCGCTGACTCGATCCTCGAATCGGCGCGTTCCTTGTCATCTCCCCGCAGCACCACATGCGACCTCTTGGCTTCGTCTGCAATCAAGTCCAACGCCCGTATCGCGGTCGGAACAGATGAATCTTGCTCGGTTGCAACCTCGCCAGTACTACCTTCGTCCCGGGTCAGCCCCCTGAAATCCTGCTCAGCCTCGATAATGGCGCGTCTCCCAATCACCACCAAGTACTTGTTGTAGTGTAGGACCATCCATTGGAGCGAAAGCCTAACGGCCTCAACAAGCTGGTCGCACGCCGAATTCCAGACCAGGCCTTCCCTGTCAAGCTTGACCTCAAATGGCATGTTCTCTGTAGAAGTCAGATGCACCCGACCAACAAGGTTGTTGTTCCTAGGATGTACCAGCATGGCTCTCGTCAGACCGACTCCGAGTTTGGAGGCGACTTGCTCGAAGATCCTATCAGCTGATCCGAAGCGCCGCGCAATGTCTTTATCAATGCTCAGCCAATCGTCGCCAGGATCGCCATACGGATAGACCCTGAAGCCGTCGAGATAGACCCTGACCCCTGCCTGCTCCAACATCAGCTCTCTCGTTAGGCCCTTGGTCAACGTGCTTGTGTCCCGCCAGTGGCCCTTATCCTTCATTGGTATATACGATATCTCAAACCTGATCCCGCCGAGCATGTCGAAGCGCTTGGGCAACCGGTACTCCTCAACGCCGAGCTCCTTCGCAGTCAGTCGCAAGCCGACAGTGCCATCCTCGTCAACGGCCCCTTCCAGGGTCCCCCATCCAGCGTCCCTGAATTGGTCCGCAAGGAAGCCCACCCCCTTTTCAAACCCAGGAGCATCGAAACGGACCTCGAAGCCTGGATCCTCCGCGAACCCCGTGCGCTTGACGCCACGGGCCACCGACAAGCTCAGTATCTGCCTCCTCAGGAGATTGAACTCAGCATCCGTCCAACCATCAATTAACTCCTTGATGGTGAGCGTCAGACCCGGCTCCCCATTGCCGATACGCCGAGTTGTGTACTGACACGGTATCTCCGTCAAGTCAGTGCCAGCCTCGAATTTCGCCCAGTCAAAGATTACCTGCGTCCATTCCAGTTCCTCTGTGCCTGTTACTCTGGCCCTGGAGTCCAACACCAGCTTCCTGCCAAGACGACGACAAGCGAACCGTCCCAGTCCCTTGTTGCCGGTCTTCCTCCGCCCGAAGAACGGCGATACAGGTTCGCGAATCTTGTAAGGTGTGGCAATCCTCATCCAGTAGTCTCTCACCTGTTGGAAGGACATGCCATGTCCGTCGTCCGACAGCGTGATCTCGCTCTCGGCGAGGTCATCCTTGCCCTTTCTGCCACCCCTGAAGCTGACTTCGATCGTGGTAGCGTCGGCATCATAGGAATTCTTGACCAATTCGGCCAGCGCAATGTAGTTCCTTGTAACAAGACGTTCGCCCAACTCACCAAGGAGCTGGCTATCGACGCTAAACGCCAGTTCGTTTTCGCGCACAGTTCTCGCCCTCACGCCGGGTGTGTTGCATTCGCAGAGAATATAGCGCAATAGTCCCCCAATTGGCAACACGCCTATTCCGCGACATCAGTAGTACAGTCTGTTAACATGCTCGATGGCAGCCATGGACTTATGGGCACCGCTGCGATATAATCGCACACTTGGGGTAAACTCGGGGAGAGGTGTCCGAGTGGTTGAAGGTGCCGCTCTCGAAAAGCG
>CAZGDV010000100.1:0-10819 GCA_964524995.1 uncultured Dehalococcoidia bacterium | reverse complement strand
CGCCCTGCCTCAGACTATCGGTTCACGCTATTGACATCCAACACAGTTGCTACTCAACTCCCTCGCTACCCGGACAGAGCGAGGGCCCGGGAGCGCAGCGCCCGTGGGCGGGCGGGTGGGCTCCACCCAACGCCCGATGGCGGCAGGGGGAGGCCGACCTAACTCTTCGCCACCACCGGGTAGCTGTTCAGCTCCTCCATGTACTGGGCCAGGAAGGCCTCCGCCTTCTCGCGGGAGAACAGGGCAGTCTTGTAGCCCAGGCATATCTGGAGCCTGCCGTAGTAGGTGTACACAACGATGCTGAGGCCCTGAGGGGTCACCACCGGGGGAAGCACTGTCAGGTCGGCTATCTTGACGTCGCCCATCATGAACTCGCCCAACTCCTCCGACCAGATAACCCCCACGTTGCTGAGCAGAATCGAGTCCACGTATATGCGCGAGATCATCAGGAACCGGCACATCATTCGCATGACGGACAGCGGGAACCGCGAGCAGAAGTAGAAGAAATACAACAGGGAATAGGGGATAGCGTCTCTGAACAGCGCGGCCATCTTCCCCCTGAGCGTGTGCAGGAGGTCAACGGGATAGACCCTCTCGTGGGGCAGCGTCACAAGTGAGATCCAGGAGACCTGGTTGGCAACGATCCCCTTCGGGCCCTTCGGGCCAATGTAAACGGGTGCCATGATCCGCAGCCTGTTGGCGCGCTTGCCGTGCTGCCTGTTCCACTTCTCGATGGTCCGGTAACACGCGGCCATGAGCACATCGTTGACAGTGACGCCCGCCTCCCTGGTCTTCGCCTTGAGGACGCCAAAGCCATCCTTGGGCACGTCGGCGAAACAGAAGCCAACGTCGTCTGAACGCCCCGACTTATCGTGGTGGATCCTGGCCGGAGGCGTGAAAGACGAGGTGATGAATCTGTTGAAGAGGTCACCGAGCATCTTGAGGTAGTAGCGCTCCGTCCCCGGCCTCTGCTCGCGGGCAAACCCCAGGAGCTGGTCCCCCTCATTGAACCCCCGGATGCGCTCGGGTGTATGCTGCTCGCCCTGGGCAACCTGGCCGTAACTGTTGATGACACTTATCACGAAGAGAGCCATGCCGAGCCCGTCTGACGCCATGTGATGGATGGTGAAGACCAGCGTGAAACGGGCCTCCGCCCGCTTGATGAGGACCATCTTGAACGGGTAGTCCCTCCCCAGGTCGAGCGGTGTGTTCACCCACTCGTCGATGTACTCCTCGTATGCCGACTCGGGAAGGCCCGAGAGGTCCTTGACAACCAGCACGTCGCCCCCGAGGTCATCCCGCACCTCGCGATACACCCGGAACGGAGGTGTTCGGAGAACCGACCTCATGATGGGATGGGCTTCGATGAACGACAGTATCGCCTGCCTCACTCTGTCGGCGTCGACTTCTCCTTCGAGATGCAGGAATATGTGGGGCACCATGCGCTCCCTGATGCCATCGAGCGCAAGCAGGCACTTGTCTACACAGTTGAGAGGTATTCGCTTGCTTGACTGCATGGCTTACCTCCGGCAGGCAATCTGTGTGCGACTAACCCGGTGGTGAGAGCCAGTATACATGCATAGCAGCGATGTTTCAAACAGCTGATCATGCCGGTCGTTGGCGAGCGCTTGCTGTTGTCCCAAGCACGCAGGCTTGATAGTACCTCCGGAACGTGGTAGCCTACAGATACCTAGACATCACGGATACCCCCTCCTATAGACCAGGGCCTAGCGAACTGCCAGCGTCCCGCAGCCACACACCGCTAGGAGAGCCTGACAAAGGATGAAGCTTACGACCTACTTCTCTGAGAGGGGAGCAGCGCCTCCCGCCTTCATCGAGGGTGTCAGGGACATCGTGGGCCCGGACAATGTCTCGCAGAAGGAATGTGATCTCATCTCCTACTCTCTCGACTACTGGCTATACGGCATACTCCTCTCGAAGGACGGCAAGCTCCCTTCGCTTCCTTCCGCGATCGTATCGCCAGGGACCACCGAAGAGGTCCAGGAGGTGCTGAGGCTTGCCAACCGGTTCGAGGTGCCTGTCACGCCTTTCGGTGGGGGCTCGGGCGTCCTGGGTGGGGCGGTGCCGTTGGGTGGGGAGGTCGTTCTGAACCTCCAAAGGATGAACAGGTTCATGTCCCTTGACGAAACGTCAATGGTCGCCGAGGCGGAGGCGGGGATCATCGGTGGCAACCTGGAGCGTGAGTTGAACCATAGGGGTTATGCAATGGGGAACATACCCCAGTCGCTGTACTGCTCCACGCTCGGTGGATGGATCGCGACGCGCGCCGTCGGGCAGTTCTCGACCAAGTACGGGAAGATCGAAGACATGGTCCTCGGAATGGAGGCCGTACTGCCAACCGGCGAACTGCTCAAGGTGAAACCGGTCCCGAGACGCTCCGTCGGGCCGTCCCTTATGGAGCTATTACTGGGCAGCGAGGGCATCATGGGCATTGTGACGAAGGCCGTCGTGTCCGTTCACCCACTCCCTGAGAGCACCGTCAAAGAGTCGTTCGTCCTCGACTCGGTCGCGGCAGCGCTGGACGTGGTGCGGAGGGTCATGCGGGCCGAGGCGAGGCCCGCGGTGGTGCGCATATTCGACGACTCGGAGAGCGAGAGATACTTCCCAGAGATAGGCAGAAGGGTCACAGTGATATTCATCATCGAGGGCGAGAAAGACCTCGTGGCCCGGGATACCGAGGTCGTTCGCCGGATCGCGAGCGAGGGCGGGGGCGAGGCGCGGGGGGAGGCCCCTGTGGACATATGGCTCAGGAAGCGTTTCGACATCGGCCTGGGCCCGATGATCATGCAGCACGGCGGCGTCGTGGACACGATCGAGGTGGTCTCTCTGTTCAAGGACGCAAAGGCGCTCTACGACGACATGCTTGCATCGATGAAGGCTGTCGAGGGCGCGCTGGAGGTCTCGGGGCACTTCTCGCACTTCTACAAAGAGGGTGCCTGCCTCTACATCACCTTCGCCGGCCTGCCGAAGGACGCTCACAGGTACTACCTGGACACGTGGAATGCCGCGATGGAGGCCACACTCAGGCACAACGGCTCCATCAGCCACCATCACGGAATCGGGTTCTGGCGGACACGCTACATGAACCGCGAGCTGGGCGACACCGGTGTCGAACTGCTGCGGCGGCTCAGGCAGGCCGCCGATCCCAACAGCATCATGAACAGGGGCAAGGTCGTAGATGCTGGATAAGCAGGAGCTGCAAGCCCTCACCAACTGCGCGCTCTGCGCCAACATGTGCAAGTACACCTGCCCCATCTATCTGGCGTCCGGCAGCGAGACACTCAGTCCACAGAAGATAGCGCGCCTGATCCTCTATGAGGACAAGGACCTCCTGGAAGACAGGCAGGGCTTCTTTGATGTGGTGTTCAGCAGCGCCATGTGCGGAGCCTGCAGCAGGCATTGCATCTACGAAGCGTATGACCTCAGGAAGTTCATCCAGAAGGCGCGGTCGAAGGCCCACCGCGAGGGTGCACTTCCCGAGGAGACCCGGAAGCGCCTGGAGACCTTCAGGGAGTTCGGCAATCCCAACGGCGAGCGCCAGCTGGTGGACGAAGGGACTAGTACAGCGGGCTACTTCCTCTCCTGCTCCGGTTACAAAGACGAGGGCGTGCTCCGTGCCATGCGGCGGATAGTCGAGGCATCAGGCCAGCAGGTGCGGATCTTCGGAGGGGCTGATATCTGCTGTGGCGCACCGCTGTACTATGCAGGGGACACGGACGGGTTCGAGGGCGCAGCCAGGAAGATGGCGGCGGATATCCGGGAGAAGGGCCTTGACAGGGTCATCGTCGACTGCCCCAATTGCATGAGGATGATGACCAAGGTGTACCCAGAGGTGGGCGTCGACCTCCAGGCTGAGGTCATCCATACCTCGGAGTTCCTCCTCGGTCTACTCAGGGAAGGCAGAATCGAGGTGCGCAAGGAGTCCGCAAGGGCCACCTACCACGACCCCTGCATCCTCGCCAATGATTTTCACATCACCGAGGCCCCCAGGGCGATACTTGGCGAACTGGGGTTCGAGCTTCAGGAGCCTGCGTACTCGGAGAACCATGCTCACTGCTGCGGCGGCCCGGCAGGTGCGCGAATCGGACACGCCGGTCTCGCTGACAAGGTGCGCACGATGCGAATCGCGGAGTTGAAGCAGACGGAGGCGGAGGTCTACGCATCGGCCTGCCCTACCTGCAAGGCCGTACTGTCAGAGTCGGGAATCAAGGACGTCACCGAACTGGTGGCGGAACGTATTGTCAATGGACCAGGACAAGCTCGCGCGTGACATCCGGGGCAGCATAGAAGAGGCCACCGGCGAAAGCGCCGAGGTATCGGTCTCGGACGGCATCGCCACACTGATCGGCCGGTTCACCTCGCTGGATAAGGTCGTCGATGCCGGACACATCGCCGGTGAGCACGAGCACGTCCGGCAGGTGGTCAACGACATCGACTACCCCGGCAAGCCGCAGTTCGCCGTACCCCAGAAGACCTCCGATGAGCTGACGGGTGAAGAGTTCGACGTCGTGATTGTGGGCGGGGGCGTGATCGGCGTGGCCGTGGCCAGGGAGCTCTCCCGGTACGACCTCCGCACAGCGGTCATAGAGCGGCACGATGATCTGGGAATGGACCAGACCTTCCACAGCTGCGCCATGATACACCCGGCCGTGACCGCCGAACATGGTACGCTCAAGTGGGAGATGAACTACAAGGGCAACGCGATGTACGACCAGGTCGCACAGGAGCTCGGCGTCAGCTTCCAGCGCATAGGGACACTGATCGTAGCTGAGAGCGAGAACGAGGAAGTGATCCTGCCATTCATCGTGGATGCGGTCAAGAAGCACAAAGACCCTGACCCGAGAGAGCTCTCCAGGAAGGAGCTGGACATCATCGAACCGGGTCTCGCGCCGAATGTGAGGAAGGGCCTGCACATCTGGAACACGGGCATTGTGTCGGTGTTCCAGCTGGTACTCGCCTACGCCGAGAACGCGATGGCGAATGGAGTCCGGTTCTTCCTCAATACGAGTGTCACCGGGATAGACGTCGAGGACGGCTCGGTCAAGGCCGTGAAGACGACCAGAGGAGATATCAAGACCGGAATCCTGGTGAACACGGCCGGGCTCTACTCCGACAGAATCGCCGAGTTTGCAGGGGACCGGTTCTTCACAATCCATCCTCGGAAGGGGGAGACAGTCATCTTCGACAAGTCCTATCAGCCTGTGCGAACCGTCCTGGCATCTGTGAGCATGGCGGCGTCGAGGACCAGTCGCTATTCGAAGGGTGGAGGCATCATCCCGACAGTGGACGGCAATCTGCAGTTCGGCCCCAGCGCGCAGGAGGTCACCGACAGAGAGGACACGTCGAGTACCTGCGACGCGCTGGAAACCCTGTTCCAGAAGTTCGCTCCTGTGTTGGAGAGGCTGAAGCCAGATTATGAGAAGCCCGACAAGGGCAAGGTCATCACGCATTTTGCGGGGTGCCGTGCGGCGACGTACAAAGAGGACTTCATCATAGAGCGCTCCAGGCACGTGAAGGGCCTGGTGCACGTCGCAGGAATACAGTCGCCCGGCCTCGCGTCGGCACCGGCAATCGCCGAGAGGGCCAGGGACATCATAGTCGACGAGTGGAAACCCACCGAGAAGAACGAGTACGAGCCGGTCAGGAAGGCAGCCATCAGGTTCAGCGACATGGAGCGGAAGGAGCGGGACAGGCTGGTACGGACCGACCCGCTGTCCGGCCATATCGTCTGCCGCTGTGAGAATGTGACTGAGGCTGAGGTCGTGGACGCGCTCCACAAAGGCATCGCCGCGACAACGGTCGATGGCGTCAAGAGAAGAACACGCGCCGGCATGGGGCGGTGTCAAGGGGGATTCTGCCTGCCCAGAGTACTCGAAGTCATCAGCAGGGAGACCGGCAATGCCAAGGGTTCGATCACCAAGTGCGGTGGGCGATCCTTCGTTCTGGGTAGCAGGACGAAAGAGGAAAGGCGATGAAGCACTTCGTTGTCATCGACGGAGGGACACAGAACATCAAGGCTTTTCTGTTCGATGAGAAAGGAAACGAGGTAGCTTCCGAGGCACACCCCGTCAGCCCATACTTCGCCACGCAGCCCGATTTCGCCGAACAGCACGCCGAGGAGTATCTACGAATAACTCAGCTCGTGACCAGGAATGCAGTGGCCAGTTCGGGCGTGCCCAAGAGCGACCTGGCCGCGGTCGCGATTACCACACACAGAAGCACAATTGTCCCGGTAGATGACGATGGCAGGCCGGTCAGGCCCGCTATTACCTGGCTCGACGAGCGCAAGACGGAGGGCCTGAAGCTCCCGGGCGGGCCGGCCCTATCACTGGCCTTCAGACTCATCGGCATGAGGCGGAAGCTGGTCGAGTACCAGAGAAGGTCCAAGTTCAACTGGCTAAGGGAGCACGAGCCAGACTCGTACGGCAGAACGCACATGTTCCTGACCGTCTCTTCACACATATTCCATGCCCTCACCGGGCAGTTCAAGGACTGCTCCTCGATGATAGTCGGCCTGTTCCCGATAGACCTCAAGAAGCTGCAGTGGCACAGCTGGAAGGTGGTCTACGACATCTTCGGGGTGGAGAAGGACAGGCTGCCGCCCCTCGTCTCGCCTACCCACATAGCGGGATATGTGTCCGAGAAGGGCGAGGAGGACTTCGGGGTACCGCGCGGCCTGCCGGTCATCATCGGGGCCGGTGACAAGCAGTCGGAGCTGCTGGGGGCCGGTGTCGTGACCAATGACGTCGCCGAGATCAGCTACGGGACGGCTGCAGTGATCGAGCTGCTTTCGTCCAAGTACATCACGCATCCCGAGATGGACTTCTTCACCTGGGGGGCGGCCATCCCCAGACACTGGGCGCTGGAGGGATTCATAGGACGGGGATACTGGATGGTGTCGTGGTTCAAGAGGGAGCTGGCAAAGGAGTGTGAAGAGACAGCCAAAGAGCTGGGGATTGACCCGGAGGAGGTGCTGGACAAGCAGACAAACGAGGTGCCTCCCGGCTCCATGGGCCTCGTCCTCCAACCCTACTGGCATCCCCGCGAGAACGATCCCCTGTCCAAGGGAGCCATCATCGGGTTCTCAGGGGAGCACAAGCGAGCACACATCTACAGGGCCGTCATCGAAGGCATTGCGTATGAACTTCGCAGGCTCGGCGAGTTGATGCAGAGCCGGACCGGGGCCAGGGTAAGGGAGCTGCGCGTGGGTGGCGGCGGCTCCAAGAGCGACGAGGTGATGCAGCTTACCGCCGACGTCTTCAACCTGCCAGCCACGAGGCTTCATACGAGCAACCTCGCAGCGCTGGGAGCAGCAATCGACGCGGCGGTCGCCCTCGGCATGTACGAAGGCTTCAGCGAAGCCGTCGCCGAGATGGTTAGGGTAAGCCGGACCTTCACGCCGGACGCCAAGAACGTGGCGATCTACGACAGGCTGTTCAACGAGGTCTATGTCAAGATGTACTCGACCCTGTCGCCGCTGCACAAGCGTATAGCTGAGATCACGGGATACCCGAAATCGAAATGAAGGCTGACGTAGCCGTAATAGGCAGTGGCCCTGCCGGCCTCACCGCTGCCCTCCACGCAGCAAAGGCCGGGGCGAAGAACGTCGTGCTGCTGGAGAGGGAAGAGGAGCTGGGTGGCATCCTCAAGCAATGCATTCACAACGGCTTCGGACTGGAGCAGTTCAAGAAGGACTACACGGGGCCCGAGTACGCCGAACGTCTCATTGATGAGGTCGAGCAGGCCAATGTGCGCTGTCTGCTGAACACTATGGTGACCGGACTCACATCAGACCGGACCATCACCGCAGTGAACCCCGAGAAAGGCATCCTCACCATAGAACCGAAGGGCGTTGTGCTCGCCATGGGATGCCGGGAGCGCGCCCGAGGCAGCATCAACATCGCGGGCACTCGACCGGCCGGCATATACACGGCCGGGGTAGCGCAGCGATTCGTGAACATCGACGGCTATCTTCCGGGGAAAGAGATCGTGATCCTCGGCTCCGGTGACATCGGGCTCATCATGGCGAGGAGGCTCGTCCTGGAAGGGGCAAGCGTCAAGGGCGTCTACGAGATCATGGCACACCCCGGTGGCCTGCGGAGAAACATCGTGCAATGCCTGCAAGATTTCGACATACCCCTGCATCTGTCTTACACAGTGGTGGATATACGGGGCAAGGAGCGCGTCGAGGGGGTAGTCGTCTGTGCAGTGGACGATGCACTCGAGCCCGTCAAGGGTACGGAGCAACTCATTGAATGCGACACGCTCCTGTTATCCGTAGGTCTAATCCCCGAGAACGAGCTGTCGAAGGAGGCCGGAGTAGAGCTCAGCACCTACACGAAGGGGCCGGTATCCACCGAAACGATGGAGACCTCGGTCGGAGGGGTGTTCTCCTGTGGCAACGTGTCGACGGTGTTCGACCTGGTGGACTACGTAGCGCAGACCGGTACGCGAGCCGGGGAGAGCGCCGCCAAATTCGCGCGGGGCGAGATGGCCGCTCCCGAGAGAACCGCCGACATCGTGGCAGGCCACAACGTCAGGATGGTCTTCCCACAGCGCTACTCCTTCAGGGACGATCTCGTTCTATTCATCAGGTCCGCCGAACCGATCGAGAAGAGCGTCAGAATCGTTATCTCGCCCCCAGGAATCAAGATGAAGAGACCATATGCGAGGCCTAACGAGATGGCCAGAGTAAGAGTCCCCCGGGAGAAGCTGGCCGACGTGGAGGGCTCCATCGAGGTTTCCATAGAAGAGTAGCTGTTATGTCAACAGAGAAGAGGCACTTCATCTGTGTAACCTGCCCGATCGGCTGCGAGATAGATGTGGAAACACGGGACGGCGAGATTGTCTCGATGAGTGGAAACAAGTGCTCCAAAGGCGAGGAGTTCGTCTTGCAGGAGCTCAAGGAGCCGATGCGCACCCTGACCTCTACAGTACGCATAAAAGGCGCCCGATGGGCCATGCTGCCCGTCCGCACGGACAACGCGATACCGAAGCGCCTGTTCCCGTCAGTCCTCGCGGAGCTGGCTCAAGTGGAGCTGGAGGTCCCGGTCAAGATGTCAGAGGTCATACTGAGCAACGTGGCCGGCACCGGTGCTGATGTTGTAGCCACAAGAAGCATGGACAGAAGCAGCAATGGTCAAGCCCGTAGGAGGAGACGCGCCACCGATGTTGGATGAGAACGTGAACTACATTGTGTCAGGCCTGGAGAGGTCAGGCACTTCCCTCATGATGCAGATGCTGCACGCAGGCGGTCTGCCGGTTGCTTTCGATGACTCCAGGCCCGCCGACGAGCACAACCCCCGGGGGTACTTCGAGCTGGCGGGGGGCAAGATCATCAGCCGTCTCATGGACGGTTCTTTCGACCCGGAGACCTGCGGCGGCCAGATCGTCAAGGTAACCGCCTACGGCCTGCAGTTCCTGCCCAAGGGCCGCTACAAGGTAGTCTACATGCTGCGGAACATCGACGAGGTTCTCAGCTCTGCTGCGAGAATGGGCGCGCCCACGGAACCGGCCAAAGACGGGCCGTTGCTGCGCAAGCTCAACCGAGTAGCCCTCGCCCTGATGGATTCCCGAGACGACGTGGAGTATGTCACGGTCAAGCACGCGGACCTCATGAAGAACCCGAGGAAGGAGATAGAGAGAGTCGCGCAGTTCCTCGGGAAGGAGTTCGACCTCGACCGGGCTACCGCCGCCGTCGATCCCAGGCTCTACCGCAGTCGATCCGGCGAGTAGGCGGCGTCTCCCGAGGGAGCTGGTCGACCAGTGTCCGTAAGAGTCAGAACGTGTCGTACTCGTGAGCCTGTGCGGTCTGCCGGAGCGATCGAACTGCGACCGCCTCCATCCACAGCATCGCGGTACCGAAGAACGCCAGCTGCAGACCACCCTCGAACGCCTCATAGAACCCCAGGAAGAACACGAGCAGTATTGCCGAGTTGATGACGACGGCTACGGCTGATGCCTGCATGAAGCCGCGCCACTCCGGCCTGCGGTGAACCGCCACCGCGAACACCACCATACCAATGACCAAGGCAAGATAGGCTATGCCGGCAAAGATGCCGTGCAGGTCACCCTCAAATGTGGCTGTCCCGCCAAGCAGCACCGAGTCAGCGTGGAACATGCCTATCAGTATCGTGCCGATGCCGTCGACCGTCAGCAGAATCCAGAGCGCTTTGGCGGCATAGTTGCGGCCGAGACGGCAGTACAGGCCATAAGCGAAGGGGATGACCAGGACGCCGCAGAGTACGAACCCGGAGTTCATCACAGAGGCGTACTCCCTACCGCTGGTACCCAGTTGGCTCACCGTTGCCGACAGGTAGCTGTGATCGGACGTCATCAGCGCCGAAGCGACAACGAAGCCGACCATGAACGCCGGCGCAAGCACCCCGCACAGCAGAAGCCAACGTAAGATCGATCCAGACGTCAGGTCTAATTCCACCCTAGGCATGTCGCTGCACCACCAAGGCCGTATGTCTGATCAGACACCCCGGTACAGCACAGCTCCACAAGGCCAGCCCTGAGCCGCCCATGGGCATCATGATATATCATACGGTCTTTGCATAGTGACGGGAACATAATTCTAGCTGGGCGAACCTGCGCTTGTCAAGCAGAGCCGTAGCCGGAGCCTACCAACGGATAGACATCCTCCCTTTCGGCACAGATCCGAGATCGTCTTCGCACCTGAAGCCGACTTCAACCTGACGTCATGCGCCTCCTGATCGCAGCCCTGCATCAGTAGCATATCTACTTGACATATTCCAATAGGTCGTCTAGGATGTTTGTGCACAGTAGCAGGTCA
>CAZGDV010000099.1:0-10919 GCA_964524995.1 uncultured Dehalococcoidia bacterium | reverse complement strand
GTGGTAGGGCGCACAGGACTCGAACCTGTAACCCACTGATTAAGAGTCAGTTGCTCTGCCAAATTGAGCTAGCGCCCCACTCCGGCTCACAGCGCCCCATTTTAGCACCCACGTTGGTCTCATTGCAAGACGCCTGACGTTGGGGCGCGATCCCCTCCTTAGGAACCCGCTGTTGACACCAGCCCGCGAACCGCTATAGACTTCCGCACGTGCCAACAGCGTACTCCAACGGCATTCACATCCGCTACGAGGTCGAGGGCCGAGGCGAGCCACTGGTCTTGATTACAGGCCTCGGCGGTGGTCGCACCGCGTGGTTCCTCCAAAGACGTGCCTTCAGGAAGCACTTCCGAATCGTCATGTTCGACAGCAGGGGCGTGGGGAGCAGTGACAGGCCCACCGATCCTTTCACCACCAGGACTATGGCCGATGACACCGTAGGACTGATGGACCATCTCGGCATCGAGAAGGCTCACGTGCTCGGCGTATCGCTGGGGGGCATGATCGCCCAGGAGATCACAATCAACTACCCGGCCAGAGTGATGAAGCTGATTCTGGCATGCACGTCTCCAGGCAGGAGCAGTGACAGCACGGAGCCATCGGAGATCGCGCAGAAGCTGGGTCTGCCTTATAACGACCGTGGCGATGTCGAATCCGACAAGCTCGATTTCGCCAAGGTCCGCGATTCGATGGGCCGGCTCGGGTTCAACAGCCGGTTCTGGAGCTGGGTGGTGGGCCCAATGGTCAGAGTGTACATGCGACATATCGGCGGAGACAAGGTCAAAGGGCAATTCGACGCAGCCGTCAGGCATCGGGCGTTGGACAGGCTGCATCTGATCCAATCCCCGACGCTGATCATCGCCGGTGGAGACGACAGGCTGATCTCACCCCGCTTGTCCGAAGAGATGGCGCGCCGGATACCGAATTCAACGCTGGTGGTAGTAGAAGGCGGCTCGCACAACCTCCTGGCCGAGAAGCGAGGCCGGTTCAATCGAGAAGTGCTGCGGTTCCTGACGGGCGGCTAGACGCCGGTCAGTTGAGGTTGGGGCGAGGCCAGTCGCAAGGGGTCTACGATGAAACTGGAGTCGATCAACCCTGCAACCGGAGAGGTGATTGCCGAATACCCTGAGATGGAAGAGGGCCAGCTTCGCAGTCTGCTAGCGCAGTCCCACGAGGCCTTCTATGCCTGGCGGGAGACCGGCTTCGCTGACCGTGCGCGTATCTTGAGGCAGGCCGCATCGATCCTCCGAAGCAAGGCCAATGATCATGCTACCACGATGGCAAGGGAAATGGGCAAGCCCGTGAGACAGGGCAGGGCCGAAGCGGAGAAGTGCGCCTGGGCCTGCGAGTACTACGCGGACAACGCCGGGGATTTCCTGCGCTCGGAGATCATCAAGACCGAGGCAAGCCGGAGCTACGTCACCTTCGAGCCACTCGGCCCGATCCTCGCGATCATGCCGTGGAACTACCCTTTCTGGCAGCTGTTCAGGTTCGCCGCCCCGGCGCTCATGTCCGGTAACGCTGTTGTGCTCAAGCACGCCTCCAACGTGCCGGGATGCGCGCTGGCAATCGAGCAACTACTGCTGGACGCCGGCCTCCCCGAAGGCGTGTTCAGGTCACTTCTGATCGGCAGCGACAGGGTTGCATCCGTGATCGAAAGCTCCTTCGTGAAAGGCATCACGCTGACGGGAAGCGCCGACGCCGGTATGGCTGTGGCCGCAAAGGCCGGGCAGGCGCTCAAAAAGACGGTGCTGGAGCTGGGCGGAAGTGACCCGTACATCATATTGGAGGGTGCCGACCTGGGGGCCGCTGTGGACGCGTGTGTTACAGGCAAGCTGCTCAACTGCGGCCAGACCTGTATCGCCCCGAAGCGCTTCATCGTCGTTGAATCGGTCAGGGAACCGTTCGAGGCACTCATGATTGAGCGCATGAGCGCCGCGCAGACCGGAGACCCTCTGCTGGAGGAGACAGAGCTCGGCCCGATGGCCAGACACGATCTCAGGGAAGAGCTGCATCGCCAGGTTGTCCAGAGCATCGACGGGGGAGCGAATCGCCTGCTGGGCGGCGAGGTCCCCGAGGGCCCCGGTGCCTACTACCCGCCGACTGTCTTGACCGGCGTGACGAAGGGCATGCCTGCTTACGACGAGGAGGTTTTCGGCCCTGTGGCCGCGATAGTCCCCGTAAGGGACGAGGAAGAGGCCGTGCGGGTGGCAAACGACTCTGTGTACGGATTGGGGGCGGCGGTCTTCACCGGCGATATCGAGAGAGGCGAGCGGGTCGTCCAACGGCTGGAGGCGGGATGCTGTGCCATCAACGATTTCGTGAGGTCTGACCCGAGGCTGCCCTTCGGGGGAATCAAGGGGAGCGGCTACGGGCGCGAGCTCTCGCACTACGGGATCAAGGAGTTCATGAACATTAAGACGGTGGTCGTGAAGTAGGCCTCAAGCCATCCCATCCACGAAGGCCTTCACGTTCCGGCCAAGGACACTGTGATTGTACCCGCCCTCGAGGACCCCGTACCTGCGCCCCTGGCACTTGCTCTCGGTGAACTCCTTCACCAGTCTGCCGATCTCACCGTAGTCCTCGGTCGTGAGTTGCCCTCCCCAGTCGTTCTCGTGGCGGTCGAACCCAGCGGACACAGCCACTATGTCGTACCTGCCCGCCTCGAGGAAACGCCTGATGCTCTCGACGAACTCCGTCCGGCTGCGGGCCTCGGGATGGAAGTATGAGACCTGAGCGGTGGTGGCGAAGAAGCTGTCGGTTCCATCTCCGAAATGCAGGTCGAAGTCCAGTATGGCGGCGGTGTCGATCCTGCCCTCGTGCCTGAGCCTGGCGATCGAGATTGCCACGTTGTTGAAGAAGCAGAAACCCCAGCAGTGATCGGGGTTGGCGTGGTGCCCGGGCGGCCTGATGAGGCCAAACGCCGGCTCGCCAGCCATCGCCAGATCGGCGGCCTTGATCGCGCCCCCGGCAGCGAGCAGAGCCAGCTCATAGGTCAACTCGTCCCGCTGGATACTCGCGATGTGCCAGTCGGTGTGCACCAGCTTGATATCCTCGACCAGGGCCGGTTCGGGCTGCACGAACTCGTAGTGGGGCGAGACCTCCCGCACTATGGCCTCCATGCGACCGGCCTTAGCGGCGGGATCGCCCGCGTAGACCACCTCGTAGCGGGGGTGATAGACGACCTTCATTGGCCTTTGCCCTACTCCCGGGTCAGCTCCCTCAATGCCGCTTCGTACGCACCGTACGTGCGGGAGTCGAACAGTACGAAGATGACCTCCGACAGCGCATCATCCTCCCTCAGGAAGCCAATGACAGTCTCCAGCGCTGTCTTCGAGGCAAGGTCCACAGGGTAGCCGTAGACACCGGTGCTGATGGACGGGAATGAGACGGTCTTGAGACCAATATCAACCGCGAGTCTGAGGCTCTCGCGGTAGGCGCTGGCCAGCAACTCCGGCTCGCCCTTCTCTCCGCCATGCCACACCGGCCCCACCGTATGGATCACGTGGCGCGCCTTCAGATTGCCGCCGGTGGTTATCACCGCCTGGCCCGTCGGCAGCCTGCCGATCTCGGCCCGTATCCTCTTGCAGTCCTCGAGGATCGCGGGGCCGCCCGCCCGGTGGATCGCGCCGTCCACGCCCCCACCGCCCATGAGCCCCGAGTTCGCGGCATTGACAATAGCGTCGGTATCCTGCTTCGTTATGTCACCTTGAATCAGGGCTAACTTCGTCTTGTTGACAGTCGTTTCCATCTCTCATACCCTGCGTAGAATGTGCCCAAGAGTTATGTCGAGTTCCCCTGCTCCTCACCCTCAGCTTGCCCCGCCTGCTGCCGCATGAGCTCTTGCTCCCTGTCCCGGAGCCAGCGCTTGACGTCCTCCAGGCTCGGCGGCGCGACGTAGAAGACCTGAATGTCCTGCGGGAACTGTACCTGGTGCCCCTCTCTGATCAGCAACATACCGACCTCACCCTGCTCCAGAGCGGCGTCGATCTTGCCGGCTATGTCCTCGTTCCTCTTCTTGTGTACCTCCAAATACGACTCGTGCACCTTCGCCATCACCTTCGGGTTCTGCAGGCCGATAGCCAGGCACCTGCTCCAGTCCATGAACTCGGTGAGCAGCTCGATGTCCTCCACGAGTTCCAGCCTGGCGTCCTCATCAAGCCTCCGCTTCACAATCTCGTAGCTTCGCTTGTTCAGCTCCTCCATAGCCGTGCGGCCCGCTTCGTCGCCGATCGGCACGAGCTCATGGAACACCTTGACCACGCTGCCCAGCTTCGCCTCCAGATTGGATATGTGCGACTCGACCTCATCCCAGTACCTCGCGACTTTCTCCGCCAGGTCATCGGGGGCACCCATCGGGGCGAACATGAGCGGCACCAAGAGCAGCTTCCTGCCCTCTCCGAAGGACTCCACTTCCATCTTGGGTATCTGTCCCAGCTCTTCCGCCATTGCACTCCTTGTTAAGGCACCGGCGCGAGAGGAATTGCCCTATGCCTTCGCCTCGCTCCGCTCCTCGACCTTGATCGTGATCAGAATGTCGCCAGGGCAGCCATCTGTAACCTGTAGCGCGCCGCCGAGCCGGACCACGCTCCCGGACTTGACCGACGGCGGAACGGCTACCTCGAGCCGCTTGCCCCGGCGCGACAGCACCTTCCTGGTGCCGATCCGGGCTTCCTCGGAGCTGATAGTGAGTTCATAACGCACCGGCTGCGAACGCTTCCTCCCGCCGAACATATCGCTGAGGTCGTGCCACTCTCCCGGACGGCCTTGGAACCCCATCCCGCGCCTGCGCCCACCGCCACACGATCTGGCGTTCCTGGTGAAACCACCACCGAAGAGGTTGCCAATGAAGTCGAAGCGCAGTCCGGCCTTGCCGAAGTCCTTCATCAGGTCTTCCACAGTGCCACGGGTGAACGGGTTCGAGTAGACGCTGCCGAGGTCTATGCCCTCCGCCGTGCCAAACCGGTCATATTTCTTCCTCTTGTCGGGGTCGCCCAGCACCGCGAAGGCCTCGTTGACCTCCTTGAACTTCGCGTTGGCCCACCCCTCGTTGCCCGGATTGCGGTCAGGGTGGCACTGCATGGCGAGCTTCCGGTATGCCTTCTTGATATCCTCAGCCTTCGCCGTTCTGGGCACTTCCAGTATCTTGTAGTAGTCCTTCTTCATTGCCCGTGTTCTCGTCCTGATTCAGCTTTCACAAGCAGATATATAGTGGGAAACCGATGCGATGTCAACAAAGGAGGAAGAGCCGCCGGACCGCCCGGCCCAGCGGATGCCTACCAGAAGTCGACGCTCCAGATGTACTCGATCTCCTTGATAACTGCTGCTATCTCGCGCTTCGCGGCGTCGTCAACGACCGGCTCCACCTCGGAGAGGGGCAGGCCTCGCTCGTTCGTCCTCGACTGCCAGGAGCCGACGTAGCCCGGCACTATAGCGTAGAGACCGCTGCGGTTGCCACAGCAACCCGCCTCCACGCAGGCCGAACCAACGACGTAGAGCACCTCCCTGCCGTTGTGCTGCAGTCTCTCCTCCTTCATCGGCGTGTAGTAGCCGGCGAGGAAGTGAATGTCCTCGCCGAGAGGCAGATGAACGTATTCGTGCTTCAAGCTACTCATCCTCGGCCCGCCCTCTACCAGAACTCGATGTTGTTGACACCCTCCCGGGCCCTTATCTCAGAAGCGACGTAGCGTCTCGCGGCTGCATCCTCAACAGGCTCCACCTCAGTGAGGGCCAGGCCGCCCTCGTTCTCCCGGCACTTCCAGCAGGTGACATATCCAGGCACGAGGGCATAGGGGCCACCCCGCCCGGCTATGACAGAGTCGCCGGCGCAGCAGCTGCACTCCAGCATGCCTATCCCGACCACGCACAGGATTTCCCTCCCGCCATGGTTGAGAACGATCTCCTTCTGAATCCTGTAGTACCCCGAGGGACACTGGTGGTCGCTGTCCAGTGCCTGATGCGTATACTCACGAGCCATGCTGCTTCTTCGCGGCCGACCTCATCCCGCCCGCAGGCTTACCCCTGCCCTGCTTGGCCTGCTTCTTGTGCGTGAAGCCCTTCATGCGGAACCAGGATGGAGTCCGGTAGCCTTTCATGCGCCGCTACTTCCTCGATGGCAGGGTCACCAGCGACTTGCCCAGCGTCACCCTCTTGCCGTTCTGGTTCGTCGCCGCGCTCTCGATCTCCACGCAGCCCTCGCCATCCTGCGTGTACTTGCTGGCAACGCGCCCCTGGAAGGTCATGGTGTCGCCGGGTAGCACGTTCCCGCGCATCTCACAGTAGTGCTTCTTGAGCATACCGTTCCCGCCGATCCAGTTCGTGACCAGCCTGATCAGGAACGCCGTATTGTGCGGGCCGTGCGCGATCACGTTGGGCATGCCCAGCATCTCGGTCGCGAACTTGTAGTCGAAGTGATGCGGGCCGTAGTCGTTGGTGGCCGCACCCCACTTGAGGATGGTGAACAGCGTGTACTCCTTGGACAGGGGCGGCAGCTCCGTACCGACCTCGACGTCCTCGAAATAGACCTGGTCTCCGCCGGGCGGCTTCGCCTCGACCTGCGACGGGGGCGGAGGCGGCTCCGCCGCCTTCTTGCCCGATGAGCCCTCCATGGACACCATGGCCTCGCTGGTTATCCCGACCAGCTCGCCCCTCTGGTTGCGGTGCTCGTTGTCCAGCCGGACGAACACCATCCGGCCCGACCCGGATGTGCTCTGCCGCTCGTAGATGTCGCCGATCTTGCAGACGCTTGTGAGCACATCGCCCGGCCTCACGGGCAGGAAGAACTGGTACTCGTTGAACGCCATGAAGGTCTTGGGGAAGGGCGGGTTGAAGGGCAGGCCCATGTGCGACATGTCGTCGTAGTGCCGGAAGGCGTGGTTGGCCGGATTGAACGCCTCCAGGATACCGGGCGGCGCGATGATCCCGCCCCACTTGGTATGACTAGCATACCGCTCATCGGTCCACAGCGGGTTCTCGTCGTTTATGGCCTCGAGGTACCTCCGGATGGCCCACGTGCAGACCTCCTCCGGCGGGAAGTCCGGGAAGACCTGGGTGCCGATCGAGCTCCGCATCTCGTCGGTGATCAGGGATTCGGCGGTCATGGAGAGTGCTCCTTCGCTGATTCCTACGTATGTAGGATAGCGCCAGCCGCGTTGGGGTGTCAAACGGGCTGTGCTGCGGACATTGCGTCCGTGCCAAAGACCGGCTCAGGCTGTGCTATACCGCTTCACGGAGCGTCTTCGAAATTGATGTACCGCTCCAGTTCAACTGGGGCTAGCTCGCCTTTGATGAACACCTTGGCTAGGCAGAGCATGGGGCCATACGCTGATACTTCGATCTTGAAGCTATCTCTAGCGTTGCACTTGTCAACCGGCGACTCGAAGAACTTCGGGCCAAGTTGATATTGCACCTTCTCGACTTGGCCTTCAGATAGTGGGCCTTCCCCATGTTGGTGAAGCCATATGACTATGTCCGCCACTTGCCCCTTGACAGTAGAAGGTCGCCATTCGTGAACAAGAAAGAGCCCTCGATTCTGCTCATACCTTTCAATCCGCCTTCGCTCGAAATCTGCCGGTGGCTCGTTGGCCACACCAAGGGGAGCAAGTAACAAGTTTCGCGGAGACAAGTTCTCAGGTGTGAAGTCAGCGAATGCTTGCTCCTTTCGCTTGAGCCACTCCGCGTAATACGGGTCTTCCTGAAGATGCGTTCTGAAGACCGTTTGCATCACGAAAGCCGCAACCAAGAACAACGGTACGAATACCACAGAGGCAATGGCCAACGTTGGGCGGAGCCAAACCGGCGTGTCTATTACTGCGGCAAGACCAAGGAACAAGCCTACAACCAAGACCAGTGCAGCAAACCAAACTGCCAACAGCTGTATCGGGGTCGTGACTTTGTGTGGCTCGATGGTCGGTTGTCGCATGTCGTGAGCCCTCCACCGTCTGCACAAGTGCCGCTTGATTATATCGCAGACGATGTCTAGATGGAAGTTCCGAGGAGAACTAACCAGCTACCAACCATCTGTATTTGCCGATTAGCCCAGGAGCAGTCATGCCAAAGGGCGTCCCTACGGCATGCCCATGAGCTTGGCGGTGAAGCGGTTGACCGGGTTGGCAAGCGTTATGCCGCCATCGACGAGGATCATCTGGCCCGTGATGTAGCTGGCCTCGGGCGAGGCCAGGAACGCAGCCAGCGCGGCTATGTCGGCAGGCTCTCCGTACCGGCGTGAGGGTATGCCATCGGGGAAATCCGGCGGCGCGACTTCGACCAGCAGGTTGCCCATCTGTGTGCGGATGACGCCCGGCCCGATTGCGTTCACGGTAATGCCCTTGTAGGAGACCTCCAGGGACAGGGACTTGGTGAAGGCTACGATCGCGCCCTTGGCCGCCGCATAGTGGGTGCCAAACACCTGGCCCCCTACCGCATCGATGGACGAGATGTTGATTATGCGGTCGCCCTCGCCCATCGACTGCAGGACCGCCCTGGTGAAGAAGAACATGCCATCGCAGTGCACGGCGAAGATGCGCCGCCACTCCTCGGCAGGCATGTCCGCGATGAAGTTGGCCCCCGCATGACCGGCGCAGTTTACCAGGACATTGATCCTGCCCAACTCGCTCTCGGTCCGCTGCACAGCGGCATTGGCCTGCTCCTCGTCGCCGACGTCGCATTGCACGGCGATGGCCTTGCGGCCCGCCGCCGCTATCTCTTCGGCGACCTGCTTCGCCGCATCCAGGTTCATGTCGACGACGGATACCTTGGCACCCTCCTCGCCGAAACGCTTGCATATCTCCCTGCCGATGCCGGAGGCCCCTCCCGTCACCAGGGCTACTTTGTCCTTCAGCTTCATATCCATGCCCGAGACTCCCTTTCTTCGCGCTATGCGGCCCTACTGCATGTAAGGCCGTATCCTGCCCAGCAGCGAGTTTCTGAAGACGCCGCCCAACATCGCGTGCGCCAGAAGCAGGAAGTTGGCGCTGAACGGCACCACGGTCTTGAATCTCTCCTTCTCTATGGCCTGCCTGATGCTCTTTGTCACCGCCGACGGCGGCGTGGTGCACTGGTCGCGATAGTACTCGCCCAGCTTATTGTCGGCCCGCTCGAAGATGCCGGTCTTGATGCCGCCGGGTATCACGATGCCGACGTGTATTCCCTTGTCCTTCAGCTCGTAGTACAGGGCCTCGGAGAAGGCATGGACCGCAGCCTTGCTGGCGGCGTAGGCACCCGTCCCCGGCACGACCAGCCTCGCACCTACAGAGGCCACGTTGATAATCACGCCCCTGCCCTGGCCCTCCATCACGGGGACGACCTCCCGCACGAAGGCGACAGGCCCGTAGTAGTTGACATCCATCTGCCGTCGCACTTCCTCGTCCGGTATCTCGGAGAACAGCTTGACGATCATCATGCCGGCGTTGTTGACCAGGATGTCGATGCGTCCATGCTGCTGTCGCGTCGATTGCACCGCCCGCTTCACCTGCTCGCGGTCGCTGATGTCACATACCTCCACCGTCGCGGCGGGCGCTGTCTTCTTGACCTCCTCAAGCACCTTCTGCAGCCGCTCCTCATTTATGTCAACCAGGGCGGGCGTGCACCCGTGGGTCGCGAGCTCTACGGCTATCGCCCGGCCGATGCCGCTCGCAGCCCCTGTGACTATGGCAATCTTGTTGTCCAACTTCATGTCTCGCCCTCCCGGCGCTGGAGGCCGCGCCGTGCCTAGTAGCCCAGGCTCTCGCCCACCAGGACGACCTCTATCCTCTGCGGAAACGTCTGGCACTCGACGATCACGGTGTACGTGCAGTGGCGGATGTCCTTGCACTCCACGCAAACGCCCGTCGTGCCGCAGGGGGTGGGAGGATAGCCGTGCTGCTTCTCCAGCCTGCTCGCGTTCATGGGAGCGGCGACCGCCTTCACGCGCCGCAGCGCCTCATCGACATTAGCGACTATCTTGTTGACCCCGCTCACCACATATACCTTCTCGGGGCCCCAGATGAGCGCCGCAACGCGATTGCCGAAGCCGTCCGTGGCAACGAGCTTGCCGTCCATGCTGATCGCATTGATGCCGGTGAGGAACACGTCCGCCGTCAGCGCCTGCTTGCCTACCTCTGCGATCTCCTGAAGCACCGTCTCCAGCGGCGGGTAGTACTCCTTGCCGTCCTTACGATAGGGATTGTGGATCGTGTGAGTGCCCCTCTTCTCCAACTCCTCCATGATCCCGACCTGCACCAAGGTCAGCGAGCCGCCTGCGCCAATAGTGACGCCATCGGGTATAAGCTCCAGCAGCTTCGCCCGGGCCCCGTCACGGTCCCTGGCGTAATGGCACTTGATGTTGTTCCTCTCGAGGACCTTGATGCAGCGCTCCGCGAACTTCTCGTTGTACCACTCGTACTCCGGCCTCATATGTATACCTCTCTCGGGCAGCGATGGGGTTGTCCTATGATACAACAGCGCAGCGGTCTTGACAAAGCGAGTACATGTACCGCCGTCAGCGAGCGCCGGGGGAGAAGCGGGCACAGCGAGACGCAGTGATGACAGGAGGTAGTCCTAGGTGGTGAGCGGGGCGCGCGTCTAGAACTCGCCGGGGTGCTTGGGGGCCTTGTTCCGCCATTGCACGGGGGACAGGATAAAGGAAACGATGGCCGACCTGGCGCATGATGCCACTACGGTAGCCAAGTCCCTGAAGTCCATCGCCGCCCGGATCCTCCATTTGACGGGGTCAATAACGTCCACGTGCATGACGAGATAGTCACCATGGCGTTCCATGCCCGCGACCTTGCCCTTGAGTTCCGTCTTCCCCAGACCAGTCGATCTGAATAACATCTTCCTCATCCTCCTCAGTACAAGCTCAGTGTGATTCAGCGGCTCAGAATGCAATCACGCCCCGGACGACCGTGCCGTCGAGCGCGTCCTGGACAGCCTGGTTGATGTCG
>CAZGDV010000098.1:0-11044 GCA_964524995.1 uncultured Dehalococcoidia bacterium | reverse complement strand
TGAGCTCCCTTGCCTTGCGCATTTCTTCGCGCAGAGCTCTTCTGTTCGCCTCGCTAGGATTGGCCGTGAAGTCAGGCTCGTACAAGCCGATGCCGGCGGTGGCAATGACCCCTATCCCGCCCTCGTTCGCGACGGCCGATGCCAGCCTCGATAGGGAGACGCCTACCCCCATCCCTCCCTGGACTATCGGAACGCTTGCCTCCAGATTACCTATTCTAAGCCCTGGCAGGCCGTTGAAGCTCATTCAGTATGGTCCTTAGGCCCGGGAGCACCCGACCGTGCCATAGTATAGCAGGCCGATGTGAAAAGTACAGTAGGGCAGTGTCAAGTCGGGGTTTCATTAACGTCCAGCACAGGACAAGCCCCAGCGTGGAACGTCCCGACGGTACCATTTTCCCTTTCGGCACTAGTCGATAGTACCATTGTGCGCAACACTGGCAACGTGTTACTGTTGCTGAGGGGCGCATGCGAACATTGGCCCGTATCGAAGCGTCTGACCAGCGGAAGAGAAGGGAGCGCTCCTTGAGCACTGAGTCAACGCCATTGTGTGTTCCGACCACATGGCCCGTGGCACGACTAACACAGCTTGGGAGGCCGACAACACATGGCCACGAAAAGAGCTCGGACGGCTAGTCCCCCGGCAGGCGCAGCGAAGGCACCACGCCGTGCAGGACGCCAGGCTCCATCTCCCGAGGTTGATGCTAAGTCCAAGGCCCGGTCGGAAGCGGTCACGCTCGACGCAACCACGATCCTCAGTCCGGACGGCACCATATGCTATCAGAGCCCGGCGGTCGAGCGACTGCTTGGCTACAAGCCGGACGAGTTGACCGGCAGGGGCTTCATTGAGTTGGTCCATCCCGACGATGCCCGTGTGGCATCCGACAGACTCGAAACGGTTGCTGAGAACCCCGGCCAGTCGATGACGATGGAGATTCGTTTCCTGCACAAGGATGGCTCCTGGTGCACGGTCGAGGGCGTTGGCGCCAATATGCTCGACGACCCTGAGGTGAATGGGATCGTAATGAGCTACCGCGACATCAGTCAGCGGAAGAAGCTCGAGGAAGCCCTGTGGCTCATGGAAAACGCTATGGAGAACTCGATCAGCCCCATGGCGATCTCCGATATACAGGGCACCATCACCTATGTGAACCAGGCTTGCATGGACCTGTGGCGGAGGGACAGCAAGAATGAGCTCATTGGCGGGTCGTACTGGGAACTCCTCGAGTTGAACGATCCGGCACTGGCGGATGAAATCGCCACACACATGATCGAGAATGGCTCATGGGAAGGAGAACTCACCGCGCGGAGAAAGGATGGCTCGGAGCTTCACGTGCGGGTCCTCACCAGTATCCTGAAGGACAAGAAGGGCAAGCCGATCCAGACAATATCATCGTTTGTCGACTTGACCGAAAGGAAGAAGGTTGAGCAAGCGCTGCGGGAGTCCGAAGCCCAGTACGCGGCCCTGCTCGGTAACATACCCGACGCTGTCTTCAGTTACCAGGAAGGCGTCATGACTTGGGCCAACGACAGGATACAGCAGATTATGGGCTACCCCAAGGATGAGATTATGGGGCAGGTTGCGGACCTGTTTCTGTCAGACGACGTGAGCCTGACTGAGGTGACCGAGCAGGTGAATGAGGGGATCAGAGAGCAGGGCCATTTCCGGGGCACTATCAAGGCCAAGAAGAAGGATGGGACCCTGGCAGATATCGAGTACTCAGCGTCGAATGTCCGTGGCAAGCGCCCGGTCGAGATAGTCGGGGTTGCCAGGGATATAACCGAACGCAAGCGTGCCGAAGAGGAGAGGGAGCGACTCACGGCCGAACTCGCAGAGAAGAACTTCGAACAGGAGCAGATCATATACGTTACGTCGCACGATCTGCGCTCGCCTCTCGTCAACGTCCAGGGATTCAGCAAGGAGCTCAAGTACTCACTTGAGGAAGCAGGCGAAATCCTGAAGAGTGAGGCTATGCCGCAGGAAATAAGGCAGCGGGTAACCCCGATCCTTGATGTGGACATTCCCGATTCGCTTCAGTACATCGAAACGAGCATATCCAAGATGGACACACTCCTGACAGGGCTGCTTCGTCTCTCGCGTTTGGGAAGAGCCGCCCTCAACTTCGAGAAACTCAACATGAGCCTCATGCTGTTCGACATCGCGAAGTACTTCGAGTACCGCGTGAAGGAACTCGGAGCGAAGATCGAAATCGGCGATCTGCCACCCTGCACGGGCGACTTTGTGCAAGTCAATCAGGTCTTCTCGAACCTGGTAGACAACGCACTCAAGTACTCTGACCCGGAGAAGGCCCTCGTCATAAAGGTGACGGGTGAAGTAGTCGGCGACGAGGTGGTCTACTGCGTTGAGGACAACGGAATGGGAATAGCCACGGAGCACCAGAGAAAGGTGTTTGAGATATTCCACCGACTCAATCCGGGGATCACCGAGGGGGAAGGCCTGGGGTTGAGCATCGTCAAGAAGGTAATAGGACGACACAATGGCCGGATATGGGTCGAATCCGAGCCAGGCGTGGGCAGCAAGTTCTACGTGTCGCTGCCCAATGATAGCTAGTAAGATTCCGGGGGTGATTTGATGAAGGGGGCCATGACGATACTGATCGCCGAGGACGACATGGGGCATGCTGCCTTGATCCAGAAGAACCTGAGGCGAGCGGGGATCAACAACGAGATAATCCACTTCAAGGATGGGCAGGAAGCCCTGGACTTCCTGTACGGCAACTCGGACCAGCAGAAGTTCCAGAATGGGACGTCGTATCTCCTGCTTCTGGATATACGGATGCCCAAGGTGGACGGAGTCGAGGTGCTGAGGAGAGTCAAAGAGGACCAGAGACTGAGGAAGATGCCGGTGATTATGATCACCACGACTGATGATCCAAGGGAAGTGGCGCACTGCCACGAGCTGGGATGCAGCAACTACATAACGAAGCCTATCGAGTACGACAATTTCGTCGAAGCGATACGCCAGCTTGGATTGTTCCTCATGGTCGTGGAGGTACCGGAAATCGATGGAGAGCTCGTCAAGAACTGACAGCGACACCGATGTGCGCGAGCCTGTGCTAGTTGTCGAGGACGACGAGGGCTTGTGCCGCCTGGTCACCAGAAGTCTCGCAAGGGCGGGATTCGACGCCAGCGCGGCGACGACAGGCGCAGGAGCGGTGGAGGAGTACCGCAAGAACCCTGGGCTACTGCTGCTTTTGGACTATAGGCTGCCGGACATGACCGCGAAGCAGATCGTCGAGCAGCTGATCGAGGAGCAGGGCCGTGTACCTTTCATCGTGATGACGGGTCAGGGCGACGAGCGGATCGCCGTCGAGATGATGAAGCTCGGGGCGCTCGACTACATCGTCAAGGATGCGGGGTTCATCGAAGCCCTCCCTCAGGTGGTGGTCCGGGTGGCCCGGCAGGTGAGCACGGAGAAGCGACTTGGTGAGGCCGAGGCAAAGCTGCACGAGTCCCAGAGATCTCTTGTCACCCTTATGAGCAATCTGCCCGGTATGGCTTACCGGTGCAGGAGGGATGCACAGAGGACAATCATATTTGTAAGCGAAGGCTGCCGTGAGCTTACGGGTTACGAGCCTTCGGAGCTTCAGGAGAACTGCAGGGTCAGCTATATGAGCCTCATTCACGCCGACGACCGCGAGTCGGTCTCCAGGGAAGTGGACAGAGCGGTAGAGAGCCGGCGGCCCTTCCTGCTTACGTACCGGATAAGCGATACCCAGGGCGAGGAGAAGTGGGTGTGGGAGAAGGGAGCCGGGGTTTTCTCGCCCGAAGGCGAGCTACTTGCCATCGAGGGCTTCATTACGGACATCAGTGACCGCAAGAAGAGCGAAGAAGAGAAGCAGCGGATGGAGCAGCAGCTCCACCTCACCGGTCGGCTGGCCGCAGTGGGTGAGCTTGCAGCTGGTGTAGCGCACGAACTGAACAACCCCCTGGCCGCCGTTCAAGCCTTCGCACAGCTGCTGGCCACGAGGCCCGACCTGGATGAGACGGTCAGGGAAGACTTGGTGACCATTCACCGGGAGGCGCAACGAGCGGCCAGGATTACCTCGAACCTCCTGTCGTTCGCAAGAAGGCACAAGCCGGAGCGCAGCCTCATATGTATCAACGAGGCCATCGAGAAGAGCCTTGAGCTTCATGCCTATCGCATGAATGTGAACAACGTGGAGGTGGTCACGGAACTGGCCCCCGACCTCCCCGAGACCATGGCCGACTTCTACCAGATGGAGCAGGTGTTCGTCAACATCATTACCAACGCGGAGCAGGCGATGACCGGAGCGCATGGCCGAGGCCAGCTCCGCATCAGCACGGCTGTCTCACGCAACATGATTCAGGTGCAGTTCGCTGACGACGGCCCCGGGATCCCCGAAGAGAACCTGAACCGGATATTCGACCCATTCTTCACCACGAAGGATGTCGGCAGAGGCACCGGCTTGGGCCTAAGCATCTGCTACGGCATCATCCACGAGCACGGCGGTCGTCTCTATGCCAAGAGTGTAGCGGGCAAGGGGACCAAATTCTTCGTCGAGCTGCCAATCATCTCTGAAGAACAGGCCGAAGCCGAGTAGCTGGGCTCGGCCGCTCTTCCTGAGATCGACGCCTGTCCTCCCGGCGCTGTAACCTTTTAGTCAGTTCTATGTAATGCTGGTGTAATCCTACTTGCATACCCTGGGGCCACGGCGTTCGGAGCGAGAGTCTGTTCTCTTCCGGACAGAGTGTTGCGGAGGATGACCAGAGAATGGCCAATGGCAGGCTGCGTAGACTGTTCGAGCCCATCAGCATAGGCAAGCTCGAGCTCAAGAACCGGATCAAGCTCCCGGCGATGGGCATAGCCTTCGAAGAGGACGCCACGGTATCCGGGCAAACCAAGGCGTTCTACGCTGAGAGGGCCAGGGGTGGGGTAGCGCTAATCGGCATAAGCTGCAGCACCACCCGGCTTGACCGAGGCCCCCTGTATGGCATCTATGACGATCGCTTCTTGCCGGGCCTTGAGAGGCTGGTGGATGTCATCCATGAGAATGGTGCGAGGGCCTACGCCCAGATAGGCGTTGGCTACAGCTGGGCGTTCGACGATGGCCCGGTGGAGTTCGTGAGTCCTTCGGGCGTGACACCTACAGGACGACCCGGCTCAGCCTTCCGCCTTGGCGGCCCGCGTGAAGCCACCATGCCCAAAGCCCTGAGCGTGGAAGAGATACACCGGATGGTTGGTACGTTCGGCGATGGAGCGCTCAGGGCGCAGAAGGCTGGTTTCGATGCCGTTGAGGTTATAGCGTCCGTCAGCTACATAATCTCCCAGTTCCTCTCACCACTGACGAACAAGAGAACGGATGAGTACGGCGGAAGCCTCGAAAACCGGATGAGGTTCCTGCTCCAGATAATCGACGACATCAAGAAGAAAGCGGGCGGTGACTTCCCCATTACCTGCCGGCTGAGTGGAGCCGACATGATGAAGCCCGAGGGCTACGGCCTAGCGGACACGAAGGTCATGGCGCGTATGCTGGAGGAGGCAGGCGTCTGCCAGATCGATGTCATGGCTGGTTGGCACTATGCCTCCGTGCCGATGATTCAAACGTGGGTGCCGCAGGGTGCCTGGGCATACCTGGCCGAAGGGGTGAAGAGCGCGGTCGGCATTCCGGTGGCTGCAGGGACCCAGATACAGGATCCGCTGGTGGCCGAGCGCGTCCTGAGACAGGGCAAGGCCGACATGGTGTACATGGCTCGCGCCCTGATCGCGGACCCGGAGCTCCCCAACAAGGCCAGAGAGGGGAGACTCAGGGACATCAGGCCTTGCATCAACTGCTGTCGCTGCATATCTGGCGTCGACGATCTACCTATCTACTGCAGCGTAAATGGCAGAATGGGCCGGGAAGAGGAGTACCCCGTTGAGAAGCCTGCCGAGGTCAAGAAGCGGGTGCTGGTGGTCGGCGCTGGCCTTGGGGGAATGGAGGCTGCCCGAGTTGCGTGCGCTCGTGGACACCAGGTCACGTTGTGCGATCAGAACGCGAGACTGGGCGGGGCGCTGCTGCTGGCGTCGGTTACGAACCAGAAGCTCGAACCATTCCTGAGATACGTGACCAGAGAGATGGGGAAGCTGCCTATCGATACCAGGCTGGGCATAACGGTCACCCCCGAGCTGGTCGAAGGGATAGCTCCGGATACCGTTGTACTGGCTTTGGGGGGTGCCCCTCGTTCGCTGGACGTACCAGGTGAGGACAGCGGCATCGTGCTGAGCCGGCGGAGAGTTCAGTCGATGTTCGGTGCTCATGTCGATGACGGGGTTGACGTCCTGGAGAGGATCATGTACCGTCTCGCTGCCCTGTTCGTCAAGTACTTCTACAGTCCTGCTGTTATAAGGTGGCTCCTGAGGTTCGGGTTCCCTTTTGGCAAGCGCGTTGCCGTGGTGGGCGGTGACTTCGCAGGCTGCGAGCTGGCGGAGACCTTACTGGACCGAGGGAAGTTGGTCGCGATCGTAGAGGAGACCGGCCGGTTCGGGGCGGACGTTGAGATGACCCATAGGTGGGTCCTGCTGAAGAAGCTGAGGGAGGCTGGGGCCAGGATGATCAAAGGGGCCACGGTGGTTGAGATCACCGGCAAGGGATTGAGGGTAGCCCAGGGCGATTCGACCGAGCTCATCGAAGCCGATACGGTCGTGAAGGTTGGGATCACTGCCAACACAGAGCTTGCGCGCGAGTTGGAAGGCAGAGTCGCGGAGCTCCACGTCGTGGGCGACGGCGCCGAGCCCGGCAGGCTGATGGAGGCTGTCGCCTCGGGGTTCCTCGCCGGGCAGAAGGTCTAGAGAGCGTCTGAACATGAGGCTGATCGTATCGGGCCGGAGGAGGTCGCGTCGATGAGCGCTGGCAACGGTTTCGACGAAGAGCACGATGTGGTGGTGATAGGCGCGGGGATCGGGGGCCTGGCCTGCGCCGCCTACTTGGCGAAACGGGGCAAGAGGGTCAAGGTTCTGGAGCAGCACTACGTTCCGGGTGGGTGCTGCACGTCGTTCACGCGAAAAGGGTTCAAGTTCGATGCTGGTGTGCTGCACCTGACCGGGGGCAAGGAGAGCGGGGCATTCCAGCGCGTCCTGGCGGCACTGGAGATAGAGGATGAGTTGGAGTTCAAAGAGCAGTTCCAGAGGTTCGTGTTCCCGGACATGTCGTTCGACAGCAGCCGCGACATGAAGGACTTGCCCGAAACGCTGAAAGGCAGGTTCCCCTCAGAGTCCAAGGGGATAGAAGACATCTTCTCGGTCATAGGCAGCATCTACGACGATATCAGGAAGCTGCCCGAGATGTCGCCCCTGCTCACAAAGTACAGCGACAAGTCCTTCCAGGCCCTGCTGGATGAGTACATCGAGGACGTGAGGCTCAAGGCCCTCGTAAGCGCCAACTGGCACCTGTGGCACCCGAACTGGCGCAACTCGGCCATCGACTACGCCGCTCTCCTGGTGACTGAGCAGCAGCGCGGCTACTTCTATCCCACAGGCGGTATCCAGGCTGTCCCGGATACGCTCGTCAGGGCGCTCGAGAGGCACGGCGGGCAAATCGAGTACAGAACGCTGGTTGACAGGATCATTCTGGAGGGCGGCAAGGCCGTCGGGGTCCGGACGGCAAAGGGGAAGCGGATCCGTGCGGAGTGGGTCATGTCCAACGCCGCCGCCAGGCCGACGTTCCTGAACATGGTTGGCGAGGAGAACCTGCCGGCGGAATTCGTACGGACGCTGAACGGCATGGAGATCAGCCTGTCGTCGCTGTACGTGTACCTCGGAGTGGATATCGACCCGAGAACCGTGGGTCTAGATGCGCCGGAGACCATTGTCTATGAGACCTACGACAACACAGAGGAGTGGGAGTCACTTCTCCGGGGTGAGACGTCCGTGCCATGCTTCGGGATCGCCGTTCCCACCTATATGGACCCGAGTATCGCTCCGCCTGGCAAGCACGTTGTGATACTCATGACGATGGCCCCCTATCACCTGAGGGACAGGAGCTGGAGAGAGGAGAAGGAGAGAGCATCACATAAACTCGTCGGGAAAGCCGAGAGGCTGATCCCCGGTCTCTCGGAGCACATCCTGGTTCAGGACTCGGCAACGCCTTTGACATACGAGAGGTACACACTCAACTCGCTGGGAGCCGCCATGGGGTGGGCCTTCTCGCCCGGCATGTTCATGAGACGCCTGGACCAGAGGACGCCGGTGGAGAACCTCTACTTGGCCGGGCACTGGACGATGCCGGGTGGGGGCGTGCCTGCGGTCGCGCTATCGGGGCTGAGGGCCGCTCGCAGGATACTGGGTGAGTGAGTCGCCGCCTGGCCGCGACGTCCCCCACTCTGACCGGGGCAGGTGAGTATTGCGGGTCTAATGATCCCGGAATATCATAGCCTTGGTGGATACGTGCAACTCGATGGGTTGGCTGGCTGAACATGTCTACTTACGATGACCTCGCCGGGATGCTGATGCGCACCGACGCCATACAGACCGTTCTGGACTCTCTGAAGTCGGAGCCCGTCGCTTTGCTGTTCCACATCTACAGGGAATCGGAGAGAACGGGCAGCGGTGTCCCGGACCATCGCATTCCTCTCACGGGATACCTGAGGGACGTGGCCCTGCGTGCGCTCCTCGGGGCGGGCCTGATCGAGCGCACGGCCGGGGGCAAGCTATCGATCTACACATATCGGCCTACCGCACTCGGCCTGGAGTACTGCCGGAAGCTCGAATCCGAAGGGTGGAAGCCCGGCGCTTGACCTTTGCGCGATAGCGTGCGGGTGGCGGGCGGCCTTCGATCGCAAGGCGAGCCGGTATGAGGCGGGTCTGTGAAACCGAGAGTGGTACTGATCAGGTATTCCTGACTAGCATCGAGCCCGAACTGTATAGGCTTGTATTCGCTCTAAGAAATGCTCCCTCTCCCTTCCAAGGGAGAGGGTTGGGGCGAGGGTGTGCCCCTGCCCTTGATTCCTTTTCCTAATGAGGGTGAGTCGCCTTCTCCCTATCGGGGAGAAGGTTGGTTCTGTCCTTGCAGTTGTGGTGTATCGCGGTCTCCCTCTTCCCTGCGGGGAGAGGGTTGGGGTGATGGTATCAAAGCCTGCCTGATAGCCTCCATCACGCTATCCGTGTTCAAGAGGACTTCGTTGTTCCAGAACCTGAGAACCCGGTAGCCATTCTCTTCCAGCCATGCCGTGCGCTGTTGGTCCCGATCACGGTTCCCTGGTTCGTTATGGTGGCCCCCGTCGATCTCAATGACGAGCCTTCTCCCAAGGTTCACGAAATCGACGATGAAAGGTCCGATGGGCCACTGTCTCTTGAACTTCGCGCTCTCTATCTGCCTGTTCCTCAGTCTGTCCCACAGCGCCCTCTCTGCGTTGGTCTGGTTACGGCGCAGGTCGCGTGCGCGGGCTGTCTGTTCGGGTGTTCTCTTCATGTCCCCTCACTCCGGCTCTCTCCCCAGAGGGGAGAGAGGGAATTGGTGTGTGCTGAGTATTACCTCGGTCCCACCCCTCTATCGCAAGAGCAAGGCTCTTCCACTTGTCGCTCCCTCTCCCTGTGGGGGAGGTGGTGGGGACGCCACATCTGACAGTCCACGGCCACCGGATTCCCTCTTCCTGTGAGGGAGAGGGTTGGGAGGGTGCCTGGTGTGATCGTTTGCCATGCGAGAACCACATATCATCCCCTCTCCCTGTGAGGGAGAGGGTTGGGTGAGGGTGATTGGTAGCATTCTAGCAAGCTGCCTCTTCTTGTCAAACAGCGCCTTGACGGGCTTGGGGTCAAATCACTAGTATGCAGGGAGAGGAGCGTATGGGTCGGTGGTAAGGTCGAGAGTGGCGCTGATCAAGGGGGACGACAGGCAGGGGAACATCGACGCCGCCCTGCGTGCGGTCGAGGACGATATCGATCTGACCGGCAAGACCAACGTCTTCATCAAGGTCAACTTCGTCTCCACCACCAAGCCCCTTGCTGCCACGCATGTCGACGCGGTACGCGCCGTTCTGCGCTTCGTACGGGAAAGGTATGATGGCAGGATCACAGTGGGTGAGTCCACCATTGTACCTGCTCGCGAAGGGTTCACGAACTACGGATACCAGGGCCTGGTAGACGAGTTCGGGGTTGAGCTGGTGGACATGAACGATGGGGAGTGGGTGAAGGTCGGAGTCTATGATGCCCATCTGGACCCGATGAAGTTGAGGTTCTCCAAGACCGCCGCCGACAGCGACTACCGGATCGTCGTTGGGCCGCCCAAGACGCACGACGTGGTGGTGGTGACTCTGTCGATCAAGAACCTGGTCATGGGTGCCCTGTACTACAGGGTCAAGAAGGGGTCGGGCGGAGCTGTCCGGGGTGTTCTCAAGAGGGCCTACTATAGCTTGCCGTCATCCGTGAGGCAATCGGCGAGGGTATCGAGGGCGCGTGACACGGCGGCGGCACAGGTGGGCGGCGACAAGCGTAAGATGCACCAGGGCTACCCCGTACACAACCTGAATCTCTATCTGGTAGCTGCTGCCTACCTGCCCCATCTCAGCGTGATCGACGGCTTCGTGGGAATGGAGGGTGAGGGCCCGGAGGGCGGTGATCCTGTGGACTGGGGCGTGGCGATTGCCAGTACGGACCCGCTGGCCGCAGACTGCCTTGCCACTCGCCTGATGGGGTTCGATGTGGAGGACGTGGGATACCTGTGGTATTGCTGGCAGAAAGACTTGGGCGCGGGCAGCATCGATGAGATGGAAATCCTGGGAGCGGACCCTGAGGCCTGTCGGCGGCCGTTCCGGCCCCACCGGCTGGTCGAGGCACAGAAGCAGTGGCGCGACGCGAGGGTAGCTGCGCTGCTAGGGCTGTGAACGCGCATGCAAGGGGTGGATTTTGATGTGGGGTGACGAAGGCGCGGTTACAGGGTAGCCCGGGGCTTGCCAGGCGTTGCCGGTCCTGTGTACGGGGGAACCCGGAGCTATTTGTTCAGTAGGGCCTCGACGTCGCCGCGCCTGAACCTTCGGTCGCGACGAGGCCCAATGCGCTGGGCCTTGATAACGCCTTGTTCCGTCCACC